>JAILFT010000224.1 GCA_024697425.1 Butyrivibrio sp. | reverse complement strand
TCCTGCGCCGACAACATAGAAGCTTAGGAGTTCCTTCTTCCTTGCGGGATCTGTCTCGTCCGCAGCAAGTCTGAAGCAGTCATGGATCCTGTCGCGAAGCTTAACAGCATCGTCATAGGACCAGAGTTTGTAGCTGTACTGCTCTGCGCCTTCAACTCCAAAGTATGTAGGCTTGGAACCTGCGGCTACAACAAGATAATCATAGCCGTAATCAGCATTCTTGCCTGTAACAACATTCTTCTCGAAATCTACCTTTGTAACGGTATCAAGAACAACATTGACCTTCCTTCCGGCAAAGATCTGATCAAGGTTCATCTTGATGCTCTCTTCACCTACACGGCAGGCAGCCACTTCATGGAGCTCTGTAAGCATTGTGTGATAAGGATGCTTATCAATAAGAGTGATCTCACATGAATCAATCAGTTTCTTTTTGCGAAGCTTCTTTTCCAGCTTCTTGGTCGCCAGCACACCGGCATAACCGGCGCCGATAACAACTATTTTTGTCATTGTTTCGTTTCCTTCTTTCTAAACGTTTCAAATCAAGCGTTGCGCAATGAGTATTGCTATGATATCATATTTAATTGTATACAACAAGTTTATATTCAAATTTATTTTGCAAAATTTTTAGTAAAGTTTAAACTTATTTTAGTGAAATAGAGGTTTAAAAATGTTTAAAAGATTTTTGAAATATGTGGAGATCACCACAAAGATAACCAGTCTCTTTGCTTTTCTGAATACATTGCTGTTCATTATATATCAGAAGCAGCCGGTTAATGTTCCACTGATGACTGTGTTTTTTATCGCTATGTTCATATTTGATCTTACAACAACAGCCATCAATAATTACATCGACAGCAAGGATTACCCGGAAATGCTGCCCATACCCAGAAAGAGCGCCTTTGCAGCGATCATGATAATGCTGGGCATAAGCACTGTTCTGGGTCTTTACCTGGCCTATAAGACAGGCATTGTAGTCCTTCTTCTCGGTGCCTTTTGTTTTCTTCTTGGAATCTTTTACACCTTCGGACCTATTCCGATCTCAAGGATTCCACTTGGTGAAGCTATCTCAGGAGTGGCCTATGGTATGTTCATTCCATTCCTCATGTTATATATTAACAACCCTCTTAACTACATTACCCTCGGCCTATCCTGGGATACAATTCTATTACAGATAAATGTACGGCCGTTTATTGAGTTCTTCCTGTTCTCGCTGGTGACCACCTTTACAACAGCCAATATCATGCTGGCCAACAACACCTGCGATATTGAGAAGGACACTGCAGTGGGAAGACTTACACTGGCTTACTATATCGGACGGAAGTGGGCAGTAAGGCTCTACGCCCTTCTCTACTACGGAACCTACGTATCCGTAGCACTGATGGTGATCTTTAAGATCCTTAACCCCGCAGCCCTGATCTTCTTCCTGTCACTGCCTATTGTAGTTAAGAACATACACATCTTTAAGAAAGAGCAGATCAAGGAAAAGACCTTTATCACTTCAATAAAGAACTTCATAACAATCAACGTGTGCTATGCCATCTCCATTCTGGCAGCAACAATTGTGCAGGGAATCATGGCCTGATATTTTTACTCCCATTTTGTTCCCCATTAAAAAATGCTCGGCCGTCTCACAACGAGACGACTGAGCATTTGTCTTTCATGATGTTATTTATATATTCCTTATTGAGCTTCTCACCGATGACTATCAGTACATTTCTGCTGCTGACAACATCCGTGATGGCTATCTTCTCCCGGGTGGCATTTATCTCCACCTGGCTGTTTTCACCTGTTTCAACAAAACCCTTTAGTCTTATCACACTTCCGGCTTCCTTGCTCTCAAAGAGATGCTTCGTGACCTCTTCAAGCTCCTCCCGGCTCATCTTAGGGTCAAAATAGAAAAGCGGGGTAAACTGTTTGTCCTCAATGGGGATCTTCACATAGGAAGCATGCCTGTAACCGCTGCTTCCAAGGCTCTCATAATCCTCTGCCGTAAAATCGTCAAACCTCTTGGCCACAAAGTCTTTTCCCGGATCAAAGGTCTTCCCGCCAAACTCTGTCATGATCTCGTTGACCTTCGCAATCACACTGTCGCAGTCGGTATCCTCCGTGATCTTGGAAATAACCAGCTTACCGGCATTTGCGATCTCCGACATAAAGACGTAGCGCCTCATGTCATCAAGTTTGAACAAGGACTTTGCATCCACCAGGGAAATGACGCTTCCTATTTCATACCACCTATCCAGGGGCTCGTCATAGAGCACATCAAAAAACTCATCCACATCATAGATGCCCGAGGGCTCGATGATAACTCTTGTATAGCCACTCATGCCCATGGATATCAGCTTGGTGCGAAAGCGCCTCCTGTGTGCTTCCTTGCCGTCGCCTCCAACGATCATCTCCAGATTGCAGTTATCCGAAAGAAGGTCCTGAAGCATGACCATATCTATGTTCACCGCACCGTAGTCGTTCTCGATAATGCAGATCCTCTCGCCCTGATCAAGAAGATACCCGGCGTAGTTCTTTATGAAAGTTGTCTTTCCGGCTCCAAGAAAGCCTGTAATAAGATCAATCTTTACCATCGCAGTCTACCTTTCACCGCCGGTCATTTCTGCAGGAATTCCTCAACCTCCTGCCATGTTGGCATCACTGAAAGGGCTCCGCGCCTTGTGGTGATGATGGAAGCTGCTGCATTGGCAAAGGTCAGGCAGTCTCCCAGCTGCTCCTCTGAAAGTATCTTTATCCCGCATCTTCTGACATAGTCGATGGCGCAGGCACAGAAGGTATCTCCGGCTCCTGTGGTCTCGATGGTGTCAGGATTGATAAAGCCGTCTCTTTTTACAACCATATCCTTGTAAAGAGCCATGCTTCCGTCAGGTCCCAGTGTTGCGAAAACCAGCGGAATATTATATTCCTCTTTGATCCTGCGGGCGCCCTCCTCAACATCGGAGATGCCGGTAAACAGCTCCACCTCATTGTCGGAAATCTTCAGAATGTCACAGCTCTCAAAGCCGAAACGCATAGCGTCCAGAGCCTTCTTCTCCGAATCCCACAAAGGTGCCCTGTAATTGGGGTCAAAAGAAATAAGGGCTCCGCTGTTCTTTGCTATATCAACTGCAAGTCTTGTGGCTTCCTCCACAGAAAACGCTGTCATGGAAAGTGTTCCGAAGTGGAAGACCTCTCCATCGCCAATGATATCCTTTACGCTGACAACATCATCTGCGGTGAGCATCATATCTGCTCCGGGCTTCCTGTAGAAGGAGAAATCCCGATCGCCGTTGGGGAGCTTGTTTACAAAGGCAAGAGTTGTGGGTATCTCAGGGTCCACCAGAAGGCCTGACACATCAATTCCCTGCTTTTTAACACGCTCTGTGAGCATTCTGCCAAAAAAGTCATTTCCCACCTTGCCGACAAAAGCTGTATTGTTGCCAAGGTTCTGAAGCATTGACAGAACGTTACAGGGAGCGCCTCCGGGATTGGCCTCAAACAGAGGATTTCCCTGGCTGCTCTCGCCGTTGTTTGTAAAATCAATAAGAAGTTCTCCAAGGGCTACCACATCAAATCTGCTCATGTCATTTCCTTTCCAATTCGTACATTTCCACATCCATAAGCAGTTCGCCTGTTGCCTTGAAGCTGATGCCCTCAGCCTTGATGTCAGTGAGGATCACCATCGACATAACCTGCTGACCGTCATTGATGAACAGTTCCATGCTGTATCTGTCAAGAATGAGCCTCAGCTTGATATCTCCGCCGTTGTTGGCAACTCTGCATCTTCTCTGATGCACGATGGCACGTCTGCTGCCTGAATGCTTTCTGTCTATTTTTACAATGCCCTGCTCCGAATCGTACTCTACAGTGGAGTATGCCTTGCCGTTATCCGCAAAGCGAACCTCAAATTTCCTGTAGGAAAGGTCCTCTCCGGTACTTCTGACATTTATTGTCATATCTATACATCTGCCCTCTATACTGGACAGTGAAGCGCTGTCAGATATAAGTACATTCTGTCTGCTGATTCTTTTCCCGTAGTAGTTCTCAATCTCTCTGACAGGTCGCTGAATAAGCTTGTTGTTGTGAAGGGCGATTTCCCTGGGAAAGCTCATCTGGCCAAACCATGGGAAGTCGTCACGCCTGATGCCGCAGGTATCCCAGTTCTGCATCCAGCCGATCATCACTCTTCGTCCGTCCTTAGTAAGTATTGTCTGAGGTGCATAGAAATCTATGCCATAGTCCACAGCCTGGCAGTTCTCCTCGCAGAAGTTCCCGTTTTCATCCAGGCTTCCGATGATGCAAAGAGTTCCGTTTCCGTTGTGAAACTCCAGTTCCTCGGGAAGCATGTCCTGGGGGCTGGTAAGCAGGATCTGCTTGCCCTCAAGAGGGAAGTAATCGGGGCACTCCCACATGGCGCCGAATCTGTGGTTGTTCTTGATAACCGTCTTGTCGTAGGTCCACTTAAAGCCATCATCGCTGACGTACTGCAGGATCTGGCCGTCCCTGTCGGGAGTTTTGTTGCCTACAACCATATAGTATCTGCCGTTCTGCCTCCAGACCTTGGGGTCTCTGAAGTCGTATTTGCCGGCTCCTTCGGGAAGCATTTCCGAAGTGATAACGGGATTATTTCCGAATTTCTCGAAGTTAACACCGTCTCCCACGGCAACGCACTGGGTCTGGTACTCTTTGATCTCTCCGCTTTCTTCCTCGACCTTGTTGACGCCTGTATAGATAAGAAGCTGCCTTCCGTCCTCCAGCTCTGTCGCGCTGCCGGAAAAGCAACCATCTTTATCATACTCCTCATCCGGAGCCATTGCCACAGGAAGATATTCCCAGGTGATAAGATCCCTGCTCTTTGCGTGTCCCCAATGCATCGGTCCCCAAACCGTGTCGTAAGGGTAATACTGGTAAAAGAGATGGTATTCCCCCTTATAGCTGCTAAAACCGTTGGGATCGTTCATCCATCCGCATCTTGGTGTAAGATGAAAGGCCGGACGCTGCTCTTCCGGTATGGTCATCTCTTTTTTAACTTCATATTCCCTTGCCTTGTCTAACTTGTTACTCATAATTATTCCTGATCCTCATTTGCCAAACATTTAAAATAAACCCGTGATAAAAAATGGGGAGGAGATCCCTCCTCCCCGGTAAAGCCTGATTATTTGTAGAACTCATCAAGATATTTCTGGTAGATGGAAAGGTAATTCTCAAGACCGTAAGCATCTACCTGCTTGAGGTACTCATCCCACTCGCTGTCTGTAAGACCGTTCATAACGAAGTTACTTCTGCTGGTGTTGATGTAGCTGATAAGATCCTGCTGGATTGTTGTAAGCTTCTCTGTGTCATCAGCTGTCATGAATACGTTGGGATATACATACTCACAGTTCATGTCGTCTGTGTAGTACTCCTTGATCCAGTCGAGACGATACTGAGCATCGTCAGGGCATGTGACGTATACACCATAGTACTCGTCAAGGATTGCAAGAGGTCCGCCTACAGCCTCTGCCTCACGGACTTCAACAGGTGAAGCATCGCCAAGGGGTGCATGCTTGAGCATCTTCCCGCCGTTTGCGTTCTCTGAAAGCTCGAAGATATCGAACTCGTCATCCTCACCATAGGTTCCCCAGTTGTTCTGAGGTGACTGGAAAGGATCGTACATAAGATCAAGCCATGCGCATACGAATGCAGGGTTGTCGCACTTAGCTGTAACTACGCATCTGCCTCTGTCAAATCCTGAGGTAAAAGAGGCGTTCATGGGAGTTACGTTCCTGGTATCAGCCTGAAGAGCTGCAAGAGGAACGAAGTCCTCAAGGTTGTCGATGTTGGCAACGTCCCATGTGAAGCAAACGCCGTATCTGTGAGATTTTCCCTTAGCTACATATGTTGACCAGTCCTGAGTGAAGCACTCGGGATCGATAAGTCCTTCTTCGTAGAGCTGGTGGAGCCACTGCATACCTGACTTGAAGCCTTCCTGTGTAGCTGTGCAGATAACCTTCTTGTCGTCTGTTACTGCAATGTGCTGTCCCAGGTCATTGTCACCGTAGCCCTCACCAAAACCATTTATAAGAAGGCTGGGATCCTGATCGTTCATGATGCAGCTCATGGGGATGATGTCACCCTCGATACCGAACTCTGCCTGAAGCTCTGAAGCGTGGTCCTTGAAAGCCTTAAGAACTTCTTCAAACTCATCAACTGTTGTAGGTGTCTCAAGTCCAAGGAAATCAAGCCACTTCTTGTTGATGTATGTGAAGTTGTTACCTACAGTCTGGATAGCTGTCTTGTTGGAACCAAGCTGCTCGATCCAGGGAAGTGCCCAGATATGTCCCTCTGAATCCTCACACATTGTGCGGTACTCGGGATACTTATCAAATACTGCCTTTAAGTTAGGCATATTGTTGTCGATGTACTCCTCCAGAGGAAGGATAACGCCCTGATCAGCATATCTGATAAGATCTGAATTGCTGAAACCTGCATTGAATACCATGTCGGTAAGTGTGTTCTTGTTGGCCATGTTGAGCTGGATCTTGTCTCCCCACTGGTCGTTTGAAATCGCTGTCCACTCAACATGTACGTTGGTTGCCTCTTCAAGTCTCTTGAAGATGGTCCTCTTGTTGGGATCTGACTCTGTTCCTGAAGGATAGCTGATGGTACCTGTTATGGTAACCGTTTTCTCCAAGGGAAAGCTAAGATCCTCTGCTGATACTTCGGCAGCCCCACTGCCCGTTGCCCCATTTCCGCAGCCTGCAAGCACGCTGATGGACATAGCTGCTGCAATGGCTGCACTCAGTAACCTGGATGTTGTCTTTTTCATTTTCCTCTCCTTTTTTCCTCTTTGTTTATACCAACCTTGTGTTTAACAAGGAAGTTCTGCTCTCACTGCGTTCGCCGGAACACGTTCACACCGGACTCGATAATACCTCGTCAGGTGTTCTCAGCCCTTTACCGATCCCACCATGATTCCTGAATCAAAGTACTTCTGGAAGAAGGGATACATCACTACCAGCGGAAGACTGGAGATGATGATGGTGGCATACTTAAGAAGTTCCGCAAGCTGTGCTCTCTGAGCTGTACTCTGCATATCCGCGATCATTCCGGGATCGGGCTCATTCTGGATCAGGATTGCCCTGAGTACCAGCTGCAGCGGCTGCTTGCTTGCTGAATTAAGGTAGATCATTGCGTCAAAGTAGCTGTTCCACATTCCCACGAACTGCCACAGTACC
>JAILFT010000188.1 GCA_024697425.1 Butyrivibrio sp. | reverse complement strand
GAATTAAAGCTTGTTTACGTTTACGGCCTGAGGTCCCTTTTCGCCCTGGATTACATCGTACTCAACAGAAGCGCCCTCTTCGAGAGACTTGAAACCTTCCATGTTGAGTCCTGAATAATGTACGAATACATCATTGCCAGCCTCGTCAGAGATGAAGCCGTAACCCTTCTGGTTGTTGAACCACTTAACAGTACCTTTGTTCATCGTAATACCTCCACAAAAAATAAAAAATAATCGTTATGTTGTCTATGACAACACATTTACGATATCATAACTATGCGCAAAAGTAAAGCAATTCTTATATTTTCGGGCTAATATCTTATACCTCTTTACTTTACAAGTTTAGCGTGGTAAAATATCTAAGCATAAAAGCAGTGTTGACGAAATATAGTTAACATAGAAATCATACATGGTTTGGAGGGAATTAGGAAATGAACAAGAAGATCAGAACTGATGCCGTAGACCACCTGTTTGATGCAGTTCTCTGTCTTCAGAATAAGGAAGAGTGTTATAGTTTTTTTGAGGATCTTTGCACAGTCAATGAACTGTTATCACTTTCTCAGAGATTTGAAGTTGCTTCAATGCTGAGAGATAAGAAGACATATCTTGAGATTGCAGAAAAAACCGGTGCTTCAACAGCTACCATCAGCAGAGTTAACCGTTCACTGAACTACGGTGATGACGGTTATGAGCTGGTGTTCAACAGAATGCAGTAATCTTTACGGTATCGGAAATTAAAAGTGCCAACGGGATTTGCTCCCGATGGCACTTTTTCTTTTGATATTTATTCAATTGCTTTAGTTCTTCTTGTTTTCGTCTTTTTTGTCGTCTTCCTTCTTCTCTTCTTCTTTCTTTTCCTCTGAAGAAGTGTTGTCGGAAGCCGCTCTCTCTTTTGCCAGCTCGGCAGAGCTCTTCTCAACGCCGGTCATATCGCACTTGCCTGAGAATACCGCGTTCTCATCGATGATGATGCCCTTGCAGGCTACATCGCCGACAACCTTGCCGGTATCGCTGATCTCAATCTTGCCCTGAGGAGCTGAGATGTTGCCTGTCACCTCGCCTGCAATGTAGGCGTTCATGCAGGAAACTGTGCCTGTGATCTTGCCTTCGCCGCCGACGATAAGTGCACCGCTGATGGTTACGTTGCCTTTAACAGTGCCGTCGATCCTGGTGGAATCCTTGGTGGTAAGAGGTCCGTCAATAACAGCTCCGGGACCGATGATGGTTCCTACCTGTTCCAGTGAAGGATCTACAGTAGTTTCTTTTCTTGATCCAAACATTTGATTATCCTCCGATTTGTGTTCATCATCCGTTGATCTCTGTAAGATCTTCAGGGTTGATATACTGTTCATCCTGCTGGATCTGATAGCCCAGCGTTTTATTATCGTCTGTGATTACAAAAATGATGTCGCCCTTATCTATCTGTGAACCCTCGGTAACCAGCGGATCTCCAGAATTCCTGTAAATGGAGAGGTATCCGTTTCCGTGATCGATGGTCACCATGTTTCCGAACTTAACATCGGTGGTAACTGTCTGTACCGTTCCCGAACCTGCTGCTATAACACTGTTGCCTGCGGCTGCCTCCAGTAAAACTATAGGATTGCCTGTGGCGGTGTCCTGATTGTCCTCGGTGATCTGAGTAACCTTGGTCTCGTTGGGATCGTCCAGGGCCGGCGTCATGGATGCTGTTCCGGTGAGAGGAAATCCCGAAGGGATAGCCATGTTCTCGGCTTCCTCTGCGGAAACCTGTTCATCCTCAAGCCTCTGGTTCAGCGCAACGGAAAGCTGCTGTATCTTGGTCTCCAGCTCATCGTTGGAAGCTTCCAGCGTGCTGCTGTCTGTTTTCAGTTGTTCGATCTGTGCCTTCTGATCCGCGTTCACGTCCCGAAGGCTCTTGATGGTGATGGCTGAGTAAATGATGTAGCAGATTATCGCCAGTGCAATGATAAATGCTGTGTAGGCCAGAACCTGTGTCCTGAAATGGTTCAGGTGAAGGCGCTTGGTACTGCCATCGGAATCTCCGGAAATCACCATAAATGTGTAATGACGTTTATGTCTGTGTTTTCTGGGCTTAGTTTCTTTGCTCATATTAACCTCCGACTCGAATATTAATTTTAACATATATGATAGGTTTTGCGCAACCTATATGCGTTTTGCCGATAAAATGGACGTTTATTTACTACACGAGTGATATTTTATTTCGTTTTGAAGCAAAATTATTTCACTAAAATTTCACATTTGTAAGGTATAATACACAGGTTGTGTTATGGAAACTATTTGGAGGAAGGAAAATTTTTTGTTATGAGAATGAGAAAGTTTTGGGGAACTCTTCTCTGTCTTTCATTGACGGTGGGAACGCTTACTTCGGCTGTTCCTGCATATGCCATGGAAGAGGGACAGGTGATCGAGGCTGCTGCTGAGTCATCTGAAGGCTTGGACGACAGCTCTTTTCCCGGGGAGGATGAGAGCGGCGCTTCTGAAGATGAGCAGGGAAAAGAGACAGCTTCGGAGGCGGAGTCAGGTGAAGCCGCAGAGGGAGAAAACGATAATAATTCGGAGGAAGCTTTAGGGGAAGCTTCAGGCGATGAAGGCAAGGAGACAGCCGAAGATGCTTCGGATGAAGGAAGCGGTGCCGGGGAAGGCGAGGCTTCTGAGGATATAACCGTACCGGAGGATGAGCAGGAGAATGCAGGCGAGGCTTCTGAGGAAATCTCGGCGGGAGAAGCAGGCTCTTTGGACTCAGAGGATTCTTTGGAGGATGACGCCGAGGAAGAGGAAAGCACAGAGACAGAAGATGAGCTCTCTGAGGAGGAAGCTGCGGATGAGGCTTCACTTGAGGATTCCGAGGAACTTCTTGAAGTTGAAGAAGATGAGGAACTTGTTGGCGAGGCAGAACAGCACGAAGTCAAAACATTTAAATCCGATGTATCAAAGGTATTAAAGCTTAAATACAATGATAAGAAAACGGTAAAGCTTGTTGCAGACGCAGCAGCTGAAGGCGCTAAAGTTAGGTGGACAGTGTCGGATACGAGCGTTGCCAGCTTCTATTCGGGAGGGACATCAGTTTTTAGCTTGTCTAAAGATGGAAAGAGCTGTGTCACAGAAAATATAATTCAGTACAAAAAGCCCGGAAAGGTCACTGTAACTGTAAAAATACAGGAAAGTAATTTTACCGGTAACACAAGCCTTGAGTTTACGGTATTTGTTGACGGTGTTAATTACAGCAGCGGAACAGGATACAAGGACGGAGAGCCGATCAGAGGCTGGGTAAATGTAGATAAGAATACTCATGACATTCTGTCTGTGGGAAAGATAGACATGAAGGCTGCTTCCACTGCCTACTTTGATCCGGAAAGCGGAAATATTGCTGAAAACGGTTTTTACCATATCGGAGGCAGGGTATACTCCTTCAGTGATAAGAGGCTGGATAAGGATTCTTCCAGAAACGGAAACTGTCAGAAGAATCATATAGACCCCGAAACATATGCGGTGAATTATTATTGCATTGATAAGACCGGTGAGGTTAAGACAGGCTGGCAGAAGATAACCGCTACCGGCAAGGAATATTATTTTGATCCAGAGACAGGGTTCAAGGTTACCGAAAGCTGGGTGCCAAAGGGAGGCAGCAACGTATATCTTGATTATAATGGCGAACTCTATGAAGGATTTTATTCACCTGAGGACGGTATAAAATATATTCTCAGCAAAGGTGTGATCCAGACAGGCTTCATCTCCGTTAACGCAGACCGGAAAAAGGTTGCGGCAAACAAGGCTAAGTACCTTATGTACTGCGATCCTTATGCCAAGGTAAAGGGAAATATTGCCGAAGGACACTTTACTCTGAAGGGAAAAGATTATTACACCGGCGGAAGCAAGTTGGATGAGGCAAATAATAAAACCACTATTCCGGCTGGCTGTATTCCCATGAATACCGCGTTCTGGTGCGGCAATCAGATCTTTATTGCAGATAAAACCGGAGCAATCATCAAGAACAAAGTAGTTACCCTGGGCAACAACAAGTACTATGTCGATGAGGATGGTATAGCCCTAAGAGATACCTACATGGTGATCGGCGGCAAATACTACAGCTTTGACGAGAACGGATGCATGACTATCGTTGGAGCTGACGGCGTCGGTGTGGCGACAGGGTACTATTACAAGGTTGATGGGGAATACAAGACTGTATATAACAGAACCGCTAATTTAAAAAAAGCTGATTCCGGTATCGCTTTTTATGCAGATGAGAAGTGCACGAAGAAGCTTACAAACTGCTTCTTATATCCGGAGAAGGATTCAGGATTTCCTGATCCGGTTCCGGTATGCTACCTTGATAAGAACGGAAACTTCACCGTGGGAATTGCCAGGATAGGAAACGAAACCTATTACTTCAATAGTTTCGGATGGGTCCAGCAGGGAAAAGATGCTGTGGAGTATAAAGGCAAGTACTATCTGCTTGCAGACAATAATAAGCCCGGACTGGTCCTTACAGGTCAGACAGGATTCAGGTATGTTGCTTCTTCTGGCGATAAATCCGGTAAGACCGGGCGCTGGTATTATATTAAGAATGCCTCGGGAGAACTGGCTAAGGGCAAGACTGTAATTGAGGGCAAGACCTATTACTTCAATGACAATACAGCTGATAGTAACAGAGGCAGCCTTTGCTACGGAAGTGCGAAGAGAAACACCTCAGGTGGTTATATTGGCGAGCCTTTGGGTTCGCACTGGATACTTACAGGCAATAATATGTATTACTGCAATTACGACAAGCAGCCTGAGACCTTGGAGGACGCCAAGAAGTGTTATCTGTTAACAGGCAAATTGCAGCATGTTGTCACTGACGGAGTTATGTACGTCGTTAATAAGGAAGGAAGTGCCTTCAACGGTTTCTACGCTTATGACGGTAAAAAATGCCTTGTCAGCGCCGGACAGATCGGAGCCGACGTGGAAGAGCTTATTGTAAACGGCGGCAAGACTTACATGATCGGATCAGATGGCTACTTCAAGAGCGGCTGGCAGAAGATTGCGCCGGGTATCGAGATCGCCAACATAGACAACTATACTTTCACAAAGATAATGTTCGGAGGATATTTCTATTTCGATCCTGTTAGCTTTGCTGCTTCATCAGGCTGGAAGACTGTTCCGGTGCCTACTATCGATGGCAGTGGAAACATTAAAGGGCAGGGCAATGCTGCAAAGCTTTATTTCAATGAAACTTCCACTGCTTCAATGGATAGATTTGCATGGGTCAAGGACTGCGACATTACCATAAATGGTAAGACTTATCATTTTGCAACAGATGGAATTACTCAGAATGAAGCTGTAAGTAAGTCCGGAAAAATAGATACCAAATATTATTCACCCCGAGATAATAAGGCCGAGGCAAATGTTATTAGAAAGACAGGCAAGAAGTGGTTCTATTTCGGAGCTGACGGATCGGTATCAACCACCGGATTTACGGGAACCACTTATGTAGGCTCTTATCCCGTAACAGCAACCTACAACAGTGACGGAAGTATCAAGAAATTTGATGTTAAGAATGCGATTATCGTATCAGGCGGCAAGTACTACGCAATAGGCAGTAACGGACTTCCGGTAACAGGTCTTTATAATCTTAAGGGCGAGGAAGCCGCGAAGCTTAATGGAATCAAACTGTTTGTCGAAGCTGACGGTTACTGCGAAGGAATAACTTCAGATGTGGTTTCCATGAGAAAGATAAGCGGCAAGTACTATGTTCTTAAAGGCGCCGTTGTTCAGTCCGGAAACAGTATGTACAGGATTACTGATATATCAAGGCTTTCTGTGGATGAACGAAATGATATTTGCAGATGCTATTCCTGGGTTGGTGATGCAGAGGCCGGATTTCAGGTGTTTACTTTTGGCGATGGAACTCTGAAAGCTGGGACTATTAAAGCGGGAGCGCTTAACGGTCTTAAGGGAGATCTTCATACCAACAAATACGGTATGGCCTATGAGGCTATTTCGCCTTTTGCAAAACGAAGCGGTGCATGGTATTATCCCTTTGCTAATCCTGCCGATAAGAACTGCAGCATGGTTGTAAGATTGGAATCTTTTATCGAAGATGGATCGGATACTTATGCCAATATTTGCTGGGATAAGAACTGCAAGATCAAATCGATCAATTATGCTGTGAAAGATGGATCGAAGGAGTATGACACCGGAGTTGCTGTAACCGGTGTGTACTATCTTTATATTCCCACTGGGCCGGTTTTGGTAAATATCAATAAGGGAAAACTGGCTACCGGCAAAAAGAAAATAAGTGTTGAGGGCATTACAACAACATTATACTTTGAGCCTAACATGGGAATTGCTTTAACCCCGTAAATACAGATATATAAATCGAATTCTCCTGTGCTTAATGCAGCGCGGGAGAATTTTTTGCCCTGTTATATTGCGT
>JAILFT010000173.1 GCA_024697425.1 Butyrivibrio sp. | reverse complement strand
GCCATCGGAAGATGCGGACTTTACTTTGAACTTAAGATCCAGATATGGGACTATGCGGCAGCAGCTCTCATTGCCCAGGAAGCCGGCTGCAGTGTCACAGACACAGATGGCAATCCGCTTTCCTACACCGGGGCGTCCTCGGCGCTTTGCATGAGCAGGGGAGTAAAAGAGATACCGGAGTGCTTTGGGGCATGACCTTGTTACGCATGAGCAGGGAGTAAAAGAGGTGTCGAAGTGCTTTGGGGCATGAGCCTTTTTGCAGAACTGGTTAAATATGCGGGAGTGACAGGCATAAGTTACTGTGGTAAGTTTTTATAGTAGGAAAAAAGTGTTGTTTTATGGAGGAAAAAAGATGAGCAATGAATTGAACAGTGAAGTGGAACAGACAGTCACCACTGAAAAGAAACCCAAGGTTGCCAGGGAGGTTATCGGAATCGTCGTTGTATTTATTCTGATGCTCGTGCTGAACATTCTCGTAAGCACAGTGCTTGCATTGATAGATGTAGATGTTCCACTTGTGGTATTTGGAACTATTACCGAGGTCGTAGTAGTTCTTCCCGCTATAATCTATACCAAGATGAAGAAGGAGCGTGTTATCGAGAGCTTTGGTTTTAGGAAGATCAAGTTCTCAACAATCCCCTGGACAGTTCTTCTTACAATAGTCAGCGCCCCGCTTTTATGGTGTGCTAACGCTCTGTCCCAGGTTTTTGTACCTAACACCGTTGTGGCAGCAGCAGATCAGTTTACTTCCGGATCTTTACTGGCATCCTACATTGTAGTTGCCATTGTTGCACCTATATGTGAGGAGTCAGCCATGAGGGGCTTTTGCTTCAACAGATTCAGAAGAGTTACATCCCTTGCTGTGGCAGCGGCTGTTTCCGGAATTATGTTTGGTATCCTTCACCTTAACATCAATCAGATGTGCTATGCCATAGTTCTCGGTGTTATCTTTGCCCTTGCCAACTTTGCCAGCGGAAGTATCTGGACATCGATAATCATGCACTTTTTATTTAACAGCTTTGGCTATGTTACTCTTGCTGCAATGCAGGCAGCAGCTGAGCTTTCAGGGGCTGATATTGCGCAGCAGGCTGAGGTTGCCAGAACCGAGTCCAACGTTATGCTGATAGCAGGTCTTTTCCTTCTTGTAGTTTCCATAGGATTCTCATTCCTCATCAGGAAAGTGCTCAGAAGGATCGCCGTGAATGAGAACAATCAGGAAGCTATAGAAGTATTCAATAAAAAGAAATCCAAAAAGCAAGCAGAGGAAGTTGCCGGCTAAACCACCCGTACAGTAAGAATCTGACCGGTAAACCACCCGTACAGGAGACAGGACATGGGGAAAAGAGTCTTAAACAGCTTTGCAAGTGACTTTGAAAAGATGGATAAACAGGACCTTCTAAGGGCCATTGCCGAAAGCGAAGGAAGAACCATTATGACGGAGTGCATCGGTATGTTCACTCCCCAGTGTGAGGATGTATCCAACGCCGAGCTGTGTGCGGCCTTTGGCTCGGACTTTATCCTGTGCAATATCTTTGATGTGTGGAATCCTGATATAAAGGGACTTCCGGATCACAAACCGGAAGATACCGTAAGGCTTATGAAGAGCCTAACAGGCCTTCCTCTCGGGATCAATTTAGAACCCGGTAAGATCGTAGAGGGTTCAGACAACCCCTGGGCTCTTACTAAGGGGCGTATCGCCAATGCAGAAAATGCAATAAGAGCCAGAGATATGGGAGTTAACCTTATCCTCATAACAGGCAATCCCGGCATAGGAGTCACCAACGAGGGGATTCTCAATGCAATAAGGGAGATAAAAGAGGCAGTGGGGGAAGACGTGATCATAGCCTCCGGCAAGATGCATGCTGCAGGTGTTGCTTCCGAGGGCGCTGATGCAATTCTTACCATGGATGATATAGACGCCTTTTCCGAGGCGGGAGCTGACATCATTCTTCTTCCCGCACCGGGCACTGTTCCCGGAATAACCCTGGAGTGGGCAAGAGAGAGGGTAACTCATATTCATAAACTTGGGAAACTTTCAATGACTGCCATTGGCACAAGCCAGGAGGGCACTGACGAAGAGACGATAAAGCAGATAGCTCTTTTGTGCAAGCAGACCGGAACTGACCTTCATCACATAGGTGACAGCGGTCATCCCGGAATTGCAGCACCGAAGAACATAATGGCATACAGCATAAGCATTCGAGGCATTCGTCATACCTACCATCGAATGGCTGCCAGTGTCAGAAGATGATCAAATACCGTACCTGACCCATATAATGGGACGAATGGCACCTGCGGGCTTGTTGACGTATTTCACGCCAGGCTCAATGGTGCCATCTTCAGTTACAATGGGAGCTGTGAGGTCAGAAACCCCATCATCGCCCCTTAGCCACCACCAGGAGGTGTGATATTCCTTCATATCCCAGCTGTGGATCTTGCTCATGAGGTTCACATTGGTACCGTGGTTCTTGGCAACATCGGAGATGATAAGCTCCCGCTCCTCATCAGAGCCAAAGAAGGCTTCGGCCTCATCTGCAGTAAGAAGGCCGAAGTAATCCCCGTCAGAATCTGCCTCTAAGCTTTTCATTTCAAAGGAATTAAAGGTTTTCATATATTTGTCTGAATTGATATAAGCGCGAAGATCCGAATCCTGCCAGGATACGGCTTCGTGTTTTTGATTGTAGTAATTGCCGTCTATTCCCTCTTTGGCAAGAAGTGTGGCAACGCCGCTTTTTTTGCTGACAACGATCCAGGTCATGCGCTCGGCACCTGGGATGAGAGGATTGGTATCAAAGCGCCCATAGAGGACTTCCTCCCCGACGGCGGCTTTTTTGATGGCCTTCATCTCTTCCTTGTAGGTTTCCTCTGCAAAGAAGAACCTCTCCCCGTAAAGGAGTCCTCCGACAACCGCAAGGAAAACCAAAAGTACGGTAAGAAGACCGATAGCTACCTTCTTTCGATTTCTCTCATTTGATGTCAAAAACTTAAGGAAAGTGATAGTTCTTTTGACCACAAAACCAATAACCGGGGCGATAAGGGCAGTGGCGGCGATGGCCACAAGGTAAACTATCAAAAAACGGATACCGTCCGGTGCTTCAATCCTATCAAACACCAGGTCTAAGATGGCGCCGTGGATCAGGAACAGCTCAAGGCTAACACCGCTTATAAACTTAAGGAAGCGGCTTCTAAGAGAGATCCTCATGGACAGAACAAGGATCAGCATTGCAAATACGCAGGAATCAATGTTCTGGGCGATCAGGGTGATCACGCCGTCTCTTGTGGCCGAAGGCATTCCGGTGTGGTAGTACCCAAGAAAACGAAGGCACATAACCGCCGTAAAGTGGGTGATGAGGGACAACACAAAAGAAGTGATGAGCACAGGATAATAGTGCTTCTTAATAAATCCGTCAATGCCGCCCTTGAACCTGGCGTATATGGTGCCCAGGACAAAAGAGGTTGTTGATATATACCACCATTCCCCGTGGAACCAGGTGCTCTTTACGCCTTGGGGATCGTGGCCCTGGACATAGGCGAAGGGAATTATGGCAAGAACGGCGATGGCAAGAAGGATCAGCGCCGCATCTTTGTTCTTAACAAGGCGGAAGATCACATAGAACATCAGGTAGATCACTGCTATCTCGATGATAAACCATCCGTTGCCGTCTATGAGCTGCAGACCGAAGGCGTCCTTCAGGATCTCGATGATGCCTTCCTTTCTGCCGCGGACGAATCTGTTGATCAGAATATTGACGATATTGATTAGCCAGAAGGGCAGAAGCACCGTGGGAAGCCTCTTTACAAGGAACGAGTCAAGATAGCCCTCCTTGGATAAAAAGCTGGTGATGAGCCCGTAGCCCGAGTAGAAAAAGAAAATGGCCGTAAGAAGGTATCCCATGTCATTGAAGACGTTGATGGGGCCCTTGTCTATGTTGCCGTAAACCGAGATCTTCTGCACAAGGTGATGGAGAATTATGAAAAGACAGGCCCCGCCCCTTATCATTTTGCTCTGGACAAAAAAGTCATCATGGGGAGCGTAAGGGTCGGAAGATTTGGACGGTTTTATGAGGCCCGAAAAGTCGGCGCCGAAGAATATTAAAATTGTGAGAACAACAGGGTATATAAGAAAGAGTATATTCATAGATTCTGTCCGCCATTTGAGTGATTTTTTGATATACCAATCCTAGTTAACCACACTTGTGGTTTATTTGCAAAAGGTATCTGTATTGCATATAATTAATAATGTTCTAACATAAAAAAAACACGGAGGTATAAATGTTATGGCAGGTATGGCAGCAAAGGTTGTAGAAGCGTTTTTTGAGGCACAGGAGACAAAGGCAACAGTGATCAACGACACGCTTCTTAGAGTCGGCTGGAATTTTGAGGGGGGATCCATTAGCATTTTCTTTGATTTTGATGAAGATGATGCCCATGTTCATCTTGAGGGACTTGAGTATATAACTGTTCCCGCAGATAAATATGACAAGATTTATCCTGTACTTAATGAAATTAACGGTCAGTACAGGCTGGTTAAATTTGTACTTGATACTGAAAACGGAAGCATCAGTGCCAAGCTTGATGCTGTTATTCAGCTGGATTCCTGCGGCCCTGAGTGCTTTGAGCTCATGATCAGGATGGTTAAGATCGTTGAGGGCGCATATCCGGTATTCATGAAGGCCCTTTGGGCATAACCCATGAGCGCCGGCCAAAATAAGGTTTTCGAGGTTGCAATGCAGCTTGGCCGCGGCAAGGATGTTTTCCCTGAAAATGTGATCTTTGGATATTCCAAATTACTTTCTTTGGAAGAAAATCAGGTTAGCATCTTTGTTCCGGCGGAGTGCATGGATGATCTCGAGACGGCACGGGAATGGTTCTCTGATAATAAGCTGGATTATGATCTGATCAAATCCGGCTTATTACTGCTGTTGCCGTATATACCTAAGGACACTATCAGAGAGAAAGAAGACAAGTTTGAGGAATATCTAAAGGGGACAACCCCTGATACCGCTTCATCTGAAATCCTGGGAAAGGCAAAAGAGCTTTCTTTTATTCCCATGGATGACTATTTCTCCGAGGGAAAAGAGCTGTCGGATGTATATAAGTACATGGGAGAGCTCAGGGATAGGATGCCAAGGGATGAGGAGGCTGAAAATCCCGCCAAGACTAAAAAAACAGATACCGTGAAGACGGAAGAAAGTGATAAGGCGGGCAAGTATAATACCGAAAGCGTCGCTGATAATAAAGAGCCTTCACCTGAAAAGAAAGAGCAGACCCAAAAGGATAAGGCTTCTTCCAGGAAAAGTGATGAGCCAAGAAGCCTTGCGGATCTCTCAAAGAAGTACAGAGAGCTAAGCATCGCCCTTCTTGATGTGGTAAAAGGTCAGGATCAGGCTGTTCTTAAGTTCATTCAGGGGTACAACCAGGGTGAGCTTTTAAGAAAGACCAAAGAGGGAGACCAGCCGAAATCGTTTTTCTTTTTCTTCGGACCTCCCGGAGTCGGTAAGACTCTTTTGGCTGAGACAGCAGGAGAAGCCCTGGGGATACCGTACAAGATCTTCAACATGAGCGAGTATGTTACCTCCCAGGCGATACAGGAACTTATCGGAAGTCCCGGTAATTTCAGCAGTGTATCCGAGAATAACATTGCAGGTTTTGTATCCAAAAACCCGGAATGTTTACTTGTATTTGACGAGATAGAAAAGGCTCATCCCATAGTGCTCAGGCAGTTTTTACAGATTCTTGGATCCGGTAAAGTCAATGGCACGATCGGAAAAAGGTATGTAAGCTTCAGGGATGTGACCATTATTTTCACCTCCAATGTGGGGCGTGAGCTGTATTCGGACAGGAGCGTGAACCTCACCACGCTTCCCGAGAAGGTTGTGGTTGATGCCATCACCTCCGAAAAGGGACCTGACGGAGATCCGGCGCTCTCACCGGAATTCTGCTCCAGGATAGCCTCAGGCAATATTATTCTCTTTAACCACCTGTCGGTGAAGTATCTGGTGGAGCTGGTTAAGGATAATTTTGATCAGATTGTACGCGGCATGGAGGAGGAATACGGTGTCAAAGTAAAGTATTCCAATTATCTGCCTCTTCTTTTCATCTACAACAGAGGTGGAGATATCGATGCCAGAGTTGCTGTGGGACAGAGCGGCAAGTTCCTTAAGGACGAGATCTATGAGCTCCTTCGCCAGATGGAGAACAGCAAATCCGGGAACGAGGCCATAAAGTCCATCAACATCGATGTGGAGTGGGACGGAATTGACCCTGAACTTAAAGAGCTGTTTAAGAGCGAGGAAAAGAGTGAAGTACTGTTCTTCTCGGACGATGAGATGTTTGATGCTCTTGAAAACAGCAGGTATACCGTCCACAGAACGGCTGATTTCGAGAAGGCCGTAGAATGTCTTAAAAACGATATTTCAGCGGTATATATCGATCCCTTCCTTGGCAAGAACAAGGAAGATGATACGATCCTTAGTATTGCGGATTACAATACCAAGGGAGTTAAGCTTCTTCATAACATTGTTGAGTCACAGGCAGGGCTTCCCATATATCTTCTTGAGATGGGCGGAAAGTTCTCCGAGGTTGACCGCAATACCTTTATCCAGGAGGGAGCTGCGGGAATAGCAACCGTTGATAAAAATCGCGGTGCAGGTTTTAAGCGCCTGTTTACCCAGATAATGGAAGAACTGTACATGGAGAAGGAGAGCCGTGATTTTACTCAGAGAGGCTGGGTAATAGACTTCTCCACCAAGCAGGAGATAAACGAAGGAAAGGCTGTGATTCGCTACTATGATCTCAAGAAGAGAATGGCGGTGGATGTAGAGAGCAGAGGCTCAATTCTTAGCGATGCCCAAAGGCCCAATGTTCGTTTTTCAGATATCATCGGTGCAGAGAAGGCCAAGGAAGAGCTGCAGTACTTCGTCAAGTATCTCAAGAATCCCAAACAGTTCCTGGCGGCAGGTGGCAAGGCGCCCAAGGGCGTTCTTCTCTACGGACCTCCCGGAACCGGTAAGACCATGCTGGCAAAGGCCATGGCCGGTGAATGTGATGTTCACTTCATGGAGACCAGTGCAGCCAATTTCAAGAACAAATATGTAGGCGAGAGCGAAGCCAATATCAGAAAGCTCTTTAAGAGAGCCAGGAAATTTGCCCCTGCCATCATATTCATAGACGAGATCGATGCCATAGGCAAACAGAGGACGGGATCCGAGTTTACGGCAGTAACGGACAGTATGCTTAACGTGCTACTGACGGAGATGGACGGCTTTTCATCTGCGGACAGTTCCAAGCCCGTATTCGTACTGGCAGCCACAAACTATGGCGTAGGTGCCGAGTCCGACGGCATTTCATCCCTGGACAGCGCTCTGATCCGAAGATTTGACAACAAGATATATGTGGATCTTCCCAACGAGGAGGAGAGAAAGACTTATATCTTGAGGCTCCTTGAGAATAAGAATATAGATGGTGTTTCCGATGAGATAGCAAAGAGCGTGGCGGAGAGGACCACTGGACAGAGTCTGGCAATCCTTCAGAACGTCATTGACCTTGCTTTCAGAAACGCCAATAGAGAGGGCAGAGCGGTCTGCGACAAGGATATCCTTAATGCCCTTGAGGAATATAACTACGGTGAAAAGAAAGAGCACACTCCGGACTATTACAGGAAAGTCGCATACCATGAGACCGGTCACGCCTATGTGTCCTACCTTAGCGGAGATAAACCTTCTTACATCACCATTGAGTCAAGAGGCAACTTCGGAGGATATATGCAGCATGCCAATGCCGAGGATGTTCCCGAATATACAAGAGAGCAGCTTATCGGCAAGATCAGGAC
>JAILFT010000141.1 GCA_024697425.1 Butyrivibrio sp. | reverse complement strand
ACAACTGACTTCTGAAGGTCGATGATGTGGATTCCGTTTCTCTCTGTGAAGATGTAAGGAGCCATTTTAGGGTTCCATCTTCTGGTCTGGTGTCCGAAATGTACACCTGCTTCAAGTAACTGTTTCATTGATACAACGCTCATTTTGATACCTCCGTTTGGTTAATCTTCCGTACACCTTGTGCTCGTTGTTCCTGCAGTGCGTCTCCTGTCAGGCAGGCTCTTTCTCTGATCGGCCAATCACCGACACCGGAAAAAGAATCGGATGTACGTGTGTATTTGTTACTGCCATGGCCTGTAAAAATGGGCATAAATAGTCCTATAAGTCCACAGCTTTCTTATAATATCATACGGATTTTGATAAATCAACAAAAAAATAAGACATTATCCACATTTTTACGGTAATGTCTTATTTCGTGATTATATTTGCTATCTGTTCATAGCTTGCACCCTCGGGGATGCTCTTTACTCCCGAACGGATAATTCTGTCTATATGCTGCTCAACAAGATATCTGTTAAAAGAGCTGGCGTTATCGATAAGTCCTTCTCTTTCAAGGATGGCTGCTACAGCTTCAGATCCGAGCCCGCCGGGAATCGTAACGGTTTTACCTGTTGATGTACCGGTTCCGCCTTCAGCAGATATTCCCGTTTCCGATGATGAACTTTTTCCGGTTGATGTATCTGTACCGGTTCCTGTCCCGGATTCAGATGAAGTGCCTGATCCTGATGAAGTATTCCCACTATTGGATGAAGCATTACCTGATGAAGCGCTTCCCGATGAAGAACTGCCTGACGTAACCTCTGATGAAGATGTCTTACCCGTATCCGCATCGTTTCCCTGTGCCGAAGTATTTTTTCCGGAGGATGTCGTATTTTCAGAAGTTCCGGTCGATGCTTTGGTTGGACTTCCGCTTGAAGTCCCGGATCCTGTATCTTTTGCAGAAGCTACATCAGTGGTCTTTACCTGTCCTTCTGCTGCACCCTGAGCATCATCGCCTGAGCTTTCACTTTCAGGAGTTCCTTCTTCTGTTTGCGAATCTTCTCCTTCTTCCGCTTCTCCAGCCACGTCAGAAGCAGGTTGATCTGGCGAAGTGACTGTCTGGTCGATTTCCTCAGGTATTTTTTCTCCTGCCTGACCCAGTGGCGTATCGGATGAAGATGTATCGGTTTGATCATTATTATATCCGTCCTCTTTGCTGTTTTGTGATAATGTGCCGGTTCCGGCCTCTATCATGCCGAGCTCCTTGGCTCGTCTGATGACCTCGGCATCACTTATGGTGGCTTTTCTTCCGCCAAGGGCAAAGCCCATAACAATTGCGGTGAGGATGATGCCTATTCCCATACCGCGAAGATAATACTTTAGTTTCATTAACTGTCTTTCCTTTATCTTACTTTTCTGTGTTTATTTGAAAGGTCGATGACCAGTTTTACTTCGCCTATGCCAAGGCCAAGTTCTCTGGCAATGACCATATTGGACTTACCCTGTTTATGCATCTCCAGAATCTGTCTGTTCTGAGAAGCCGGGTCATTGGCTGTAAGTTCTTCCATTGATGAATCCGGATTCTTGGCCTTGCCCTGCACTCTGACAGCTTCCTTGATGGGAATCACCTTTGATTCTGATTCCTGCACGGAATCGCCTTTTCCTCCTATGATATGCAGTCCGCTTAAGTCTTCGGCATTGAGGATCTCAGCCGGTATTTCCTCAAGAACTTCAAGTTCCTTAAGATTTTTCTCATCCACATATCCGCTCTCTATATTGCCCTCAGGCTGCTTTGGAGCAACAGGGGCAGGTGCGTCTTCATCAGGGGTGTCATCCTTCTCTTTATAAGGAATGTGTATTCCGCTGAGCTTATCTTCAGCTTCGTCTATATATACTGCCCGGAGATTTGAAGCCTCTTTTGCCTCCTTGGCTGTAGCCTGGGCATCAAGAACAGCCTGTTTGGCTTCGTCAGTCTTTCTGGAAACTTCGGAGACAACAGATGTAAGATTCTTGTGTTTGTCATTGAGCATGTCATACATGAACATGACTTCATCGTGATTTTTGTGGATATCATTGATGACGGTGTCAGAATATTCGCCAATAGCTGACATCTTCTCATTGGAGATGCGCTCCATGGCTCTCTCTGTCCTGTCCAGAGTATTGTCAACGGTATCGTCGACCATATTTTCGATGGTTTCCTTCTGATCCTCGACCTCACGTCTAACAAGCTCACGAATTTCTTTCTCCATGAGCATCTTTTCTTCTTCGTCCATCTCTTTACCTGCAGGAAGAAGGTAACCTAATATAATCGCAGCAAATCCTGCGACGATGAGAACAATCTCTGTGATACTTATCATAACTCCGCCCAAAAAATCCCAACAAAAGAGTCGCGTCTAAAAAAACACGTTTCTTTATTATAATATAGAACAGTTAAATCTTCAAATCAAAACCTGATGACAAATGAAGGTCCACAGGTTTCCCATGCCTGTCCCTCATGTGATCAGCTATTTTTTCCATCTGTTCCGTGCTGAGCTGACGCTCAAGGATTTCACCGTCGTCATCCCCCTGGTTTCTGCGACGGTTTTTGCCGCCGTCTCCCATGTACTCGTTTGAGCCCTTGTCTTCTGCGTCGGCATTCATTCCATCCTGCGAAACATCGTTTTTGGTATTGACCTGATGCTGCTGATTCTCGACCTCGTTGTTGAACTGGGTTTGGAAATTGTGCTGATCAGCAAGAGGCCTTGCCTCTTCAGCGGCTTTAATACTGGTCACATCCGTGGATGTAGCCATAACGCCAAAATCAATTCTGTTAATGGACATCGCTCATACACCTCCTCTCTCCCTATATAATATCGGCCTGCAGCGCAAAATCAGATAGGCGCAGTCCTTACGTCCCCCGAATTAACAACAAACTTGCTGTACTGAACAGGTTTTTTTACTATCATGGAAAGTTCCCCTATATTGACTGTTGTTCCGGGATAAGCTGTCCCCTCAACGATAACTTCAGCTTCCTTGGACTCAGCCAGTTTTTCCATGAGTTCTGCGTATTCTTCAGAGTCTTTTTCAATCTGCTCTGTAAGAGTTTTGTTCATCTCTATAAGCTTCCTGGCATTCGCCACCTGATCCGGAGTGAACTTTGCTCCCGCTTTGAGCATCTTGGTAAATCCTTCTATCGTGGGCTTAATGCTCTCAATGTTCTTGCTTGCGGTCTGGATATTTTTCTGCAGTTCCTTAAGCCTTATCTTAAGCTGCGGATCGGCTCCCACTTCGATAATGGTATTTGCTCCCATCTCAGATCCCAGCACCTTCGCTGTTATCTTGTCGGCAGCAGTAACTTTTCCGCCTGCGATGAAGCCTCTTTTTCCTGTAACGGTGATCTCCGTTCCGGAAGCAATTGTGGAATGAAGGATACATTCGCTGGTAATGCTGCCCTTTGCCATAATGGTGGCATTCTCAATAAACTTGGTGACCACATTACCGCCGGCCTTTATGTTACCTCCGGCCTTGGCTCCGCACTCAAGTATAACATCTGCCCCGGCATCAAGGGTAGCCCCCTCTACGATACCTTTTACCACAATGTTTCCTCCGGCCTTAACGCTGAAGTTTGTGGCTATGATGCCTTTTACCTCCACACTGCCTTCATATTCGATATTGCCGGTGGACACATCAACGTTTTCCAGGACAAGAACATCAGATACGGTGATCTTTCCTTCTCTGATAGTTACATGGCCTGATTTCTCCGCAGTAAGTGTCAGCTTATCCTCGGAAAGAACCGTGTTTTTTCCGTATTTGATAAAAGTGGATTTCACGGCATGAGGCTTAATACTCTCACCGTAGACATTGATTCCCGCTTCTCCCTGTTTCTCCGGGTGGAGAGTTGCAAGAAGCTGTCCGGCTTCCACATTGTTTATAAGATTCAGATGGAAGTAGTCAACGCTTCCGTCTTCCTTAAGTGTGGGCTTAGCCCTGAGATTCGAATTGAAATGGAGCTCCACCTTGGCGTCATACCCCTGAACAACAGGTTTTCCTTCAGCAACAACCAGTGCCTTACAGTACTGCCTGTGTTCAAAAAAGCTGTGAATGACATCTTTCTTTATACCGTAAGCAATCTTTCTGTATGCAAGGCTGCTTAAGACCTCATTCTCTGTCATCAGCTCTGCACCAACTGAAGGCGGGTAAAAAAATGCTGTGACAGTCATGCGGTCTTTGGAAATGTCGAATTTACAGGCTTCACGTTCAGGAAGAATCTGAGCGTCATTAAAGAGAACGACACTTTCGTCTGCTTTTGTCACAGCGTCATTGATAACAACTACATCGTATTGAATTTTCCTGTCGTCAAGATAGTCTCTGACATCATTGACGTTTAGGGGCTCTCCTCCATCCGTGGGCGCATACACCTTAATGCCTGTGCCCTTTGGTGTGATCACCAGCTGAAAATATCCATTCATATATTTACCCCGCAACCCTGTTATCTGGAATTTGTCAGTATGCCCAAGTACTTGCCAAGCTTTTCTCTCATTTTCTGAAGAGCTCGTGTGTGAAGCTGTGATACCCTTGATTCCGATACTTCGAGAACTTCGCTGATCTCCTTGAGGGTCAGTTCTTCATAATAATAAAGAAGTATGACCTTCTTTTCCTTATCGGTAAGAAGTTCCAAGGATTCTGCCAGCATTTTCTTAAGTTCTTCCTTTTCAACCGCTTCTTCAGGTTTAACAAATGAAGAACTGTGAGTATTGGCATCATCGGTGATGTCGGACCCCTGATCCATAAATTCGTTCAAGGATACAACGCCGGTAACCTTCATCTGGTTCTGCCAATTCTGGTATTCATCCTCGCTGATCTCCATTTTTGCAGCTATCTCCGCATCTGTAGCCACGTGCCCGCCATCTCTTTCGATTTCCCTGATGGCTGCATCAATCTTTTTCTGGCGCTGTCTGATGGTACGGGGAATCCAGTCCATCTTTCTGATCTGATCCAGAATGGCGCCGCGGATTCTGAGGCTCGCGTAAGTCTCGAATTTAACATCCTTCATGAGATCGAACTTGTCTATGGCATCAATAAGTCCAAAGATGCCATAGCCCACGAGATCGTCATACTCCACATTAAATCCAAGGTACATACTGAGTCTTCCGGCAACAAGTTTTACCAGAGGAGCATACTCAAGGATCAGCTTCTCTCTGACATCAGCTGACTTGGTCTTATTATATTCTGTCCATAATTTATTTCTGCCTGCCTCGTCCATGCATCATTTCCCCGGTTTCAGTTTTTTAGAATTCAGAAGTGATATTCTGATCGTCAACTGAGGTCACATCCTCACCGCCCTCAGCTTCCATAGCAGCCCTTGCCTCTTCCTCCAGCCTCTCTGCTTCAGCCTTTTCAGCCATAGCCTTCTCATAATTCACATCGAGGAACCTGTTTATCATCTTCTCGATAATAAGTCCGATGATAAGGAATATTACAACGGATGCAAAAACAATAATAAACCAATCACTTACCGGATAGTGCTTAAAGTACGTAAATATCGCGATTATAGCAGTACACCCAAGCACTATCAGCGGTGTGATCAGTTTGGTATTAACTTTTTTAATCTGTTCAATATCGGTATTCATATGGTCTTCTCAGGCTTTCCTACAGCTCTGATAACAAAATTACCGTTCTCGGGATAAAAAATAACTGTCCTTCCGTAAGAGTCTCCAGTGTCCTGGGCCAGAACCGGAATGTTCATTTCCTTAAGCTTCTTTAAAGTTGCCTGAACATTTCTGTCTCCTACACGCATAGCATTGTTGTTGGACTGGAAAGCAAACATCTGGGCTCCGCCGGCAATCTTCGCTACAAGCCTCTGTCTGCTGGCTCCCTTTGCCACAATCTGTTTTATGAGTTCCTCTATGCCTGTATCTGCAAACTTCGGAATATTGGAATTATTTTTTATCTCGGTTGAATCAGGTAGCATAATATGTGCCAGACCGCCTATTTTTGTAACAGGGTCTCTCACAGCAATTCCCACACAGGATCCAAGTCCCAATGTGGTGATTCCGTCAGGGCTGACACAAATATTGAGATCGGCCATACCAACCTTAATAATTTGACTCATATACGCCCCTCATTAAATCTCAATGTCTCCCATTCCGAGAGATGACAGAATCTTCTTGTAACCATCCATATCAGGTAAAAGAATAAAGTATCCGCTGAGCTTCAACTCATCAAAGAACTGAGTCTCGATCAGGAGTATCTTGTCACCCATCATTCCGAACTGGATGGCGGGAACGCTGAGGATGGCAGCAGCCATATCGATCGCTACGTAAGGAACAGAAGGTACAAGCTTGAGGTTAGTCATCATCGAAAGAGAGTTCAGATAGGAACCGGTGATGATATTTCCCACTTCCTTGAGGGCTGACATCTCAACCTCATCAAACTCCTGGTCATCAGGCTTTGATCCTGTTCCCATAAGCTTATCCACCAGATGTCTGGCAGCCTGCTTACCAAGAAGGAACATGATACTGCCGTCAATATCTCCCTCAACGGCAAGATATATTCCTGCCATTATCTGCTCTGCTCCCCCCATCATGTCTCCGACATCCTTAAAATCAAGAAGTCGCACCTGAGGAACAGACATGTCAACTTTTGTTCCAATCATCTGTGCAAGAGCTGTTGTGGCATTACCGGCTCCGATATTGCCAAGCTCCTTAAGCACATCAAAGTACTGGCTGGATAAATTATCCAGGCTCATATCTCCCATATTCAGTCCTCCAATCAGCCTGCGTTAGAAGCTTTTTCTTTTACTTCCTTCTCAGCTACTACAGCGTCAAGATCAAGAATTGAAACAAGTCCGCCGTCATAATGTCCAACTCCGTTTACGAATGAAGCATTGGCCTTGCCCTTCTTGTCATCGTAACGAACCTTCTCAATATTGTTGGAATCAAGAGTAAGAACCTGATTAACCTGGTCCACTATAATTCCCACAAGATCTCCCTCGCCGGTCTTAAGAATGATGATCCTGCTCTTTCCTGTGATCTCGTCTTCAGCAAGACCCATTTTCATTCTTACGCTCATTACGGGAACAATCTCACCACGGATGTTGATAACGCCCTTTAAATAGTCATCTACCTTGGGAACCCTGGTGATCTGCTGCATTCTTACAATATTGTCGATGAACTTGATGTTAATTCCGTACTGCTCATCATCGATCTTTATAACTATGTACTGGATAAGTTCTCCGCTTTCCTTATTATCTCTCAGCTCATTCATATCGATAATCTCCCTTTCTTTAGATTATTGAATTGGTATCAAGGATAAGAGCTATCTCGCCATCTCCGAGGATAGTAGCGCCGCTGATAAATTTACACTTAGCGGTGTACTTGCCAAGAGGCTTGATAACGATTTCCTGCTGTCCCATCAATTCGTCGATAACAAGTCCAACCTGCTGGTCGCCCTTTCTGGCGATAACCACAACCATATCCTCATCGGGAGATTTTGTGGATTCGGTATCAAGGACTTCATTGAGCCTTATGATAGGAGTTACGCTTCCACGAAGATTGATAACTTCTCTGTTCTCAACCAGCTTAAGATCTGAAGGTGTAACATCTTCAATACTCTGGATGGAATCAAGAGGAATAGCATATTTCTCTTCGCCGATGATAACCATGAGAGCCTGGATTATAGCAAGTGTAAGAGGAAGTCTGATAACCCATGTGGAGCCCTCTCCAAGCTTTGTTCTAACCGTTACTTCACCGGAAAGTGATTCAACCTTTGACTTAACAACGTCAAGACCTACACCTCTTCCGGAAATTTCAGATACCTGCTTGGCAGTTGAGAAACCGGGATGGAACAAAAGCTCTACGCACTGTTTCTCTGTAAGAAGAGCTGCCTGCTCGGGAGTTACTACACCCTTTTCGATAGCTTTGTTCTTAACTGCTTCTGCATCAATACCGTTACCGTCATCACCAACCTCGATAACAACGCTGTTGCCATCCTGGAAAGCGTGAAGGAAAATCTGTCCTACATCGGGCTTTCCGCGCTGAGCACGAAGCTCTGCGGACTCAATACCATGATCGGCACTGTTTCTGATAAGGTGCATCAGAGGATCACCGATCTCATCAACCACGGTACGATCCATTTCTGTCTCTTCACCGGTCATGGTCAGTTCCATCTTCTTGCCCAGTGTCTTATTAAGATCACGGATCATACGAGGGAATTTCTGAAGTACGCTCTCGATAGGAACCATTCGAACCTTCATAACTGATTCGTGAAGGTTTGTGGTAACGCTCTCAAGGTACTCAATCTGTTCATTTACGTTGCCGTTACTTACGCCTGAAGTATTGGCTGCTGAAATAAGTGAGTTCTTGGCAATGATAAGCTCACTTACCAGGTTCATGAGAACATCCAGCTTTTCAATATCAACACGGACTGTTCTGTTAACAACAGGTTTTCCGACAGGCTTCTTGCCTCCGGCTCCTTGGGCGGCGGCTGCGGGAGCGGGAGCCTGCTTAGCTGCGGGTGCAGGTGCGGGAGCTGCCTCTTTAGCGGGTTCAGCTGCAGGTGCAGGTGCGGGAGCTTCTTCTTTATCATCAGTGCTCTTTGCTCCGCTCAAATCGAATTCTCCGCATTCGCATCCTTCTACTTCGGAAACGGCTTTAACTATTTCTTCAACCTTTTCTTTTGATTCGTCTGTGATCAGAACAAGGCTGAAGCTGTATTCAAATTTTTCATCTTCGATATCCTGGGTACTGGGATCGGATACTGCAATCTCACCAATTTCCTCCAGGCCCTTAAAAACAAGGAAGCCTCTGGCAGCCTTAAGAATACAGGACTCCTGAATATGTACGGTAACGCCGTAGATCTTTTTGCCCTGTGCGGCAGCCTCTTCCAATGTGGATTTAACTGATGGATCGAGTTTGATAGCTCTGTAATCTGTTGTTCCGTCTGCGCCGGCGGGAGCATCAGATGCAGGAGCTGCTTCAGCTGCGGGCGCAGCATCTGCAGCAGGAGCCGAAGCGGCATCATCGCCGCTTGTGCCATTCCTGATATCTGCAAGAGCTTTTATGATGTTCTGGTGTTCGTCAGTACCCTCGTCCTGATTCTCAGTGATGTTGTCTACATATCCCTGAATAGCATCAAGACACTGCAGGAGAACATCAATATCCGCGGATTTGATCTTGATCTTACCTCCACGAACATCCGAGAATACATCCTCCATATCGTGGGTAAGATTCTGCATCCTGGTATAGCCCATGGTTCCGGCCATACCTTTCATGGAATGTGCAGATCTGAAGATCTCGTTGATACAATCCTCGTTCTCGGGATCCTGCTCCAGAGTCATAATGTTGTCATTAAGTGACTGAAGGTGCTCCTTGGCTTCATCGAGAAAGACACTTAGATACTGGGAAACATCCATAACCTATTTACCTCCATATAGAAATGTGATAGATTTCAAAAGCCTAACGCGTTATTGCGCATACTTTTGAACATAATATCGGCATTCTGAATGGAGGAATTTAGAAACATAAGATAAAAGAAAAATTAAAAAGTAATGAAAAACCCTCAATTCACGCCGACATTCATTATGATTTCCTGGGCTACATTTTCAAGCTTTACAACCTGATCAACAAGTCCAGCTGTTGCAACTGCTTTGGGCATTCCGTATACGGTGCAGGTACTCTCTTCCTGACCGATAACATGTACTTTTTTCTTAGTTTTCAGATTCCTGATTCCTTCTGTACCGTCCGCTCCCATTCCGGTAAGTACGACACAGCAGATTTCGTCGTAATCGGAATCCATGAGGGACTCATACATAAAGTTTGCACAGGGCCTTACGCCCTCTCTGGTGGGACCATCCATGTAGTGGATCGTGCTCTTACCGCCGCTCTTCACCACATGCATATGTTTGCCGCCTCTTGAGATGTAAACTGTTCCCGGCTGAAGAATATCGCCTTCAGCTGCTTCTTTTACATGAACCTCCGAAAGGGAATCAAGCCTTTCTGCAAGGGATGCGGTGAAGCCTTCAGGCATATGCTGTACCAACACCACCGGGGTCTTGAGATTCTTGGGCAGCTTCGGAATAACTGACTGAAGAGCTCTGGGTCCGCCTGTTGAACTGGCGATAGCCACAATCTTGTTGCCGGTGATCTTGCTGGCGGATTTGGTAACCAGTTCGATGACCTTTCGGGATTCCCTGGCTTCTTCAAAAGAGAAGGTCTTGGGTGCGGTGGGCGCCTTACTGTTTGCTACAGCAGCCAAAGTATTGATGAACTGCTTGGTAAAGTCCTCTCCCCTGCACTCTGAAGCTCTATCCGGCTTGTGCACAAAGTCCAGAGCTCCCAGATCAAGAGCATCCATGGTAACCTTTGCGCCTTCCTTGGTATCGGTGCTGGCCATCATGATCTTGGCTCTGATCTTGAGTTTCTGTACTTCCTTGAGCATCGTTATACCGTCCATACGGGGCATGTTGATGTCAAGAACTACAGCATCATATGTATTCTTTTTTAGAAGTTCCAATCCCTCAATTCCGTCCTTGGCCTTGTCAACCACCTGGAATCTTGAATCTGCATTAATAATATCACTTAACACAGTTCTCATGAGTGCAGAGTCATCAATAATAAGAATTTTTTTCATAATTAAGTCTGCTTCTTTCTGATTTTTCGTTCTTCCTCAAAGATGAAATGAATGATATCTTCTCTGGAAGTTTCCTCAATGTACACGTACTGAATGCGGTGCTCAAACAACCCCGGCCTGCTCTCCAGTTCCTGTACCTTCAACACGTTACAAATCATCTCATACTCTTTGGGGTAGGCATTGCCCGGCAGATGGTATGCACAATATATCGTGCTTCCCTCTTCGTATTTGAAATTAGCAACAAATCGAAGACCACCGCCGCTGATGTCAACCACAACGCTCTTTTGCAGGTTGTCTCCCGGATCTACAAGATACTTTCTGTTTTTCTCGAAAGCTTCAAGTTCCTCCCTGGAGCACATCCTGGACTTCAATTCCAGAGCACAGCTGAATCTGTAATATTCTCGTCTTTGAAGCTTCTGTAATTCACTTGTCAGATCCAGTACCAAAATGTACATGTTGTCGCTTCTGTATCTGTCGACAATTTTGGCAAAGCACTGATAAAGCCCTCGCGTACTGTAGAAGCAGAGGCTGTACTCACCATCAACAGGCAAAAGAACTATCTTCCCCCTTTCAAAGGGCATCAAGATCTCAATCCTGTCATCAGAAGTCACATCCATTATCTTGCTCATATAGATGTGCTTGGTCCGTACATCCTCATCCATCCATATCTTGCCCGTGGCTTTCAGTTCCACTCTGTTGCCTGGTGAAATATAGTCAGTGAGCATGTAATAAGTTATCTCCAATCATTTTATAATAGTATTATACCCTAATTTGGTGCAGCCGGTGAAGTTGTTTGATTAGCCGGCAGCTGCGTGTTGCTGAGCTTCCTTCCAGTGATGATATGGGAAAAGAATGCTGCCATTCCCCTTTGTTTGACTTCTGTAACATCTCCCGGATTCATAAGCTGATTTGCAATGTTCTCAAAAGCCCTTACTGACTTGGCGTTGGGATATTGCAGAGAAACCGGTGATTGCTGCATAACGCTTCTGGCAAGCATCTGATCCTGCGGTATCGCCCCCATATAGGTAAGAGGAAGCTTCAGATAACGGGCAACCACAGCATTGAGCTTATTAAAAAGCTGCTGTCCCTCGTCATCCGATGATACCCTGTTTGAGACCACCTTGACCTTGGTATTCTCCCTGGAAAATCTGGGAGACTGATTAAGCGCCTTCAGCAGTGAATAGGAATCGGTGATAGAGGTAGGTTCCGGCGTGGTAACAAGAATGATCTCTCCGCTGGCCACAAGGAACTCCATAACCGCACTGGAAATACCGGCGCCTGTGTCCACTATTATTATATCAGCAATTGCATCAAGTTCTGCCAGATTGACAATGATATAAACAAGATAATCACGGCTTAGGTTGTACATGCCGGAAATACCGGAGCCTCCGGAAATAAAGCCTATTCCCTCCGGTCCCCAGGTAATGATATCCTTTATATTCTTGCCCTGATAAATCAGATCGCTTAAATTATGCTTCGGTATGGTTCCGAACATGATCTCAATGTTGGCCAGTCCAAAGTCTGCATCCAGGATGATGACTCTTTTGCCCATCTTCCTGAACTGTACGGCCAGGTTAATGGCCACATTGGATTTACCTACTCCTCCCTTGCCGCTGGTCACCGTAATGATCCTGGCAAGCGGTCTTTGAGGCATGCCGGAGTTTTTGATAATATTTCTTAACTGTGTAGCCTGATCCATATAAGATTACCCAACAATTAACTCTTTCCACCCAATAAATTCTTAACTATGCGCTGTGCGTCAAAAACAGCGATGTCATCAGGTACATTCTGACCGTTCGTGATGTATGCGATCGGGGCCCCTGTATGTATCCTGATATTGTAAAGATTTCCCTTGGCTCCCGTCTCATCCATCTTGGTAAAAATGAGCTTATAGGCCACCATTTCAGAATAAGCGTCAGCTATCTCGATAAGATCTCGGTACTTGGTGGTGGCTGAAAGGACAAGGTAGTTCTCGCATTCCATTACATCCTCAAGAGTGCGAATGAAGGATTCCACGCCCTGCTTGAGTTCCTCGTTGTGAAGAGAATGTCCCGCAGTATCCACCATGATGTAATCATAGTCCTTGAAGTCCTCTGCGGCCTGCCGCATCTCCTCCACCGAATAGATAACCCTGAAGGGGATCTCCAGTATGGAAGCGTAGGTTCTAAGCTGTTCTGCCGCAGCAATACGGTAAGTATCCACCGTAAGAAGCGCGACTTTCTTTTTTTGATTAACGCGAAGTTCCGTAGCCAGCTTGGCGATTGTGGTGGTCTTGCCTACGCCGGTAGGTCCGATAAAGATTTCTGCTCTGGGGCCCTCAATGTTCATATCAATGGGCTCGGATTTTCCGAATTTAAGCACCATTTTCTGGTAAACATTGGCCAGGGCATAATCAAAGGGAAGCCCCGGTTTACTTATCTTCTCCACTTCATCCGTCAGCTGGTTGACGTATATCTCATCTACTTCATTCTCTATAAGAGTATTATACAATAATTTAATGAAAGAGAGTGTCTCCTCGGAAACGTCAGACGAAGGCGCTGTTCTTGACGTTTTCTCCTCGGGCTCTGATGCCTCTTTTTCGTGAAGTCTGGGCTCGTCTTTCTCGCTCTTAAGAAAGCTCTTTTCCAGAAGGTTTGAGAGATTATCCAGTTTTTCTTCAATAGCGCTGTTGTCATCCTTCACATCGGGAACAGGCTTAAGTGCGCTTCCGTTACTGGAGGCAATAATGGTATCCCTCTGCCCTGAATCAGGGGCTTGCCCGCTTCTGCCTGAGGGCTTTGAATTCCTTTCCGGAGAATATGTCCTCACCGGTTTCTCCGACTCCTCCTCAAGTGCAACGGTCACCTCAATCTTCTGTGCCTGGAAGAAGGAAAAGAATCCGCTCTTTTTAGCCGGGCGTACATTCATAACCACAATGTTCTGTCCCAGCTCCCTCTTGGCCTCTTCCGTGGCCTCACTCTCAGTTTTTCCAACATACTTTTTGATAATCATACTATGCAGTTACCATCCCCACAGATTGTAATTCGATAGTCGGTTCTACTTCATTGTAAGATATTACGATCAGATCCTTGTAATAATCCTGGGTCATCTTCTTGAAATACATCCTGACAATAGGCGATGCAAGAATGATGGCCATTCTTCCGGAATCCTCCAGCTTTCTGACCTGTTCACCAACAGCAGTGAGGATAGACTTGGTCCTTGCAGGATCCAGAGTAAGATATGCTCCGGTCTCAGTCTGCTTGACACTGCTCATGATCTCCTGCTCTATCTTGGGATCCAGGGTAACTACGCTGGTAGTCTCACCGGGAATGAAGTACTTATTGGATATGGCTCTCTTAAGACTCTGGCGTACATACTCCGTCAGAATATCCGGATCATGTGTCGAAGGTGCAAAATCAGCCAGTGTCTCAAATATGGTAACAAGATCTCTTATGGATATTCCCTCGCTAAGGAGGTTCTGAAGAACTTTCTCAATCTCACCAAGACTCATGAGCTTAGGCACAAGCTCGTCTACAAGTGCCGGATTGTTCTCCCTTAAGTTGTCCACAAGATTCTGAACATCCTGTCTTGTAAGAAGCTCCGCAATGTGCTCTCTTATGATCTCCGTAAGATGCGTTGCAATGATCGAAGGAGGATCTACTACGGTATAGCCAAGGCTTTCCGCTCTTTCTCTCTGACCTTCCGTGATCCAGGTCGCAGGCAGATGGAAGGACGGCTCCACAGTAGGAATACCGGTAATCTCTTCCTCTACATGTCCGGGATTCATGGCCATATAGTGATCAAAGAGGATCTCTCCGTCACTTACCTGTATACCCTTAATTTTAATGATATATTGATTGGGATTCAACTGAATATTATCACGCAGTCTGATAATGGGAACCACGGTTCCAAGTTCCAGAGCAACCTGACGTCTTATCATAACTACTCGGTCAAGAAGGTCACCGCCCTGATTAACATCCGCAAGAGGAATGATTCCATAACCAAACTCCAGCTCAATGGGATCAACCTGCAAAAGGCTTGTAACATTCTCAGGCTGTCTTATCTCTTCTGCCTCCTGCTCCTCAGGTGTAGCAACTTCTCCTTCAACGGCAACCTCTTCCATGGTCTGGCTTGTGATCCTTCCAAGAACAATAAAAGCAGCACCGAAGGTAACATACAGTATTGTGGGCAAAGGTGAAAAAATACCAAGGCCTGCCACTACGCCGCCTACAAGATAAAGAGTTTTGGCCGTACCGAAAAGCTGATTGATAAGTGCATGTCCGAAATCTGCTTCTTTTGACCCCTTGGTAACAAGGATACCGGTGGACATGGAGATCATCAGCGAAGGAATTGAGCTTACAAGTCCGTCACCCATTGTCAGGATTGAGAAGGTATTGATAGCCGTGTTAACATCCATTCCCTGTCTTATAACACCCATGGCGATACCGCCCACCAGGTTAACTGCCGTTATGATAAGACCTGCCGTTGCGTCTCCCTTTACGTACTTGGTAGCACCGTCCATGGCTCCGAAGAAGCTGGCTTCTTCCTGAATCTTTTCTCTTCGTTTCTTAGCCTCTTCATCTGTAATAGCGCCGGTATTAAGGTCCGCATCGATAGCCATCTGTTTACCGGGCATAGCGTCCAGAGTGAATCTTGCAGATACTTCAGCTACACGCTCGGAACCTTTGTTGATAACCATCAGCTGAACGATGATAAGGATGATATAAATGATGGCACCTACGATCAGATCGCCGCCGCCCACGAAGGAACCGAACACTTCAATAACCTGTCCGGCACTGCCTTGGGTCAGGATCAGCCTTGTGGATGATACGTTCAGCGCGATTCTGAATATGGTGGTGAACAACAGAACAGTCGGAAAAAAAGACATCTGCAGAACTTCCGTGGCAAACATGGCCGTGAACATGATCACAAAGGAAAGCGACATGTCAAAGGCCAAAAGAACGTCAAGAAGCCAGTCCGGCAGAGGAATAATGAGCATGACAACAGCTGCCACAATGTAAAGTGCCAGACCATAATCAAATACACGATTCTTGATTTTACTAAGATCCATCATTATCCTCCTTTCGGCTTAATAAAACTTTGCAAAAAGGTCAGACCTTTCCCTTAAGGTGGTATACATAAGCCAGAACCTCGGCAACTGCCCTGTACAGCTCCGGCGGAACCATCTCGCCAACCTCCACATTGGTGTAAAGCATTCTGGCAAGAGGCTTGTTCTCAACAATCTCAACGTCATTTTCTCTGGCCACTTCCTTGATCTTCTGAGCCAGATAATCCGCGCCTTTGGCCACAACCATAGGCGCATCGTTCTCATCGGCATCATACTTGATGGCAACGGCATAGTGAGTAGGGTTGGTGATGACAACGTCCGCCTGTGGCAGCTGCTGCATCATCCTTCGCCTTGAAGCCTCCATCATTCTGCGCTTCTGAGCACTCTTTACCGCAGGATCTCCTTCTGAGTTCTTGAACTCATCCTTTACTTCCTGCTTGGTCATCATCATATCCTTATGGAACTTCCTTCTCTGATAGATAAGGTCAATTGCCGCGATAACAAGATATGCGGCGGCAAGCCTGATCCCCAGATCTATTATGAGGGATCCCATAAGTCCGATGGCCTGTTTAAGCGGTATGTCGTACAGAAGGAAGATGGACTCCGTCCTTCCGGAAAAAAAGCTGTATATCACCGCCGCCATTACCACCAGCTTCAGGATTGACTTGCCAAGCTCAAAAATCTTTCTGGCGGAAAAAATCTTTTTCATACCGGAAATAGGATTAAGCTTGGAAAGCTTAGGCTGCAAAGGCTTGCTGGTAGGCTTAAAGCCAACCTGAACAAGGTCACTTACAAAGGCAATGATAAAGGCGATTATAAAAAACGGAGCCGAAATAAGCAGCATCGTTAATATGGCATTAGTCAGAAGGCTCCTTATCAGTTCAACAGGTATGAATCCATCATAGGTTCTGGCAACATTCGGGATATTGTTGTAAATCCTGCTGAAGAGATTCTGAAAATTGGTACCCATGAAGCCGTAGCCAACTCGGAGTATGATAAACAGAGCCATCAGGGAAAAGGCTGTAGCAACCTCCTGGCTCTTGGCCACCTGTCCTTCTTTGCGGGCATCATCCAGCTTTTTGGCTGTGGGCTCCTCGGATTTCTCAGCGCCGTTGGCATCTTCTGCAAAGAACTGCAGGTTATATTTAATTAGTAATCCGGATTCATCATCCGCCCTGCAAGCTGTATACAAAATCAGTTATCAGCTCCTTTGTATTGATAAAGATAAAGTTAACTGCCTGATTCATCATGGCAACGGTAAAGAACATTATCACAAGACCTATAACGATCTTGATCTGTATACCAACCGAGAACATATTCATCTGAGGTGAAACTTTTGCAAGAACACCCAGGATGACGTTGGTGGTAAAGGTAATGATAAATATCGGAAGGCATATCCTGAAACCAATGACCATATAATCCTTGGTAAAATCCAGTATCGCCTGAAGCATTCTGTCAGAATGTATCACTGCCCCGTTTATGGGGATAATGGTAAAGCTGTCCACCAGCGCCCTTAAAATAAACTGATACATTCCGGTAAGAATAAGAGCTACAGTAAGGAACTGCGAATAGAGGGATCCCGTTATGGTTACCTGCTGATTGGTGGAACTGTCGAACATGCTTACCATGGATAAACCGATCTGCATATCCGTTATGGTCCCGGCAAAAGCAGCTATCTGATTACACAGAAGAACCGAAAGCCCGATAACCAGTCCTACCATTGCTTCCTTGAGGACTATGACGGCAAATCCGGCAACAGTATTGTAATCAGGCGGATAAAAAGGGACCGCTCCGTATAAAAGCACTGAAATCATAAGGCCATAGCCGATCTTGACAACATTTGGTGTCTGAGTTCCGCCGAAGAAAGGACATACAAATATAAAAGACATTATCCTTACTACAATAAGCAGATATACTTCAAGATCGCCGTAGCTGAAGGTATAATCTATCATATTGTTCTCCTAGCGCACATACTTGGAGAAATCCGACCAGAGGTTTGTGATATATCCGGACAGTTCTGTCAGCATCCAGTTACCGATCAGCATTATCATCATGAAAACTCCGATAACCTTAGGCACGAAGGTCAGTGTCTGTTCCTGAATGGAAGTAACTGTCTGAAAGATGGATATTACAAGACCAATGATCATTGAAGTCAAAAGAACCGGAAGTGACATCTGAATAATAAGAAAAAGAGCATCTCTCATTATCTGATTGATATCCGCCAAAGTGATCATCTACTCATCCCTCCCCTGCACTAATAGAAGGACTTGACCAGATTGCCTATGATAAGGCTCCATCCGTCCGCAAGCACAAACAACAGTATCTTAAAGGGCAACGATATGGTGGTAGGCGGCAGCATCATCATACCCATACTCATAAGTACCGATGCCACAACCATGTCTATTACAATAAACGGTACGTAAATAAGGAAACCGATAATAAACGCTGTACGAAGCTCACTTACAATAAAGCTGGGAACCAGGACCACATTGGGAATGCTGTCCAGTTCTCCGTCCCATTCGATGCCGTCAATCTGCATAAAGAGCCTTACATCCTTGGTCTGGGTCTGTCCATACATAAACTGTCTGAAGGGCTTCATAACCTCAGTCATGAATTCCTGCTGATCCATATCTCCGTTCTCAAAAGGGATAACCGCGTCATTATAGGCAGTGGTAAGTGTGGGCTGCATGATGAAAAGAGTCATGAACAGCGCGATACCTATCATAACAAGGTTAGGAGGTGATGTCTGTGTACCTATGGCAGTTCTTGTAAAATGCAGTGCTACGATGATTCTGGTAAAAGAAGTCATCATAACAAGCAAAGTTGGTGCAAGAGCGATAAGAGTCAGAGTGATCAGTATCCTCAATGCACCGTTAAGTGAACCGTTTCCGTTGTCATAGGTAACGGTTACGGTATTTGCGATATTCAGCTTTTTAAGATCATCGGGATCTTCCGAGGAGCCGGGATCATTAATATTGGTCCTCTCATCGGTGGTTCCCGTGAGATTGGATTCTCTTTCTGTGGTGGGATCTGTGGGAGTGGTATCTACAACGACGCTTTCTGTGGCCTTTGCCTGAAGAGGAACCGCAAAGGCAAGGAAAGAAAACATGACAAGAAGGGCAAGGGCTGATAAAAGCCCTTTCCTCAGAAGTCTTTTGACAGAATTATCCAGTTTAAACACTCCCCGTCGTTTGCTCATCTATTTCTTTTTCTCACTCTTAAATTTTTCAAGAATATCCTTGAAATTTAAGGTATCTTCAGGTCCATCCTCCTTGAAAACAAGGTCCTCCTTGGATATATCCCCTAAAAATGTAACCTCATCTTTGCCAACGGCAATGGCAAAGTACCTCTGTCCTACCCGGACGATCTGAATATATTTTGTAGTTGAGATCCTGGCGGTTTCCAGTATCTCTATGTTACCGGTAGAGGTTTTTTCCTTCTGGTAGCCTGCCATCCACTTGGTAAAAAAGTAAGTGGCAGCCAGCACGATAACGAATACCAGTAACATAGTCACAAACTGCAAATAAGAATTCATTCCCCTGAATATGCTCCCCAATTACTGTACAATCTCAGTTACACGTACACCGAAACTTTCCTCGATAACTACAACTTCTCCCTTGGCAACAAACTTACCGTTAACCAGAACATCCACAGGCTCACCGGCAACCTTATCAAGCTCTATGATGGTACCCGGTGCAAAATCAAGAATATCCGAAATGGGCTTGGCTGTTCTTCCAAGTTCAACCGTTACCTCAAGCGGAACGTCCTTGATAATTCCAATGTTCTCTCCGCCTGCCATAATTGTGGTTCCGCCCGAGAAGGTCTGGAACTGAGCAGGCTGAATGTTCATATTCATCATCTGAGGAGTCATCTGCATCTGAGGCATAGCCATCTGCGGCATACCCATCTGTGGCATTCCCATCTGAGGCATACCCATCTGTGGCATGGGCTGAGCCATCATGGACGGATCCATTGCCGGCATGGGTGCAGGCTCAGGCGCAGGTGCAGGAGCCGGTGCAGGTGCAGGTGCAGGCTCCGGTTCCGATGATCCGGAATCTCCGGTAATAACAGTATCCTTAAGAGCCTTGGCAAAGTCGATGGGATACAGCTGCATAAGAGTTGAATCCACAAGTTCTCCAACCTGCATCTTGAAGGAAATCTTTACAAAGGTTCCTGTCAGGAACTCTGCTATGTCGGAAGGATCGTTGTTGATCATATCCAGCAGTGTAGCCTGAGGCGGGCTGATATCTACCTTCTGATTGATCATGGTAGAAAGAGATGTGGCAGCAGCACCCATCATCTGGTTCATAGCCTCAGAGATGGCCGACAGCTGAAGTTCTCCTATCTCACCGTCAGTATTGGTTCCGTCACCGCCCATCATAAGGTCGGTGATAACCATAACATCGTGTTCCTTCAGAATAAGGATATTGGTTCCGTCAAGACCTACAGTGTATTTGATCTGGATAAATACACAGGGTCTCTCATAGTTGTCAATTACGTTTTCCCAGTTGGCAAGCTCAACCTGAGGGGTTGTGATATTAACCTTCTGGTTAACCAGGGAATACAGCGTTGTAGCTGACGATCCCATGCTGATATTGGCAACTTCACCAATTGCATCTTTTTCCGCATCGGTCAGAAGAGTCTCATCAATGGTTCCTCCCCCAATAGGCGGTGACGCGGCAGCAGCTTCCGCCGGTGCCTCCATACCTGAATCTACAGGAGCATCTGCAGGCGCAGCGTCCCCACCGGAAGTATCCATACCGGCTAACAAAGCATTAATTTCGTCCTGAGATAACATTCCATCCATGCTCCTACTCTTCCTCCTCTCTTACAACCGACGTGATACGTACGGCATATTTGTCTTTTGCGGTACCGGGCAATGCAGTAAATTTGAAAATATTGCCCACGTATACCTGCATATCTGTATTGACTCTGTTATCAAGTCTGATAATATCTCCCGCCTGTAAATGTACAAAGTCGTTGACCGATACATTACATTTACCGAGAATTGCTTTTACAGGAACATCCACATGCCTTACCATGGCCTCCAGATTCTCCTGGTAATCCTCTTCCGCATTCTTCTGCATTGTAGAGAACCAGAACTTGGTATTCAGCTTGTCCATAACACTCTCTAAAGTGAAATATGGAAGACAGACATTCATAAGACCCTCTGTATCGCCGATCTTAATGTTTAGCGTTACAATGGCGATCATGTCCGTAGGAGAAATAACCTGGGCAAACTGCGGATTGGTCTCAATCCTCTCCATTACGGGATTGATGGCAACTACGTTCTGCCAGGGCTCCACCATAAGCTGCATGCATATGGTAACAAGCTTCTCTATAAGCGGCATTTCAATATCAGTAAAAGGTCTTGGTTTATCCAGGCCGTTGCCCTCTCCTCCAAGCATTCTGTCTATGAAGGAAAAGCCTATATTGGCCTGCAGCTCAAGAATGATGGTGCCCTGCAGCGGGAGGAAACTGATAACTCCCAGGATAACAGGGTTTGATAAGGCATTACTGAACTCCGAATAAGTAACGGTCTCGGAGTTTGCAACAGATACCTGTACATTCTTTCGCAGATAAAGAGGTAACGTGGTAGACAACAGTCGTCCGTAGTGTTCATAGATCATCTCCAGTGTTCGAAGATGTTCCTTGGAGAACTTGGCCGGACGTTTAAAGTCGTAATCCTTGACCTTCTTCTCGTCCGAGGCCGCCATCTGATCCACATCGAGCTCACCTGTACTGAGTGCTGAAAGCAGACTATCTATTTCGCTTTGTGACAGTACTTCACTCAAAACGTATCTCCTCTCAATTTAGTCAGCTTTTAGTCCAGTCCATCAGGAAAAGATAACTTTACTGAAACTTACACTGTAGATAAAGTTGGAGCCGAACAGTTCCTGAATAGCTTCAAGAATCTCTGTCTGTACGCCTTCCGTGTCAGCCTGAATCTCTTCCATGGAATGTGCAGAAATTACATCATTAACCTTTGACTTCATAAGTTCCTTCATGCTTGTAAGCTTCTCTTCAGTACCCATGGTGGCATAATCCGGTGAAGCTGTGTTCATGGAGAAAACGATATCAACAACCATGATATGGCTGGATCCGTCAGAGCTGGGTTTCAAATTGATCATCATCTCATCGTCGCCTGCAAGATTAAATACCGCAAGATCTGTCACTGCAACGTTTCCCGAAGCAGATCCGGAAAATCCTCCTGTGGTACCTCCGTTGGCCTCAAGTTCAAGAGCTCCCGCAATATCGGAGATCAGCTTGGCTGTCTGAGAATTTGTAGTCATGACGCTGAGCATCATGAATCCGGTCATGGCAAGGTTAACAATTACAAGTGCCAGGATAATGATCGCTAAAAGATTCTTTTTCATAAGATTTATTCTCCTTATGCATTAATATGAAGCACTAAGTGGATTGTAGATCTTTATTTCAACACGTCTGTTTCTGGCTCTGCCTTCATCCGTAGAATTGTCAGCTATGGGGTCATACTGTCCTCTTCCTGTATGAACAAGATTGGAAGGGTCAAGGTTTGTGTTCTCCGTAAGGTAATAGAAAATGGTAAGGGCTCTTCCGGCGCTTAGTTCATCGTTATTGGCATATTTACCGCCGCCGGACATGGGAACATTATCCGTGTGACCTTCTATCTCTATGGTTCCTCCCGCATAGGTCTCAAGGATCTGCCCAACCTTTTCAATTACCGGAAGGGCATCCTCCTTTATATCCGTTTTGCCGGAGTCAAAAAGAATGGCGCCCTGAATTGTAAGCTGGACATACTGGCTTGTGTAATTAAGTGAAACAACATCATCTATAGCTCCGTTTTCAAGAGCATCTTCTATCTTGCCCGCCAGTTCCTCGGAAGCTTCCAGCTGTTCTTTCTCGGCAGCTTCCAAAAGCTCTTCCTGTTCCATATCCTCTGCTTCACGATCTTCCTGCTGGCTCTTATCCTCCTGGGCAATACCCATTGAAGTTACATAAGCGGAAAGCTGTGTCAGCTGAGATATACCGTCTCCTATCAGAGCACCCTTTCCGATAGCCATTTCGCCGCCGTTGAAAATACCGAACGCAGAACTGAAAGAAGCAGCTACTTCTTCAAATTTGGCCGCATCCATATTAGCCATTGAGAAAAGCAAAACGAAGAAGCAAAGGAGCAGGTTCATCAGATCTCCGAAGGTACCCTGCCACGCCGGTAAGCCGGGTTTTATTTCTTCCTGTCTTTTTGCCATTATTCTCCGCCTCCGTCGCCGCTGCCGTTCTCGGCCTCGTAAGCTGCCCTGTCAGCAGGTGACAGGAAGGATTTAAGTTTCTCTTCTGTTACACGAGGGTTCTCTCCTGCCTGAATTGAAAGCAGTCCCTCTATGACAATGCTCTTAAGCATATATTCGGCATTACTTCTTGCCTTAAGCTTGTTCTCTGCAGGATAGCAGAACCAGTTGGCAAGTACGGATCCGTAGAATGTAGTAATGAGGGCAACCGCCATGGACGGTCCGATTGATGAAGGATCCGACATGTTCTGAAGCATAAGTACCAGACCCAGAAGGGTTCCGATCATACCCCAGGAAGGTCCCATACCCGCAACGTCGCCATAGAAGGAATAATTGGATTTATGCCTCTCTGCCATGGCGTCTATCTCGGCTTCGAGAATGCTCTTAACCAGCTCAGGCTCGGTACCGTCAACGATAAGCATGACACCTTTTTTCATGAAAGCATCTTCAAGACCGCCGGCAGCTTCTTCAAGAGCAAGAAGTCCTTCTTTTCTGGCTGTATTAGAAAGATCAATGATGGACTTTATAACGGACTTGGTATCATCATTGGGCATCTTAAAGATCAGCGTATAAGACTTAAGTCCACTGATGAAGCTGGGAAGGCTTCTTGAGCCCAGAACCGCCATGAACGCTCCACCGAATGTGATCATAGCCGAGGGAGCATCCAGGAAGTACTTTACACCTGTAATTCCCGCAGAAAACACAATACTCAGGATCATGAAGACGAAACATAGTCCTATTCCAAGCAATGACGCAATATCCACAAAAATACCTCCTTATATATAGAAAGCTAATTGCTGATCATGTACGCATCAATCAGTGCCGATTATCCTGATGATCTCCTCCGGGCTCTCCTTTACGAGAAGCTTTCTTCCGGAGTACAAAATCAGGACTGTATCAGGCGTTGCCTCAACAGTCTCGATAAGTGCACTGTTAACCAGAATCTTTCTGGTATCCATCTTTGTGAGTTCGATTAACTTGCTCATAATTTCACTCTTTAGAAAAATTTCATCCCAAATTGAAACTTTATTTCTATATACTATTATTTTAACACTAAATAAATCCAAAATCCGTAAATTACGTTCACATTTTGGACACATTTGAAGCTTAATTTCATTTGCCGGGGAATAATTTGAAACTTTATTTATAACTCCCTGTATACCCCCAACGCACCATCCATGAAGATTGCCAAAGAGAATTATGGCATAATACTACATATTGTGGTATTTAAATAATTGTACCACTATTTGTCAAAGATAAATAGCCTTTTTTGAAAAATAGATAATAAAAATGGACCCCTTGGGCATAATATCGGCCTGAGGGGTCCATCCCATATTTTTTTAGTGATCTTATCCTTCCGTGTACAGTTATTATTCTACTTGTAACGGAAGTTCTATTCTATGGGAATTCTATGAAACTTTAATTAAATAATTATTATCTCTTGAGGTTTGTAAGCTCCTCGAGAAGTGTATCGGATACTGTGATGATACGGCTGTTGGCCTGGAATCCACGCTGTGTTGTGATCATCTCTGTAAACTGTGCTGAAAGGTCTACGTTGGACATTTCCAGAACACCGGTGTTCATGTAGCCACCGTCTGTGGTGATATCCTGAACTGTAGGATCTCCGGAGTTAAGGGTTGATGTGTACAGGTTATCTCCTTCCTTTGAAAGACCTGATGCATTGGCAAACTGTGCTGATGCAATCTGTCCAAGGAGCTTTGTCTGGCCGTTTGAGTATGTAGCGTAGATCTGTCCGTCTGTACTTACGGATACGCCGTTCATCTCACCAACCGCACGGCCTGTGTTAAGACTTCTCTTATCACCCTTAACAGCCTTGATGGTTGAAGAACCGTTGGTATTGTAGTTTGTAAGGGCTGCGAAATCGATGGTCATGTTTCCGGCCTTATCCTGCTCATCGGGATCTGAAGATGCCTGGAAGCCGAAGGCCTCAAGTCCGGGATACTCCTGGTTGAACTTCATGGTTACAAGACCGTTCTTCTCTCCGTCTGCTGTTACAAGTGCACCGTTAGCTGCGTTGAAGGCAAGCTGTACTGTGTGATCACCGATTGTAAGCTTGATGCTTCCGTTGTCGGAGCCGCTGGAAGAAATGATCTCGTAGGTTCCGTCTGTACCGTAAGCGTCTGCAGCAGCGTCTGTGATTCCGTATACTTTCTTAAGAAGTCCTGCTGTATCTGTCTTGGCTGCCTCAAGAAGGTCTGCAATATTTCCCTTTACAGGAACATCACCGAATGCTCTGAGTGATGTGTAGTTGGATGTTCCGTCTCCGTTATCGGCTGCTGTATACTCTTCTGTTGTGTTCTTGGGATCCTCTGTTACATTGTGGGAAATGCTTACAAGTCCGTCTCCTGAGAAGGAAATCTTATAATCATATCCTTCGATATTGTTAAGAAGATTCTGAACATCAGTGTTGTTAGAGAATACGTTTGAAAGGATCTCTTTGTATACATTGTTGTCCTCTGTGAACATTCCGGCGTTGGATGTAAGAGAATATCCCTTTGTATACTTGTTTGCATCTGTGCTCTTATATACGTAAGAAGGAGATGTTGTAGGGATCTCGTAAGGAGCCTGAAGTGTTCCCTCTGCCTCATTCTTAAGCTTGAAGGTTGTATCCCATGCAACGGGGTTCTGTGTGTACTGCTTTGTGGGATAATCGATGATGAATGCGGGAGTTCCTGATACAGATCCAAGGAAGAAGCTGATATCACTTCTGTCGCCTGTATATCCGCCAATCTCATCAGTTGAGATGGTATCCATCTGCTGATTTACCCATGCAGCGATCTGATCTGCTGTATCTCTGATATCCTGAGCTGTAAGTCCGTTGTTGTTAAGCAGATCTTCGTAAGGAGCAAAAGCAGCATCATCCATTCCGTTTACTTCAGCAAGAAGTGCAAGGGTAAGATTTGCTGTCCCGGGATGCTCTCCTGTAATGATGTCATAAAGGCAATCATAGTTTGTCTGAGAGATATAATTATCAGCTGTTGCATCGGAAGTAGTAACAGCATAGTTTGTTGTAGTATCCTTAGTCTCAAGACCCTCACTGAGCATTGTCAGAACTTTTGTTGTTCCGTTGTACTTGTAGAACAGCTTGTCTTCTGTATTGTTTGCAGGATCCTGTGCCTTCCATGCATCTATTGCTGCCTGAAGGGATGTGCCGTTTCCGTCATCGAAGTAATCCTTCTCATTTGCAGTAACAAGAGCAGATGCCTGATAGGACTGTCTTTCTGCTGATGTAGGAACAAGATTAAGCTTCTTCTGGATTGCAAGACTACCGCTTGCATATGTATATGTGTAGTCAGAGCTTACATATGTTGCTGCATTGGAAATTCCGAATACTGTTGTGAGGTAATCCTCATTAAGATCTCCTGCATTTCCGTTTGAATCAGGGATAAGATATGAAGATCTTGTTGCCGGATCCACAAAGTACTTGTCGCTGGTTGATGAGAAAGCATAGTTTGCTGTTGCATATGCTCCGTTTGCCACATCATTCTGTGTATAGGAAATTGTGATTGCTCCGTTTGTGGGATTGATCTCGTAGGTTGCATTGATCTTGTCTGCGTAAGCGGCCTCATCACCGTCTGTTACGCCATAAGCTGACTTAAGGAGTCCCTTATAGTTCTTTTTACTTGTGCTGAGGATATCTGCAAGGTTACCTGACTGGGGCACGTTCTCATACTTAACATCTCCGCCCTCAGCATTGATGGTAACGTGCTCACCGGTTGCATCAGTAACAAAAGTATATTTGGAATCAGCTGCTATATCCTGAGATCTTGTTGTGGCCTCTGTATCTCCGAAAGTGATGTTATCAAGAACGCCTTTTCCAAGAGATTTTCCTGTGGAATCAAGTACGTCCGAAAGTGAAAGTGCATAGAGGTGATCTGTTGCTGTATTTTTAAGGATGAATTTGCCTGTGTAGAGATATCCCTTGTTGTCATAGAACTCAAGGGTGATGGTCTTTCCGTCGTCTGAAAGAATGTTTGTATCGTTGTCGTCAATGTTTCCCGAGAACAGGGATGCTGTTGTGGAAGCAGGTGAATATGTGCTGTTTGCTGCACTCATGATCTGAAGGCTTGAAAGACCGCCGTTCTTATTGATGGTAATGGCACCTGTCTCTCTGTCTTCCTGTGCTACCCAGCCCTGTACCAGATATCCGTTTGACTGCATTGCCAGGTTACCTGCACCGTCAACGTAGAAAGAACCGTCTCTTGTGTAGAGGTTCTCTGTACCGTTGTTAACGATAAAGAATGAGTTACCTGTGATCATGATATCAAAGGGATTGTTTGTGGTCTGAGTTGCACCCTGAGATGTAATTGCTGTATTGATAGCACCTGACTTAGCGCCAAGACCGATCTGACGTGCGTTTACACCACCCTTTGTCTCGGTAGCGCCTGATGCGGTCTGGGTTGTCTGGTACATAAGGTCTGAAAATGTAATAGACTGGGATTTAAAAGATGTGGTGTTAACGTTGGCAATGTTGTTACCGATAACATCCATCTTGGTCTGATGTGTCTTGAGTCCGGCTACACCAGAATAAAGTGATCTCATCATAAGGCAAAGTCCTCCATCATTTGAAAAAAATATCAGATTTCGGACGAAGCAAGAGTTTTGCTTTTAGATCCCGGCAGTCTGTCCGGGTTCAGAAGATTTCCTGGCAGTGAAACTTCGGTCACCGCTTCGGTCCAATCATGCAATAACTGCTCCGTCTATGTTCGTGAATACGTTACTCTTGTTCTCTGTCTGATCCATCGCTGTTACCACCGTGTTATTAGGTACGTTTACGATGAAGGCCAGCTGATCGATGAGAATAAGAGAATCCTTGATGCCCTTTTCACCGGCTTCTATCTTGCCCTGGTTCAGTCTCTGCATCTGTTCCTGAGTGAGCTCGATATTACGAAGGCTAAGCCTGTTCATGGCATGCTTAGAAAACTTAACAGTTCCTTCACTGTTAATATTATCGGCACCACTTTGGATTTTATTTAGAACAGATGCAAAAGAATTTTCTCCCACAGGCAAAGATTCTTTTTCTTTGCCTGTTTTGGGAGTGTTAGGATTCAAGTACTGATCCTGGACCTGTCCGATTGAAAAGAACTGACGATCATCCATTAACATGTCGTTATTCCTCCAATTAGTTAACTTTCGGTCTAAAAGTCCTGTAGTTATCGCCCCGAAGTTCATCAATCCTGTTAACATACTGAAGAAGTGATGTTACGTAGTTGGGATTCATGAGACCCTTGGCTTTGTCTGTCATGTTGTTCATGTAAATGGTATACATGGCATCGATAGTTGCTCCGTGCTGCTCGACGCTGATCTCTTCAAGATTAGGAAGCTTGTCAATCTCCTTCTCGAAATCAGCGATCATGTCGAGTGCCTGTGTATAGTTGGAATCCAGAACCTGAACAACATCGTCCACATTGTAATTCTCACCGTTGATATTTACATAGGCCTTGTTGCCGCTGTAGGTAACGAAATCAACAGTACCCTGTACCTCAGAGGTTGTTCCCTTATCAGCATTGGTCTGCTGAACGATTACTGTCTTTCCTACAAGCTCGGATGCCCTTGAAAGAGACATTGAATTTGCCATATTGTTCAGCTGCTCAACCTGTGTGAAGGTTGCGTACTGTGAGATGTATTCGGTGTTTGATGTGGGTTCCATGGGATCCTGATATTTCATCTGAGCAACCAGGATCTTAAGAAAAGAATCCTTGTCGTAACCGGTAGGGGCAGCGTTTTCGGATTTGGTCTTATTTTCGCCGTTTACGACTTCACCGTTTTTAATAATAGCGCTTACAGAATTAACGTCGCTCATAATTACCGTTCCTTTCATTCCTCAGATCAGGCGCTGAAATCTACTGTATTTCCGTTCATTGCCATCATCTGTACCGCGATCCTCTCGTCATCATTCATCTCTTCTACAGGTGCCTCTTCCTCAACCTCTGAAAGGTTGATTCTTCTAAGGGGCTTTGCCGCCTTGTTTCCCTGAGTGTCCGATGGATCTCTGTTTTCATTGCCCTGCTGCAGATTCTGTTCGAATGCGTGGCTTGCAATGGTTATCTCGATGGATGTTACCTTGATGCCCTGCTCTTCAAACTTCTGCTGAAGCTGTACCATCTGGCTCTCCACTGCCTCTTTTACCAGTTCATTCTGAGCTGTAAACCTGGCTGTTATTCCGTCCTTGCCGCTGGATAAAAGAACATTCACATTACCCAGGCTTGCAGGATGAAGCGCAAGTTCAAGGGATGTCTCCTCAGGCCCCGACATGATCGTTATCCTGTCAGTGATCTGACGGATGATGTTCTCCATCTGTGCTCTGTCAGTGTAGCTCACCTGACTAAAGCTCTGGGTCTCGGGAACCGCTTCTGTTATGTTGTTTACGATCTGGTTAAAAAGATTAGTAGATTCTGTGCCCCTTTGAAGGTCCTGTTTGGTGTTATTGCTGCCTTTATTAGCATTCTCGGCAACAATCTCTACTTTAGGCTCTTCTGCGGGCTGATCTGAGAATACCTCAGACTGTGGTGCTTTATCTAATATCTGCTCTTTGCCGATCACTGCTTCCTTATTGATGTTCTTTGCATCTTCGGGAACAGCTTCCTCGACACTCTGCTGCAAAGCGGCTCCAAAGTTTTCCTTGGTGTCTTCAATTGCCGCCTTGAGCTCTTCTTCTGATAAGTCGAACTCATTCATAAGCTCGCTTCTCATACTTTCCGCACCCTCCATGAGGTCCTGCAGTGAAGTATAAATATCAGAATCTGTTATCAGCTCGGTGACATCCTCCGATCCGGAAACTTCAGCTACCAGCGGTATTATGGTTTCGGGATTCATCATATCCGCTGCCATAAGTCCCAGCACCTGCATTGCATTTATCATTGCGTCTTCCGGAAGTTCAAATGCATCTGTGATCTTCTCTACGATCACCTTGCCATCTTCATTGATGGCTTCCTGCAGCTCTTCATTAGCCTCCGTGCCCTTTGTTTCATTTGTCTGTACCTGATCTGCAACCTTGTTTGTGTCATCAACTGCTGTATCTGTTGATGCCTTTTCGGCTGCATCGGCATCCTTGTTGATCTTTGCCGCATAATCGGTAGTGTCATTCTTTGAAGCCTTCGCATCATTCAAAGCCTTGTTCACTTCCCTGCCTGCGGCTGAGCTTCTGTCGCTTACAAGGTTATCCGTAACCTTGCTGAGCACCTTATCGAAGCTTTTGTCGGATGACTGTACATTCTGCTTTGCGCCTGTGACGCCTGAAACAGTTGTGGCTGCAGTGCCCTGTGACAGGTAAGCCGCGATAGCGCCTACCACATTGTTTGCACTGCTCATTAAAGCCCTCCTTTCATATTTGGAACAGGCAAAATCCACCTGACCATATTCTTACGTAATGTATATCGGAATAATATCTTTATACTTAACCCTTTTCTCATTATTTTTTATCGGTCAAAAGAAATAGCGGCAACAGCCTTTTGATAGCTGCGCCGCCACTACTTTAATCAATTATTCAGCATGTAACCTTCTTAAAGGACTTCTTGCCCTTTCTTACCATTACACCGTCGCCGAAAACATCTTTGGTGTAGGTTGTCTTAACATCTGTAACCTTTTCATCATTGAAGAGAACACCGCCCTGCTCAACAGCACGTCTTGCCTCGCTTCTTGTTGCACAAAGACCTGCTGAAACAAGAACCTGAAGGATATCAACAACGCCGTCCCTGAAATCCTCTTCCTTAAGGGCAACCGAAGGAACATTAGCCATGTCTCCGCCGCCTGCAAAAAGAGCTCTTGCAGCATCCTGGGCTTTCTGAGCTTCCTCTTTTCCGTGAACAAGAGAAGTAAGCTCAAAGGCAAGGATCTCCTTCTTCTCGTTGATGCGGGAGCCGTCCCACTTCTCCATCTCCTGGATCTCCTCGATAGGAATGAAGGTAAGCATCTTGATGCACTTATCAACATCGGCATCTCCCACATTTCTCCAGTACTGGTAGAAGTCGTAAGGTGATGTCTTCTTGGGATCAAGCCATACTGCGTTTCCTGCTGTCTTACCCATCTTGTTTCCGTTGGAATCTGTAAGAAGGGTGATGGTCATGGCATGAGCGTCCTTGCCAAGCTTTCTTCTGATAAGCTCTGTTCCGCCCAGCATGTTGCTCCACTGATCGTCTCCGCCGAACTCAAGATTGCAGTTGTACTTCTGGAACATGTAGTAGAAGTCATAGGACTGCATGATCATGTAGTTGAATTCAAGGAAGGAAAGTCCCTTCTCCATACGCTGCTTGTAGCACTCAGCACGAAGCATGTTATTAACTGAGAAACATGCACCAACCTCACGAAGAAGCTCGATGTAGTTAAGGTTC
>JAILFT010000140.1 GCA_024697425.1 Butyrivibrio sp. | reverse complement strand
TAAAATGAGCGTTGTATCAATGAAACAGTTACTTGAGGCAGGTGTACATTTCGGACACCAGACAAGAAGATGGAACCCTAAAATGGCTCCTTACATCTTCACAGAGAGAAACGGAATCCACATCATCGACCTTCAGAAGTCAGTTGTAAAGGTTGACGAGGCTTACAAGGCAGTATTTGAGATTGCACAGCAGGGTGGAACTATCCTTTTCGTAGGTACCAAGAAGCAGGCTCAGGACGCAGTTAAGACTGAGGCAGAGCGTTGCGGAATGTACTATGTTAACGAGAGATGGCTTGGCGGAATGCTTACAAACTTCAAGACAATCCAGTCAAGAATCGACAGAATGAAGAAGATCGAGAAGATGCAGGAAGACGGAACTTTTGATGTTCTTCCCAAGAAGGAAGTAGCTCAGCTTAAGAAGGAACTTTCTAAGCTTCAGGCTAACCTTGGCGGAATCAGAGACATGAAGAGAATTCCTGATGCTATCTTTGTAGTAGATCCCAAGAAGGAGAGAATCTGCATCCAGGAGGCTGAGTCACTTGGAATTACTCTTATCGGTATCGGCGATACAAACTGTGATCCCGAAGAGCTTGACTTCATCATCCCCGGTAACGATGATGCTATCAGAGCTGTAAAGCTTATCGTTGGTAAGATGGCAGATGCTGTTATCGAGGCTAACCAGGGTGCTGAGGCTGATGTAGCAGCTGAGCAGTCTGCAGAGGAAGAGGCTACTGCAGAAGAGGCAGTTGAGGCTTAATCCGGTCTTTTGAATTAAATAAATATAATCTTACGGAGGATAGATAAATGGCTATTACAGCAGCAATGGTTAAAGAGTTACGTGAGTCTACAGGTGCCGGCATGATGGAGTGCAAGAAGGCTCTTACAGAGACTAACGGAGATATGGATGCAGCCGTTGAGTACCTTAGAAAGAACGGTATCATGAAGGCTGAGAAGAAGGCCAGCAGAATCGCTGCAGAGGGTCTTACAAGAATTGCAGTAAAGGATGACAAGACAGCAGCTGTTGTTGAGGTTAACTCAGAGACAGACTTCGTTGCTCAGAACGATAAGTTCCAGGCATTTGTTGAGGCTGTTGCTAAGCAGGCAGTTGAGTCTGATGCTAAGGATATGGATTCCTTCATGGCTGAGAAGTGGATCGAGGATGGTTCCAAGACTGTAAATGAGGCTCTTGTTGAGATCACAGCAGTTATTTCCGAGAAGCTTTCTATCAGACGTTTCGAGAAGGTTGTTGCTGAGAACGGTATCGTAGTTCCTTACGTTCACGGCGGCGGAAGAATTTCAGTTCTTGTTGAGGCTGATACAGATGTTGTAAACGATGACATCAAGGATGCTGTTAAGAACGTAGCTATGCAGGTTGCAGCTCTTAATCCTAAGTTCATTTCTTCTGAGGATATTTCAGAGGAGTACAGAAACCATGAGAAGGAGATCCTTCTTGCTCAGGCTATGAAAGAGAACGAGGAGCTTCCTGAAGGAAAGAGAAAGCCTCAGGAGATCATCGAGAAGATGCTTATCGGCCGTCTTAACAAAGAGTTCAAGGAGATCTGCCTCAATGAGCAGGTTTACGTTAAGGCTGAGGATGGCAAGCAGACTGTAGCTCAGTACCTTGCACAGGTTGGCAAGAACAACGGTGCTAATCTCAAGATCAAGAAAATTGTACGTTTTGAGACAGGTGAAGGAATCGAGAAGAAGAACGAGAACTTCGCTGAGGAAGTTGCTAAGCAGGCAGGTACACTTAAATAATAACTGATTTTTAATCGGAGCCTCGGGCACATCCCGGGGCTCCATTTTTTATCATAAAAAACATCCATTATTTATGTATTTTGTCGGTTTAATTTTAAAGGCAAATAGCATATACTTGTATATGGTGTGTTCGGGTAAGACCGCACATACAAGATGTATGAAAAAAGGGTGGGTGATCTTAGTTGGAAGCAAATGTCACTATCAAGGGGACCAAATCGGGAATAATTCTGGTATTGGATCCATCTGTTCCTTTTACTGATCTTCGACAAAAGATTGCAGAGAAGTTTACTCAGGCTTCTTCGTTTCTCGGCAAACATGATATGGGACTTATACTCAGGGGAAGGTTCCTGTCAGATAATGAGATCGATGAGATTGTCGGGATCATTGAGGATAATTCCGATCTTCACATAATCTGTATAATAGATGAGCAGTCCGAAAAAGAAGAGCTTATTCGGCTTGGTGTTCTTCGTCATAACGGAGAGCTGCAGGATGTTCAAAAGACTCCTTTGGAAAGCGATATTTCCGATGGCGATGCTGTTATATACAAAGGCAATTTAAGATCCGGTCAGGATTTTAAGAGTGATAAGAGCATTATAGTCCTTGGAGATGTTAAGCCCGGAGGGAATGTGGTCTCCAAAGGAAGCATTTTTATTCTTGGAGAGCTCAGAGGAAATGCTTTTGCAGGCTGTGAAGGGGATAATGATTCAGTTATTATGGCACTTAAGCTTGCACCTATTCAGGTCAGGATCGGGGATGCTATAGCAATATCACCTGATGCTGAAAAAGGTGCCAGGATCAAATCCAGGAAGAAATTCCTTGGAAACGACAAGATGGCTGAAGTGGCTTATATAGAGAATGGTCATATTGTTAAGACTTCATATGACGCTTCATTCTTGAGAAGATTTTACAGTATTTAAACGGAGGATAATATGGGAGAAGTAATAGTTATCACATCAGGTAAGGGCGGAGTTGGTAAGACCACCACAACAGCCAATATCGGTACCGGCCTTGCCAAATTAAACAAGAAAGTTGTTCTTATAGATACGGATATAGGTCTTAGAAATCTGGATGTTGTAATGGGACTTGAGAACCGTATCGTCTACAATATCGTTGATGTTATCGAGGAGAATTGCAAATTAAGACAGGCTCTTATCAAGGACAAGAGATATGATACACTGTTTCTTTTGCCTGCTGCTCAGACCAGGGACAAGACCAGCGTAACACCTGAGCAGATGAAGAAACTTACAGAAGAGCTTAAGGCTGAGTTTGACTACATCATTCTTGACTGTCCTGCAGGAATCGAGCAGGGCTTCCTTAACGCCATTGCAGGTGCTGACAGAGCTATTGTTGTTACTACACCCGAAGTTTCTGCTGTACGTGATGCAGACAGGATCATAGGACTGCTTGAGGCAAAAGAGATCAAGAATCACCAGCTTATTGTTAACAGACTTCGTCCTGATCTCATTAAGAGAGGCGATATGATGTCTGCCGATGATGTTGTTGAAATACTGGCTGTTGAACTTATAGGTCAGGTTCCCGATGATGAGAACATCGTAATTGCCACCAACAACGGTGAGCCTCTGGTAGGAGACAACTCCCTTGCCGGACAGGCCTATATGAATATTTGCCGCAGAGTTACCGGCGAGAACGTTCCTTTTCTGGATCTTGAAACAAGGAAGGGACTGTTTGGCTGGCTCTCAAGGAAGAGATAAGGAGAGAAATGAATCATGAAAATATCTGATTTTTTTAAAAAGAAATCCTCCAGCGATGTGGCTAAAGACAGACTGAAACTGGTCCTTGTATCTGACAGAGCGACCTGTTCTCCTGATATCATGCAGAAGATCCGCAGTGATATCATAGAAGTTCTGTCCAAATATGCAGAGATTGATATGGATAATATAGATATCAATATTACTCAGATGGACACTGAGGATAATACCGGCAAGACCGTTCCCGCACTTTATGCAAATATACCTATCAAGAACATGAATCATACTTCTAAGTGATTATGGATAATAAGATAATGGGACTTTCCTCTGATAAAGCCAAAGAGCTGTACAATCAGGGGAAAGGTAATGTGCAAATTGAAAATATCGGCAAGACCAACGGGCAGATCATTAAAGAGAATATCTTTACTTACTTTAACCTGATCTTTCTTATTATGGCCATTTTGCTTATCATTTCCGGCGCTTTTAATTCGCTGACTTTTTTGCCTGTTATCATATGCAATGCGCTGATAGGAATATTCCAGGGCATAAGAGCCAAAAAGATCCTGGATGATCTCAAGGTCTTAAATCAGTCCACTGTTACCGCAATCCGGGATGGACAGGAGAAGCTTGTTGCCATAGATAAGCTTGTACTTGGGGATGTGATAGTTCTTTCCGCAGGAAGCCAGATCTGTGCTGATGCGCAGGTTATAAGCGGCGAAGTGAATGTCAATGAAGCGCTGCTTACGGGTGAGGCCGATGAGATTGTAAAGACTGCCGGAGCATCCCTTATGTCCGGAAGCTTTGTGGTTTCCGGTAAATGTCTTGCAAGGCTTACCAGGGTGGGGCACGAGTCCTATATTTCTCAGCTTATGCTTCGGGCCAAGAAAATGCCTTCCTCGGAACAGAGCGAAATGGTCAAGTCCATCAATCGTATTGTGGCTTTCGCCGGACTTATTATTATTCCCATAGGAATATGTCTTTTTGTTCAGAGTTTCTATATTCAGGGCAATTCTTTTTCCGAGAGCGTGCCTTCAATGGTTGCAGCCGTTATCGGAATGATACCCGAAGGGTTGTATCTGTTGCTGAGTATCACACTGGGACTTAGTACCATCAGACTGGCCAGGCAAAGGGTTATGCTTCACGACATGAGAAGTATTGAAGCTCTTGCAAGAGTAGATACCATATGCGTCGACAAGACAGGAACCATCACCGATAACAGTATGCTGGTGGCAGACGCAGTACTGCCTGACGGAACCAAAGATACAGAAGAATTTTCAAGAGTGGTTGATATTGTTGCAGAATATATAAGCTGCATTCCCGATGATAATATCACCATGAGAGCTCTGGAGGATTATTTCCCATTAAGAAGCAGCCTGGGAAGTGTATCTTTCCATCCCTTTACTTCCAAATACAAATACAGTTCGGTGCAGTTTAAGAATGCCACATATATACTGGGAGCACCTGAATATGTTCTTACGGACAAATTCCCGGCGTATAAGGCTATTATAGACAGTTATGCCGCAAAGGGGCTAAGAGTGCTGTGCTTTGCAAGGTATTTTGGCGGAGCGGACGGAACTGCGGCCATCGAGGCGACCAATGAGAGCACTTCCATACCTGCGCCTGAAGGATATCTGGACGGAGCCAATACCGTTCCGATGATGTTTATTCTTTTGCAGAATCCTATAAGAGAATCTGCTCCGGAGACCTTTGCCTTCTTTAAAAAGCAGAATGTAAATGTCAAAGTCATATCCGGAGATAATGCGCTGACAGTATCGGAAGTGGCCAAAAATGCAGGAATTGAAAATGCGGACAGGTTTGTTGATGCAACTACTTTGATGGATGAGGATATCCCGGATGCCGTAAGAGAATATACAGTATTCGGCAGAGTTACACCGGACCAGAAGCAGAAGATTGTAAGAGCCCTTAAGGCAGACGGACATACCGTGGCCATGACCGGTGACGGTGTAAACGATATACTTGCCATGAAGGATGCAGACTGCTCGGTGGCAATGGCAGCCGGATCGGAAGCAGCTGTTCAGGCCGCGCAGGTGGTTCTTATGGACAGTGATTTCTCCAAGATGCCTATGATAGTGGCAGAGGGAAGAAGAAATATAAATAACATCGAGAGAACTGCAACACTGTTTTTGGTAAAGAATATCTTTTCACTGCTTTTGGCGCTGTTTTCCATTATCAATGTAGTGGCATATCCGCTGCAGCCTTCCCAGATTACCATGATAAGCCTGTTTAATATTGGAATTCCTGGATTTTTCCTGGCAATGGAGCCCAATAATAAGAGGATAGAAGGGCATTTCCTTATCAAAGTTCTGCTGAAGGCAATGCCGGCAGCTCTGACGGATTTCCTGGCAATAGCTGCGCTGGTTATCTTTGGAAATACCTTCGGCGTGAAAGCATCGGATGTATCGGTAGCCGCGACCTTCCTTCTGGCCATTGTGGGATTTATTATTCTTGCAAATATCTGTATGCCTCTCAATAAATACAGGCTTAGGGTTATATTCGGTTGTGTTGTGGGTATCATTGTTGCAGCTTTTATATTCAACGATCTTTTTTCAATATCTTATGTCTCTGTTGAATGTGTAATGCTTTTTGTGCTTTTTGCAATAGCGACAGAGCCTTTTATGAGATATTTAACTATGCTGTTTAGCTATATCGAAAGCAGATTCAAAATAGATTTAAGTAAAAAAGCTTAAAAAATTAATGATGCGCAGTATGGAATTTGTGATATAATTAAATAGTATAAAATTCAATCTTAGGAGTTTTTCATGAGTGTAAAAGAGGAAAAATACGAGACTTTAAAACTTGGGAACCAGCTTTGCTTCCCGCTTTATGCCTGTTCCAAGGAGATTATCAGAAAGTATAAGCCCTATCTTGATGAGATAGATCTGACTTATACACAGTATATTACTATGATGGTGCTTTGGGAGCAGAAGTCACTCAATGTAAAAACTTTAGGGGAGAAACTGTATCTGGATTCCGGTACACTGACTCCTGTCCTTAAAAAGCTTGAATCCAAAGGCTACATAACAAGAGAGAGATCCAATGAGGATGAGCGTAACCTTCTGGTTACCATCACTGAAGAGGGAGAGAAGCTTCGCGAGCGCGCTCTTTCTATTCCCCCTGCAATGGGATCCTGTGTTAAACTTTCAGCTGAGGAATCAAAGCTTCTCTATGATCTTTTATATAAGATTATTGGAAATGTAAGATAATCTTTATTGCTTTTTTCAACTTATAGAAATATAATGATAGTCGGTCATTTGTGCGTTTTATTTTCTTTTTGCCCTTGCAAGTCAAAAAATTAACAAAAACGCACATTCTTTATGGAGGTTTTTATGAGTTCTACGAACCATGAACATCACCATCACCATGACCCTGAACATATGAAGGCTATCTCGAACAGGCTTTCCAAAGCCATCGGACACCTCGAATCCATAAAGAGGATGGTGGAAGATGACAGGGACTGTTCCGAGGTGCTTATTCAGCTTGCCGCCGTGCGCTCTGCAATCAATAATTGCGGCAAGGAGATCCTCAAGGAACACATGAGCCATTGCATAGTCCATGCAGTTCAGGACGGTGATGAACAGGCGATCATTGAGCTCAATGAGGCCGTCGACAAATTTATGAAAAACTCATAGTCTGCAAAGGCTTTGAGAATATGTGAAAGGGGCGAAATACCTTGATTCCAATTCTAAATGTAGTCAATTTCTTAATTCTCTTTCCCTTTATCATGGCAATTGTGATAGGTCTTCTCAAGAAGGCAAGTCCTCTTAGAAGCGCTGTTATCATGATCGGTGGATTTACCATTATGATAGCTGCTGTTTATGTTGCCGTGACGGTGATAACTTCCGGGGACACATCACAGTTTATGTATTTGCAGGAGACGCATCTTCCCGATACCTTTGTTATGGTAGGTGAAGTATTCCTTATGTGTCTTGTTTGTTTCCTGAGTATCAAGTACAAAAAATATTACGCAATCCTGTTTTCACTGGCAGGAACCATTCCTGTAATGTGGATGGACCTTACAGGCAGAGTGGTAGAGGGCAATACTCATATAAGGATTGATACCTTTGCAGCTGTTATGTACCTTATCGTAGGTGTGGTAGGTATCCTCATCTGTATCTATGCTTCAGGTTATATGAAGGATTACCATAATCATCACACTGATGTACAGGACAGATCCAATTATTTCCTGGCATTGATGTTTGTTTTCCTTGGTGCAATGTTCGGTCTTATTTCATCGGATAACCTTGGATGGATCTACTTCTTCTGGGAGATTACTTCAGTATGTTCCTTCCTTATGATCGGATATACAAGAACTCAGGAAGCAGTAGACAATTCCTTCAGAGCACTTTGGATGAACCTTCTTGGCGGTTGCGGCTTTGCGGCAGGTCTTATGATCTGCAACATGAAGTTTGAGATCTCCAACTTAAGTCAGCTTACAGTTATGGGGTATGCTCCTTATCTTGTACCTGCAACTCTGTTTGCGTTTGCAGCCCTGACAAAGAGTGCACAGTTCCCGTTCTCAAGATGGCTTCTCGGAGCGATGGTAGCACCTACACCATCCAGCGCACTTCTGCATTCTGCAACAATGGTTAAGATAGGTGTATACATGCTTATCAGACTGTCACCTGTTATGAAGGATTCCCTTACAGGTGTAATGATCACCGTTATAGGTGGATTTACATTCTTTGCCGCATCACTTCTGGCTATTACTGTTAGTGACGGTAAGAAGGTACTTGCTTATTCAACAATTTCAAACCTTGGACTTATTACTGCCTGTGCAGGAACAGGAACTACCGAGGGTGTATGGGCAGCTGTTATGCTTGTTCTTTTCCATGCTGTATCCAAGTCACTTCTGTTCCAGACAGTGGGAGATATCGAGAACTGTATGCACAGCCGTGATATCGAGGATATGCACGGACTTATCATTAAGCTTCCCAGACTTGCATTCATCATGATCATCGGTATCTGCGGAATGTTCATGGCACCCTTTGGAATGCTGGTTTCAAAGTGGGCAGCCCTTAAGTCCTTCGTTGATTCAGGTTCCGTATGGCTGGTTCTTTTCCTGGTATTCGGTTCAGGAAGTACACTTTTCTACTGGGCTAAGTGGCTTGGTAAGATCTGTACTGTAATCCACCAGTCCTTTGAACTTGAAGATATAACACCCAGAAGTGAGCTGGTTTCCATTTTCCCTCTTACTTCACTGATAATCATCATGTGTTTTGCATTCCCCTGGATGTCAGGACATATGATCCAGCCTATCCTGAACGAGGCATTTTATACCAAGATCCCGGATGTGATCGGCGGAAGCGATGTGATCATCATGATGATCATGGTAGCAATGGTATTTATGATCCCTATCGGATCAAGATTCCTTTCCATCGGTAAGAATTCCAAGATGACAATGTCTTATGTTGCAGGTGTAAATGCAGGTGATGACAGACATTACATAGACTCATTCGGAAAAGAGAGAGCTCTTTATATGTCAAACTGGTACATGGTTGATTATTTCGGAGAACATAAGCTTCTTAAGCCTTGTATCTGGGTTTCTACTGTTCTGGTAGCAGTAATGCTTATCATTGTGGTTGGAGGTGCTTTCTGATGGAGATAAATTTTATTATCAAAGCGCTTTTGTATTTAGTATTAGCTCCTTTAATCGGAGGCCTGTTATCGGGTACAGACAGACTGTTTGCTGCCCGTATGCAGGGAAGACAGGGCCCGCCTATTGTTCAGCCCTTCTATGATGTCATCAAGCTGCTCAACAAGCAGACAACCGTAGTTAACAGTATTCAGGTGCTGTTTGTAACCGGTTACCTTATCATGACTATATTCACCGGATGCCTTTTCTTTGGCGGCGGGGATATGCTCCTGGTATTCTTTGCTCTGTCCATGTCAGAAGTACTTATGGTAATGGCTGCTTTCTCTACAAACGGCCCTTACAGTATCATGGGTGCTCAGCGTGAGCTGCTTCAGATGATGTGTTACGAGCCTATGACCTTGCTTGTAGCCATTGGTTTCTACTATGCACAGGGAAGTTTCATGGTAAATGATCTTGTTATGGCTCCCATGCCTGCGATCATTAAGCTTCCGGGCTTCTTTATCGGATTTGTGTTTATCTTGATCATCAAGCTCAGGAAATCACCTTTTGACCTTAGTACATCTCATCATATGCATCAGGAGATGGTTAAGGGACTTACAACAGACCTTTCCGGTAACAACCTGGCTTTTGTGGAAATAGCAGAGTGGTACGACACTGTTCTTATGATGGGTATTGTGGGAATGTTCTTTATTACCGCTGATCCCATTAGCAGAATCTGGGCTATAATCGCTATTGCTGTCGTATTTTTCCTTATAACCCTTGTTGACAATGTATTCCCGCGTGTTAAATACATCACCATGCTCAAGGTTTCATGGGCTGTGATACTTGTATTTGCGGGAACCAATCTTTTGATTCTGAATGTACTCAAATAATAATCAGGAAGGGAATATAGATCGATGAATATTGCAAAATCACCATGGGTCTTACACTATGACGGATCCAGTTGTAACGGATGTGATATAGAAGTTCTTGCTACCATGACTCCCATGTATGACGTGGAGAGATTTGGTATTATCAATACAGGTAATCCCAAGCATGCCGATGTACTCCTTCTTACAGGAGGAGTTAACGCCCAGACAGCACCTGTTATCAGACAGCTCTACAATATGATGCCTGATCCCAAGGTTGTTGTTGCCTGCGGTATCTGTGCATGTGACGGAGGTATCTTCAAGGAGTGTTATAACATTCTTGGCGGCGCTGACAAGGTTGTTCCTGTTGACGTTTATGTACCGGGATGTGCTGTCAGACCAGAAGCTCTTATCGAGGGTGTTGTAAAAGCAGTAGGCATACTTGAAGAGAAGAGAAAGAAACTCAAAGAGTCCATGAAGGCCGGATACTGTGCGGTTGACTACAGCAAGATGGCCATTCATATGACTGCTGATGACTACGATCCTACAGATCAGTATGATGAAGTACTTACAGAAGAGGCACTTCGTCAGCAGGCAGAGGAGAAAATCAAGGCAACAGCCAAACCTGCTCCCAAGCCCGCAGCTACTGCAGCAAATGCAGCAGCAAAACCTGCCCCTGCACCTGCAGCAAACGCAGCAGCACCCGCTGCTACAGTAGCCCCTGCACCTGCTGCTAATGCGGCAGATTCTGAGAAAGGAGATAAAGCTTAATGAATACAGAGTTTGTAAGTGTTAATCCTGAGAGCATTATCGACGAGTCTCAGAAGCTTAAATTCGCCGGATATCACCTTATCCAGCAATGCGCAACCCGTGTTCCTGAGGCATATGAACTCATCTATTCCTTTGGAAAAGATCTGGAGATGAAGCATCTTAAGATGACTCTTCCCGAGGATCAGGAAATATCAAGTATCACCAGTATTTTTCCCTGCGCATTTATCTATGAGAATGAGATGCATGATCTTTTTGGCGTAAACATCAAGATGATAAATATTGACTTTGAAGGCAAGCTCTATCGCACAGCGATTGAGACACCATTTAAATAATCGGAGGAAATAATGTCTAATAGAAGTGTAATCCCTTTTGGACCCCAGCATCCTGTTCTCCCTGAGCCTATACACCTTGACCTCGTAATGGAGGATGAGAAGGTTGTGGAAGCTATCCCTTCCATAGGCTTTATTCACAGAGGACTTGAGAAGCTGGTTGATAAAAAAGATTTCAACGAAATGGTCTATGTTGCAGAGCGTATCTGCGGTATTTGTTCCCTTGGCCATGGACTTGGCTATGCTGAGGCTGTAGAGCACATTATGGATATAGAGGTGCCTTCAAGAGCTCAGTACTTAAGAACATTCTGGTCAGAGCTTTCAAGAGTTCATTCACATCTTCTCTGGCTCGGTCTTCTTGCCGATGCCTTTGGTTTTGAGTCTCTTTACATGGAATGCTGGAGACTTCGTGAAGAAGCTCTTGACATGTTCGAAGCATCAACCGGTGGCCGTGTTATCTTTTCCGTGATGAAGGTAGGCGGCATCAGACGTAACGTAAGCGATGAGATGCTCAAGGACTTCTACCAGAGGATCAACAAAATGGAAGAGGATCTTAAGACTATTTCAAAGCCCTTCCTTAATGATGCAGCAGTTCAGACAAGACTTCGCGGTGTTGGTATCCTCACTGCCGAGCAGGCTGATGCTCTTGGATGCGCAGGTCCTTTCCTTAGAGCCAGCGGCATAGTAAGAGATATCAGAACAACAGGTTACTGCGCATACGGCGATATTGATTTTGAGCCTATCATTTCAACTGAAGGCGATTCATATGCCCGTACCGAGTGCCGTATCAAGGAAATCTTCCAGGCCTTTGATATCATGCGTCAGTGTATCGACAAGATGCCTGCAGGAGATATTGATGTTCCCGTTAAGGGAATGCCCAACGGCGAATATGTAATGAGAATAGAGCAGCCCAGAGGCGAGGCTATTTACTATGTAAAGGCCAACGGCACCAAGTTTATAGACAGAATGAGAGTCCGCACCCCTACTTTTGCAAACCTTTCAGGTCTTGTGGAAGTTCTTAAGGGCTGTGACCTTGCAGATGTTCCGATCCTTGTACTTACAATTGATCCATGTATCAGCTGCACTGAGAGATGATCAGTTTGTAATTGATTCGATTTTTTCGATAAGAAGGAGATAGAAATGGCAATTGTAAGTTTCAATAAAACAGTATTACACAATCTCTTTTCCAAGCCCAAGACAAGAAAGGTTGAAAAAGAGTATCCGGAAGGGACCAGAGGACATGTTGAGAACGATATGGACCTTTGCATTCTCTGCGGTCTTTGCTCAATAAAATGTCCCACACATGCTATTACCGTGGACAAGAATGAGAAGACCTGGTCAATAAGGCCTATGAGCTGTATCCAGTGTAGATGCTGCGTGGATAACTGTCCTAAGAAATCACTTTCCATGGGACTTAGATTCCAGGAGCCCGGTTCTGAGAAGGTTACCAAGACCTTTAAGCAGTCAGAGAAGGCTATTGCAGCTCAGGAAGCTCTTATGAAGGCAGCCAAGGAGCGTGCGGCAGCCGCTGCAGCAGCAAAGGCAGCTCAGGCAGCACAGGCTCAGGGTAATGCACCCGCAGATGCAGCTAAGGCACCTGCAGCACAGGCAGCGCCTGAGGCTAAACCTGAAGAGAAAAAAGAACAGTAAATAATGGTAAAAAAGATTACAGTTAAAGGGGCGGTACAGGGAGTTGGTTATCGCCCCTTTATTGCAGAAATGGGAACTAAATACGGACTTTTAGGCTGCGTCAAAAATATAGGAGCAGCCGTAGAAATAAAAGTTGCCGGAGAGGACGACAATGTTCAGGATTTTATTGATCATTTGTATTCTGACATGCCTCAGGGAGCTTTTATTTTGTCTGTCAGTGTTTGCGATATTCAGGATGAGATTACTGAATTATTAAAGTTTAACGGAGTTGAGATAGTCGAAAGCGACTCCATGGACTTTACCGGAGATATCCCTGTCTTTCTTCCCGATATAGGAATCTGCGACGACTGTATGAAGGAGCTTCTGGATAAGGATAATCGAAGATATCGCTATCCGCTTATAAGCTGTGCTGTATGCGGTCCAAGGATCAGCATATTGAACAGACTTCCCTATGACAGGGCTAATACCACCATGGATGAGTTTGACCTGTGTTATCAATGCAAGAGAGAATATCTTGAAGGCAGAAGATGGTATGCACAGACAATTTCCTGCAAATCCTGCGGTCCTCATTGGGGATTTAAGCAGAAAATAGATCCTAAGTTTTTCAATGCTTTTATGAATGAAAGCGGCATGAAACAGGCCATAAATGCTTTAAATAAAGGCCTTATTATCGCGTTTAAGGGTGTTTCGGGATATCAGCTTATGTGTAAGCCCATAAGTGATGCTGCCACGGAACTTCGGCAGATCAAAGGGAGGGAAAGCAAGCCCTTTGCCATTATGTATCCCACTATTGATGATATTAAGAAAGATGCAGATGTAAGTCCTCTGGAGGAAAAACTCCTTACATCATCCGCAAGACCGATTGTTCTTCTTAGGAAAAAGAGGAATTTCCCTGAAGCTATAGATATGAACAGCGCCTATATTGGTGCTTTTCTTCCGGCATCGGGGGCTCACAGGATGATCCTTGATGAAACCGGACCTCTTATTGTTACAAGCTGTAACAAATCCGATTCACCTATTATTATTAAAACTAGGGAATTTGTTGAGACTTTTGAACAGCTTGTGGAGGGCGTGTATTTCTATGACAGAAATATAAATATCCCTCAGGATGATTCGGTGATGTTTGTCGTCAGTGTTGATGACATCGAAGAAGCACAGTTTATAAGAAGATCCAGGGGATATTTCCCGCTCCCTGTCACTATAAATACTGAAAAGCTGGGACTTGGTTATGAAAATGTTCCGGAAACGATACTGGCTCTTGGCGGAGATCTTAAGGCAGCGCCTGCAATTGCCTGCGGAGATAAGATAATGCCTTCTCAGTATATCGGTGACCTTGAAAATGAAAAGACATTACAGCTGTACAGGCAGACCATAGATAACTTCGAAAAACTGTTCATGAAAAAGCCCACTGTAATTGTGGGAGACCTTCACCCGGGATATCATTCCACTTCCTTTGGAAAAAACAAAAGTGAGAATGAAGCCATACCCTTTTTGCAGCTTCAACATCATTTTGCCCATATTTATTCCGTTATGGCTGAAAACAGTATGATCGAGGCCATAGGCGTTGCCCTTGATGGAACAGGTTATGGAACGGATGGCAAAATCTGGGGCGGAGAATTTGTTTACTGCCTGAAGTCTTTTCATAAAAGAATGGGTAATCTGTCCAATGTCAAGCTTGTTGGAGCTGATAAAGCCGCGAAAGATGCAAAATCCGTTGCAAGATGTTATATTCATGAGTGTGTAAAAAGGGGACTGCTCTCTGAGGAAGACGGACAGATACTTTTAAAAGACGAGACGCCCATGGAGAGACAGCTTATAAATTCAGCTCTTGATAATGACGTAAATACCTTTGAATCCTCCAGTATGGGAAGATTCTTTGACGCTGTCAGCGCCCTTCTGGGTATAGAAAATTATAATGATTATGAAGGTAAATGTGCCGTGATGCTTGAAAAGGCGGCTGCTGAATATAAACTAATGCATCCGGATAAAGATATTAAGCAGGAAACAATTACCAAGCTGTTTTTTAATAATGAGACTTTTGAGCCGGACCCGCTCAGCTATTTTGCAGACCTGTTTACCTTAAGCAGATCCGGCAATTACCGGGCTTCTGAATTGGCCTTATATTTTCATCGAAATGTGATAAAGATGATTGTTTTGGGCTGCATATGGATGAGAGAAAAGACGGGAGTATACAATGTATGTCTTTCCGGTGGCTGCTTTAATAACAGGATACTTTTGGAAGAGACAGCAGAAAGCCTTATCAATGAAGGCTTTTCAGTAATCTGGAATCAGAAGGTTCCGCTGGGAGATGGAGGCATTTCTCTGGGGCAGGCCTATTACGGGCTGCTTAAGACAAGAGATGATAGATTAAACAGAATGGAGAACTAATATGTGTGTAGCAATACCCGGCACAGTTATCGGACTTGAGGGGACGCAGGCCAGCGTTGATTTCAGCGGCAATATTGTCAAAGCTCAGGCCGGACTTGTCAATGTTAGAATAGGAGACAGAGTTCTTGTTCATGCCGGCTGCATCATTCAGACAATGGATGAAGACATGGCCAATGAAATGGAAGAACTTTTTAAAGAGATAGAGGATCTTAACTGATAATGAGTGCCATGGATCTTAAAGATATAGTAAAAGAACTAAAGGAATACGACGGCCCGCAGGTTCGTCTGATGGAGGTTTGCGGAACCCATACAGCTGCTATCTCGGAAAACGGCATTCCATCAATGCTTTCGCCTAAGATAAAACTTATTTCAGGTCCGGGATGCCCTGTTTGTGTAACCGTTACGGCAGTGATAGACAGGCTTGTTGAACTGTCTCTTTTGCCCGGGACAACGGTTCTTACCTTTGGAGATCTGATCAGGGTGAAGGGGTCAAAAATGTCGCTGGCGGATGCCAAGGCTGAAGGAGCATCTGTACAGATGGTCTATTCCCCCATGGAATCCATAAAGCTTGCAAAGGAAAATCCGGAGCAGAATTTTGTTTTTGCAGCCATTGGCTTTGAGACTACAACCCCTGTATATGCTCTGCTGATAGAAGAAGCCCAAAAAGAGGGCCTTAAGAATCTTAAGATTCTTACATCACTTAAGACCATGCCTGAAGTTATCAGATGGGTAATAAAAAACGGAGGCGGGATAGACGGATTTATTGCTCCCGGCCACGTATCTGCCATAACAGGCGGCGGTATTTTCAAGGAGCTTGCCAAGGAGCTCGGAATTCCCTTTGTGGTTTCCGGATTCGAGGGAAAAGAGCTGATCCTTACAATATATTCTCTCGTTAAGATGAAGGGAACAGACGGTTATAAGAACCTTTACAAGTCCGTGGTTACTGAGGAAGGTAATCAGAAGGCAAAAGAGCTGGTGGATAAATACTTTGAGGTTTCAGATGCTTCCTGGCGCGGAATGGGAAAAATCCCGGGATCCGGAATGGTGCTTAAGTCCGGGTACAGGGACTTTGATGCTGGAAGTATCGGGCTTGATGAGGATCATATGCCCCCGGGATGCTGCTGCGATAAGGTGCTTGTAGGAAAGCTTCAGCCCAATGAATGTCCGCTTTTCGGGAAGAGCTGCACCCCCGATAATGCCCACGGTGCCTGCATGGTTTCAACAGAAGGCAGCTGCTATAACTACTTTATTTCCGGAAGAAGGTAATATAAATGAAGATAACAATGGCTCACGGAAGCGGCGGAGAATCCACTTCCAGGCTTATAGAACAGGTTTTTTCCAAGCATTTTCATAACGAATATCTCTCAAAACTCGAAGACTCCGCGGTACTTCCCGGAGCAGGAAGGATTGCCTTTACCACAGACAGTTTCGTGGTGACACCGGTTCTTTTCCCGGGAGGAGATATCGGAAGACTGTCTGTTTGCGGTACAGTCAATGATCTTCTTATGAGCGGTGCAAATCCCATGTATATTACCTGCGGCTGTATCCTTGAGGAAGGACTTGATATTGAGGTTCTTGACAGGGTGATTGCTTCCATGGCTGCTACGGCCAAGGAAGCCGGAGTAAAGGTGGTTACCGGAGACACCAAGGTTATAGAGAATAAAGGCGGAACTCCGGGGCTTATCATCAATACCTCAGGCGTTGGTTTTATTCCCGAGGATCTTGATGTTCCGGGCCCTTCAAGGCTGGAGGACGGAGATGTTATCATTGTTTCCGGCAACCTCGGGGACCATCATGCAGCTATCCTTGGCACAAGAATGGGAATAGAATCCGATATAGTTTCAGACAATGCGCCTCTTAACGAGATGGTAGCAAGTCTCTACAAAGAGGGAGTGAAGGTTCATGCCATGAGAGATGTCACAAGGGGCGGGCTTGGTACAGTGCTCAATGAGTTCGGCGCAGCTTCGGGATGCGAAATAGAACTTGTGGAATCGGAAATTCCCGTGTCAAAAACCGTGAAGGATTTTTGCGGGATTCTTGGCCTTGATCCCATTTATATGGGAAACGAAGGGAAAATGGTACTTTCGGTTCCAAAGGATGACGCAGATAAGGCTCTTTTGGCTATCAGGAGCTCCAAATACGGCGAAAATGCTGCAATTATAGGAAGTGTCAAGAAGAAGGAAGATAATGCCGATAATATTAATGTGTCGGTACTTACTGACATCGGCGGCAAAAGAGTGGTAGGTCTTATGTACGGGGAAGGACTTCCACGTATCTGTTAGTTATGGTAAAATATCTAGACAGGTTGTTTTAGGACTTATAAAAGGGTTGAATATGGAATTCAGACGTATTAATAAAGATACTGTAACATGCATCATTACTGAAGATGACATGTTTGAACAGGGGATTAAATTAGAGGATTTATTTGAAAAGAAAAAAGAGGCTATGGATTTTCTTCACGATGTTATGAAGAAGGCCGAGGAAGAGGTTGATTATAAGCCCACCGGCGCATTTATGCCAATGCAGATCACAGTGCTTCCCGATCATTCCATTTCTCTTACACTTTCGGAAAATGCCAGTACTTCTTTTGGCGAGATACTTAAGAATCTCACAGAAAAGGCAGGAATCAAGATTCCCAAGAATGTTCTCGAGGATATCGGAGACTCGGTTGATGAAGAGCGCATTAACAGACTTCATGAGTATTTAAAGAGTATCAATGAGCAGATTTCCAATACTGTGGGAGATATTCTTGAAGACAACGGCCTTAATAAGAAACGAAGCAACAATGGCAAACTTTCCGTAAACAGCAATGAAACTTCGGAAAATGCAGCAAGAAAAGCCGGCAAGATTTCCACCGGAGCTTCCAAGAAACGTTCTCTGGACGATAACAGGAAGAGGAGAGACCAGGAGAGACTTAAGTTCCACGAGTACATTTTCTCCTTTGGCGATCTGCAGACGATCATAGCTTTCTGCAGGAAAGCTCCCAAATACCTTAAGATCAAGAGCTCTCTTTACAAGAATGAGGCTGACGGGCTGTATTATCTGGATCTGAAGCGAGGGGATGAAAATCCAAAACTTTTCGCTGCACTGTTTACAATGGCATACGAATTCGGACATTTTCAGGCCAGTAACCCACATGTAATTGCCCACATCACTGAGAGCTTCGACTGTATCATTAAGGATGACGCCATCGGAGCTATTGCAGCTCTTTAATCCTGGTGAGGAAGGTCATATATCGGAACGGCATGAGATAAGGCCGTTCCTTTTTTGTAGGATAACATAAGGAAGGCAATATGCCTTCGCATTCGGATAACAGGAAAATGAGACTTAACAAATACATAGCCTCTTCGGGCATTTGCTCCAGGAGGGAAGCTGATAAGTTAATAGCTAGCGGCAGAATAACCGTAAACGGAGAAGCTCCCGTTATGGGGCTTGAGGTATCGGAGGCTGACAGAGTCTGTCTTGACGGAAAAGAGATATCGCCCAAAAAGGACCATGTATATCTTGCCTATTACAAGCCTGTTGGTGTCGTCTGTACCGAAAGGGATGTGCATGCCAAAAGAACCGTCATAGAGGACCTTGGACTTCACGAGCGAGTTACCTATGCGGGAAGGCTTGATAAGGATTCGGAAGGACTTCTTATCATGACCGATGACGGAGACCTTATCCAGGCCATGATGAAAGGTTCCAAGGGCCATGAAAAAGAATATACGGTCACTGTGGACAGGGATATAGACGGGGAATTTATCAAAAAGATGTCCGGTGGACTGTATCTTAAGGAACTTAACAGAACCACAAGGCCCTGCACTGTTAAACAGACAGGGAACAGGTCTTTTGACATAGTACTGACACAGGGGCTTAACAGACAGATAAGGCGAATGTGCGGCTGCCTTGGCTACAACGTGACAACCTTAAAGAGAATAAGAGTCATGTCGGTAAAACTGTCAGATTTTGACCTTAAACCGGGGAAATTTGCTTATTTGAGTCAGGATCAGATAAATACGCTCCTTGAAAAGACGGGGCTTTAAAACAGATAAATTTGGGGGATTTAGGTAAAATGGCATCTGAAGAGATCAGAAAAGACTATGAAAGTCTGTGTAAAGAGATCAGGCATCACATGGACCTGTACTACAATCAGGACGAGCCTGAGATTTCCGACTACGAGTACGACCGGCTTATGCAAAGGCTTAAGGCTATGGAGAAGGAGAATCCGGAGCTTATTACGGCAGATTCTCCAACACGCATTGTGGGAGGCGTAGCCAAAAGAGAAGCCGGAGTCAAAGTCACTCATAATGTTCCCATGCTTTCAATTGAAGATGTTTTTAATACAGAGGATGTTACGGCCTGGATCAACAAGGTCCACGAAAGACATCCCGATGCTCTTTTTTCCGTTGAACAGAAGATTGACGGACTTTCCATGTCCCTTAGATACAAGAGGCAGGAGGACGGAAAGCTTCATATGACTATGGCGGAAACAAGAGGAGACGGACTTATTGGTGAGGATGTGACTGCCAATGCTCTGGTAATTCCGGATGTCAGACAGACACTGGATCTTCCCTACGAAAGCCTTGAGCTAAGAGGCGAGGTCTACATGTCACATGAAGCTTTTGAAGCCTTTAATGAGGAACAGGAGAAGCTTGGAAAAAAGCTTGCAGCTAATCCCAGGAACCTGGCTGCGGGAACTTTGCGTCAGCTTGACCCTGAGATCACCAGAAAGCGCGGTCTTAAGATGTTCGTGTTCAATGTTCAGGACGGCCCTGAAGAGATTAAGGCTTCTCACTGCAAGGGAATGGACATTCTTAAAAAAGCAGGTGTATCAACTGTGTATCACAGGCAGTGCAGAGATGCTAAGGATGTCCTCGCAGCAATAGAAGATATAGGAAATATGAGGCAGGACCTTGAGTTCGACCTGGACGGAGCAGTTGTCAAAGTTGACAATACGGCCTGGAGGGAGGATTTCCCGGCAGGCAGCAAGTACTCCAGCGGACATATAGCTTACAAATATCCACCGGAAGAAAGAGTCGTTGTAATGGACGAAATTATGGTGGATGTGGGACGAACCGGAAAGCTCACCTTTACCGGCAGCTTCCATGACAGAGAGACGGGAAAGCCCGCCAGACTTTGCGGAACCAGCGTCTCAAGGGCGACTCTTCACAATCAGGACTATATCAATGAAATGAAGATCGGTATAGGCGGAGAATATAAGCTGTTTAAGAGCGGAGAGATCATTCCAAAGTTAAACGGCTGTGTTAAAGAACCTGAAGTTATCTACAAAGCTCCCGATAAGTGCCCCGTATGCGGTAGCCACCTTGTCCGGGAGGAGGATACCGCGGATATAAGATGCATCAATCCCACCTGTCCCGCACAGGTTGTGAGAACAATTGCATACTTTACTTCAAGAGATGCAATGAATATTATGGGACTTGGTGATACACTTGTAGAAGCATTGGTAAAAGAAGGGTATCTTTCAAATTACGCTGACATTTATCATCTTAAAGATCACAGAGATGAGCTGATAGAAAAGGGTATCATCGGTAAGGAGAAGAACACAGACAAACTCCTTGGAGAAATTGAGAAATCCAAAGCAAACGATCCTGTGAGACTCCTTACAGGCCTTGCCATAAGAAATGTAGGAAAGTCCACTGCCCGTGAGATCATGAAGCACTTTGACGATATGATGGATCTTACAAAGGTAACAAGGGATGGATTTCTGCAGATTCCGGATATCGGAGAGACCACAGCAGGTGATCTTTATGAATTCTTCCATGATGATAACAATCTCAGAATACTTGGGATCATGCAGGAACTTGGACTTAACATGAAAGCAGTTAAAGATGCGGATGCATCCGATAAGCTTTCGGGAATGACCATTGTTGTTACAGGCACTTTGCCTACTCTGGGGAGAAAAGAGGCAGAGGAGCTTATAACCAAAAACGGTGGCAAAGCTTCAGGAAGTGTATCCAAAAAGACTTCCATGGTTCTTGCGGGTGAAGCTGCAGGAAGCAAGCTTACAAAAGCCCAGGAGCTTGGGATCAGAATCATCGATGAAGCAGAGTTTCTTAATATGATAAACAGCTAAGGGAGATACTACAATGCCGATCAAAGTAAAGAACGACCTTCCCGTAAGGGACATACTTGAAAAAGAGAATATATTCGTTGTTGATGAAAACAGGGCTATGCACCAGGATATCAGATCCCTTCAGATCTGTATTCTTAATCTCATGCCCCTTAAAGAGGACACTGAGCTTCAGCTTCTTCGCTCTCTTTCCAACACTCCGCTGCAGATAGACGTTTCTTTCATGCAGATGAGCTCTCATCATCATGCAAATACTTCTCCGAACCACTTAAACAGGTTTTATCATACCTTTGATGAGCTTAAGGACAATACTTACGACGGTCTTATCATCACAGGAGCACCGGTGGAGCAGCTTCCCTTTGAAGAAGTTGATTACTGGGATGAACTGTGCAGAGTGTTTGAGTGGTCCAAGGTAAATGTAACCTCCACATTCCACATCTGCTGGGGCGCTCAGGCCGGTATTTACTATCATTACGGAATTGATAAAGAGCCGCTTGAAACCAAGAGATTCGGAATATACCAGCACAGGGTAATGAACAGGAAGGTGCCTCTTGTTAGAGGGTTTGATGACATTTTCATGATGCCTCACTCAAGACACACCGAGACTCCTTCCGAGAAGATACATGAGTGTGAGGACCTTGTGGTTCTTGCAGAATCCAAGATTGCAGGTATTTTTCTTTGCATGAACAGATCCGGAAGCCAGATCTTTGTAATGGGTCATGCAGAGTACGACAGGCTTACTCTTGATACAGAATACAGAAGAGACTTATCAAAAGGACTTCGAATAGACATGCCCATAAATTATTATCCGGAGAACAATCCCGACAATAAGCCGGACCTTGTCTGGAGAAGTCACGCCAACAATCTGTATTCAAACTGGCTAAACTACTATGTATATCAGAACACACCTTATAAATGGGGACAGATCCTTGACGAGGAAAAGAGAACTCTTGCAAGAAAAGATCTTACTCAGAAAATAGAGCAGTAACATAAGGAGAAGGTTATGGCCAAATCTAAAAAGCTCCGCAAAATCTATACCTGTTTTCCCGAAGGAAAGCATAAAGTACTGACAACAAGCTATGATGACGGTAAGATCCCTGACAGAAGGCTTGTCGAGCTGTTCAATGAATACGGAATCAAGGGGACCTTCAATGTCAATTCGGGCCTTGAAAAAGAGCCTTTTAAACATGACTATGATGAGAGAATCCCTCTTTCCGAGTACAAAAAACTCTATGCGGGACATGAAGTTGCCTGTCACAGCGTAACTCATCCCACGATAGCAAGGTGCCCCAAGGAGCAGATTGTTCGCCAGGTCATAGAGGACAGAAGAGCGCTGGAAGAGGTTATGGGCTATACCGTAAGAGGACTAGCTTATCCAAACGGCTCTTTTTCCGATGAAGTTGTGGATGCACTTAAGGCCTGCGGAATAAGACATGCAAGAACCGTGAATGCCACACATTCTTTTGACCTGCCCTCGGATTTCCTTCGCTGGAATCCCACCTGCAGGCATGGTGATGAGGCCTTTGAAGATATCTACAAGGAGTTCATTAAATTCCATAAGACCCAGTATCTCTATATGCTGTACGTGTGGGGACACAGCTATGAATTTGACCGGGACGATAACTGGAACATAATCGAAAAATTTTCTAAAAAGATTGGAAACAAATCGGATATCTGGTATGCCACTAACATTGAAATCGTGGATTACCTTGATGATGTAAGTCGCGTGCAAGTCTCTGTTGACGGGGATTTCGCTTACAATCCCAATGCAAAAAGTGTATGGCTGGAAGTGGATAAGAAGTCCGTGGAGCTTAAAGGGGGAGCTACAACAGAGTTGTAATTTTCATTTTAATAAGTTAAAATATATATGTTAAGTCGTTAATTTTCAAAAAGGAGAAACCCCTATGCCTCTTAATATTGAAAACGATGACATTGAAGTAAAAAGCTCTGATCTTAAGAAAAAACCTACTAAAAAGACCAAGGAAATGCTTGATGAAAACGCCAAAAAGATCGAAGAACTTCAGGCAGAACAGGTTCGTCTTGAAGAGGAATTAAAGGGCCTTGAAAAAGAAGAGGCTGCTCTCGGCGAGAAGTCTGCTCTTAAGATGAAAGTATCTCACAAGAAATTCGGTGAGGGTGTCATCAACAAGCAGGATGGCAAGTATATAGAGGTAAAGTTCTCCGATGTTGTTAAGAAATTCGTTCTTCCGGGCTGCATTGCAGACAAATTCCTGGAAGTGGAAGATGACAGCATTCTGGACTACTATGCAAAGGCCAATGAGATCCATGGCAAGAAGATGGCTGTTGAACTCAAGATCAAATCTGCTATCTATGCCATCCAGCGCCATGAGGATGCTATTGAGAGACTTAACGCAAAACTTAAATAAAGCTGATTATGATTAAAAGCCCGCAGCGTGTGCTGCGGGCTTTATTTATGGTTTCTTATAAAAGAAATTTGGAGCTATCAGCTTGCATTAGCGTTTCTTTCCTGAGAATCATGTTCTTCTCTGGCCTTTTTCTGGGCAGTGGAAAGCATAAGCTTGATACGGTTAAGCTGGTTTACTTCGGAAGCACCTGGATCATAGTCAATGGCTACGATATTGCAGCCGGGATACATATGACGCATCTGCTTGATAACACCCTTGCCCACAACGTGGTTGGGAAGGCATCCGAAGGGCTGTGTACATACGATATTGGTAGCACCTTCCTTGATAAGCTCAACCATTTCACCTGTAAGGAACCAGCCTTCACCGGTCTGGTTACCGATGGATACGATGGGCTTTGCATATTCCACAAGCTTATAAATGCTTGTGGGAGGATCGAAATGTTTGCTCTTCTCAAAGGCCTTGGCAGCACCGCTTCTAAGCTTCTCAATCGCCCAGATGGCAACTCTCATTAAGGCAGCTGTCTTTTTGGAGGTTCCAAGCTCTTTGGCCTTATAGATCTGGTTGTAGAAGCAGTAGAGCATGAAGTCGATAAGATCCGGAACAACTGCTTCCGCACCCTCAGCTTCAAGAAGCTCTACCAGATGGTTGTTGGCAGCGGGAGCGAACTTAACCAGGATCTCACCTACTACACCAACACGGGGCTTAACAGCATCTGTAAGCTCAATTCTGTCGAAGTCTTCAATGATATCGCGGCATATTTTCTGGAATTTAGTAAAGCTCATGTGCTTGGCTGTTACAAATTCCTTGCAGACTTCCTTCCACTTTTCGTGACAGGCGTTAACAGAGCCGGGGATTTTCTCGTAAGGACGCATTCTGTAAACACATCTCATGAATATGTCGCCGAAGATGGCTCCGTAAGCAGCTCTTTCAAGCATTTCCAGGTTAATGTGGAAGCCGGGATTTGCCTCTAGCTTGGAAAGATTAAGTGATACAACAGGAATCTGTTCCATTCCTGCCTTCTTTAAAGCTCTTCTTATGAAGCCAACATAGTTGGTTGCTCTGCAGCCACCACCTGTCTGGGACATGATAACAGCTGTCCTGTTAAGGTCATATTTACCTGAGTGGAGCTCATCCATGATCTGTCCCACAACCCATAGGGAAGGATAGCAGGCATCATTATTAACATACTTAAGACCCATATCAATGGCATGTCTGTTGTCATTCTGCATTACTACGAAATTGTAACCGCAGGCAGCAAAGGCAGGCTCGAGGATATCGAAATGTATGGGTGACATCTGAGGACACAGTAGAGTGTAATTCTTTCTCATCTCCTCAGTGAAAAGTACTCTGTTATTGGCAGTGGACCTGATGGTTCTCTGCTGATTCTTCTGTTTCCTTACACGAATGGCTGCAAGAAGAGATCTTACCCTGATCCTTGCACTTCCAAGGCTGTTTACCTCATCGATCTTAAGGCAGGTGTAGATCTTGTCAGAGCCGGAGAGAATATCATTGACCTGATCTGTTGTAACAGCATCAAGACCGCATCCGAAGGAGTTGAGCTGGATAAGGTCAAGATCGTCTCTTTCTCTTACGTAGCTGGCTGCTGCATAAAGCCTTGAGTGATACATCCACTGATCGGAAACGATAAGAGGTCTCTCGGGCTTTCCGAGATGAGAGATACTGTCCTCGGTAAGAACCGCAACACCGTAGGAACAGATCATATCAGGGATACCGTGGTTGATCTCGGGGTCCACATGATAAGGTCGTCCTGCCAGAACAATACCGTGTCTACCGTTTTCTTCCATACATTTAAGGGTCTCTTCACCTTTTATCTGAATGTCTTTTCTTGCAGCTGCCATTTCTTCCCAGCCGTCTTTTGCTGCGGCAATGATTTCCTCAGCGGGGATCTCTGAAAACTCTTTTACCAGAGCCTCTGTTACGGTAGAAAGGTTTGTAAAGGCCATGAAGGGATTGCGAAGCTTCATCTGGCCGCCGGTTATGGCCTCCACATTGTTCTTGATATTCTCAGAATAGGAAGTGACAATGGGGCAATTGTAGTGGTTTGTGGCACCTTCAACTTCCTCACGCTCATAGAAAAGACCGGGATAGAAGATGAAGTCTACCTTGTTCCTGATAAGCCACTCCACGTGTCCGTGGGAAAGCTTGGCGGGATAGCACTCTGATTCACTGGGGATGGATTCAATACCAAGTTCATAGATCTGGTGAGTTGACCTTGGTGATAAAACAACCTTAAATCCAAGCTTTGTAAAGAAAGTGAACCAGAAGGGGTAGTTCTCGTAGAAATTCAGAACTCTGGGAATTCCCACACTGCCTCTTTTGGCATCAATATCTTCAAGAGGCTTATAGCCGAAGATCCTCTTATATTTGTAATCATAGAGATTAGGAATGTTATCGGCATTCTTAACCTTACCGATTCCGCGCTCACAGCGGTTTCCGGAGATATGCTGACGACCGCCGGTAAACTTGTTGATGGTCAGACGGCAGTGGTTGGTGCATCCCTGGCAGGTAGTCATGCTGGTGGAGTACTGAAGGTTGTTGATCTGATCGATGGTGAGCATCGTGGTCTTATAACCTTCTGTTTCAAAGAAACGCTCACGGGCTATGAGAGCAGCTCCGAAAGCACCCATAATACCAGCAATGTCAGGTCTTATGGCTTCTGCGCCTGAGATCTTCTCAAAGGCACGAAGAACAGCATCATTGTAGAAGGTTCCGCCCTGAACAACAATATGCTCTCCAAGATCCTTGGCATCGGATACCTTGATAACCTTAAACAGAGCGTTTTTGATAACGGAATATGCAAGACCGGAGGAAATATCCGCAACATCTGCGCCCTCCTTCTGGGCCTGCTTAACTCTTGAATTCATGAATACGGTACATCTTGTTCCAAGATCTACCGGAGATTTTGCAAAAAGAGCTACCTTGGCAAAGTCCTGAACACTGTAATCAAGGGACTTGGCGAAGGTCTCGATAAAGGAACCACATCCTGAAGAGCAGGCTTCGTTGAGCTGAACGGAGTCAACGGAGCTGTTCTTGATGTGGATACATTTCATATCCTGGCCGCCGATATCAAGAATGCAGTCTACCTTAGGGTCAAAAAAGGCAGCGGCATTATAGTGCGCAATGGTCTCAACCTCTCCGTCATCAAGAAGAAGTGCGGACTTAAGAAGGGCCTCTCCGTAACCTGTAGAGCAGGAACGGGAGATATGTACGCCTTCTGGCATCAGCTTATAGATCTCCTGGATTGATGAGATGGCAGTTTTAAGAGGGCTGCCGTTGTTGCTGGAGTAGAAGGAGTAGAGAAGATCTCCGTCCTCACTGATAAGTGCACACTTGGTGGTGGTAGAACCTGCATCGATTCCAAGGAATGCATTACCTACATAATCATCCAGCTTTCGTGTCTTGACGCGGTACTTATCCTGTCTTGATTTGAAAGCTTTGTAATCCTCCTCTGAGGTAAACAGAGGATCAAGACGGGAGACTTCTGCTTCCATGACAATCTTGCCTGAAAGCTTACCTACCATCTCGTCCATGGAATAGAAGGTATCCTCCTGGGCATTCATGGCAGAACCGATGGCTGCAAAAAGATGTGAATTATCAAGATCTATTGTGTGCTCTTCATCAAGACTTAAGGTTCTTACAAAGGCAGCCTTGAGCTGGTCAAGGAAATGAAGAGGGCCGCCGAGAAAAGCAACATGTCCGCGAATGGGTTTACCGCAGGCAAGGCCTGAAATAGTCTGGTTTACTACAGCCTGGAAAATGGAAGCGGAAAGATCTTCTTTGGTTGCGCCTTCATTAATAAGGGGCTGGATATCAGACTTGGCAAATACACCGCAGCGAGCAGCTATTGTATAAAGTGAATTGTAATTTTTGGCATACTCATTAAGACCGGTGGCATCTGTCTGAAGAAGAGAAGCCATCTGGTCGATAAAGGATCCTGTACCTCCGGCACAGATTCCGTTCATACGCTGCTCAACATTTCCGTCCTCAAAGTAGATGATCTTGGCATCCTCACCGCCAAGCTCGATGGCAACGTCGGTTTTGGGAGCAAGCTCTTTTAACGAGGTTGAAACAGCTACCACTTCCTGCACAAAGGGAATTCCAAGGTGCTTGGCAAGAGTAAGTCCGCCGGAACCGGTTATTATGGGATGGAGAGTGACATTGCCGCAGGTCTGCTTAGCCTCTGTAAGGAGCTCTGCCAGTGTCTCCTGGATATTTGCGAAATGTCTTTTATAATCGGAAAAGACAATGTTCCTTCCGATGTCGAGAACTGCGATTTTAACAGTGGTGGAACCGATATCAATACCTAATGTGTAATCCTTAGAAATCATTTTAAATCCTCTTATTAATACTAAAAAATGACAATCTATAAGATTATAATGCACCGTGATTTAAAAATCAACGAACAGAAATTGCAGAAAAAATCAAATATGTTATGATAGTGGTTGATAACAGCAAGGGGAAATATCGATGTTTAAAAGAGCAAAAGAAATTACAGCAATCAGTCTCGTTGGAATATTCCTTATATTATGTCTTTTGCCTGTTCAGGCAAAGGCTTCTTCAGCAAACGATCCAAAACCTGTAAAAGTAGGTTATTACCAGAATGAAGTATTCGAAGACGGAGCTTCTGACGGGGCAGTCAAGAAGGGCTATGCCTATGAGTATTACCGAAAGATATCGGAATATACCGGCTGGGACTATGAGTACGTCTACGGGGATTTTGTGACCATCTATCAGATGCTTCTTGACGGTGAGGTGGATCTTGTCGCAGGTCTTGCCTATACCCCGGAGAGAGAAGATCTTATCCTTTATCCCGACAGAGCCATGGGATCAGAGAAATACGGAATAGTAAAACATGAGATGGATACTTCCGTCACCGGAGATGTAAATACATTAAAGGGTAAGACGATAGGAGTCCTTGACTCTGCAATAGTTGATGCGCTGAGTTCTTTTCTTGAGGAAAAGGAAATCGATTGCAAAGTAGTAACTTATAATGATTACGAAAACCTTCTTTCTGCTTTTGATAAATTAGAGATTGATGCGATGGCTGCGGAGATTGACGGTATATACGACAGACACCACGCGCAGGTTCTTTATTCTTTCGGGCAGTCTGACTACTATCTTTGTGTCAATAAAGAAAGGAAGGATCTTCTGGATGATCTTAACGCCGGGCAGGACCAGCTCTTTTCCGACAATCCCGATTACCTGAGCTTTTTAAGAAACAAGTATTACCCCACATCTCTTTCAAGCAGAGCTCTGACAGGAGCAGAGTATGAGTGGCTGACCAACAACGGGCAGATCAATATCGGATATCTTAATGACTACCTTCCCTTCAGTGCAACGGATAAATACGGTTCGGCCATAGGTATGGTTTCCGAGGTTTTCCCAAAGATATTCAAAGACCTGGGCATAGATACCATGTCTTTTTCCTATGAAGGCTTTGATAACTATGAAGATATGGTTGCAGCTGTAGATTCCGGCAAAATTGATGTGGCATTCCCTGTGGGAGGAGGCCTGTTCTATTCTGAGGAGGATGGACTTATACTGTCTGAACCGGTAACTTCCACGCTGACCGATCTTATTTATAAGGAAAATCATCCAGGCGGCGCAAATGTTGAGTTTGCGGTAAATGAGAATAACAAGATTCAGCAATACTATATAAAGAACAATTATCCAGATGCCACCGTAAAAATGTACGGAACCATAGAAGACTGTCTTTTTGCTGTTTTAAACGGGGAAGTTTCCTATACCTGTTTGAGCGGTTTGAGAACCAATTCCTTCCTGAAAAGGGCGGATTTCGACGATCTTTCATTTATGCAGCTTCCCTATGAGGATGATACCTGTTTTGGTGTAAAGATTGGAGACAGCGGTCTTTTAATGCTGCTTAACAGGGGTATCAGCGTCATGGGTGATGATTACGCACAGAACATGGCTTTTCGATACTCTGAGAAGATGAATGAATATACCTTCGTAGATTTTTACAATCAGTATTCCTGGGTGTTCATTCTTGCTGTTTTCGTTGTTGCGGTTCTGATAGTTGTGGCTCTTGTAAGGGATGTAAGATTCAATAAAAAGAGACTTCAGGAAAAAGAAAAGGTTCAGATCGAGATTGAAAAGGCCAACCATGATAAGTTCGTCTTTGTGAACAAGATGGCCAATTATATGAGAGAGCCCATGAGAAGTATGGACGGCCTTGTGGAGCTTGCCCAAAAATCCGAGGATGTATCAGCAATCAAGGGCTATCTTGGAGGAATCTCTTCATACAGCAGGGAACTTGGCTCCATTATCAATAATATCCTTAATATGAGCCGTTTTGAGAGTGGTCAGATACATATTGAAGACAGAAATATCTCAAGACATTTCCGCGGAAAACGCATGCTTATTGTAGAAGATACCCTGCAGAATCAGATGGTTACAGGCAGGATATTAAAGCAGTTTGGCTTTGAGATACAGGTTGCAACCAGCGGCAAAGAAGCCTATGATAAACTAAATGCCGCTCCGGAAGGGTATTTTGATGCCGTTATAATTGATATTGATATAAACGAAGGCAGAGATCTTGAAGATGCAGCTGCCATAAGAACGCTCAATAACGATGGAAAGGCAATAATTCCCGTTATAGTCCTTACTTCAGGAGATATCACAGATCTTGATGCGTATTTTGAGGAGAAGATTGTCAACGGAGTCATCAAAAAGCCTTATGATATAGACTCCATGTCTGATGTATTTACACAAATATTTAATAACACAGAGGTTTGATAAATGAATAATTTTCTTTATAATCTGGAACGAAAATTCGGGAAATACGCTATTCCCAATCTGACCAGAAACATACTTATACTTTATGTTGCGGGATTTATACTCCAGCTGGCAGGAAGGGTTCTGCCCTTTAATCTTGCAAGTTACCTTACGCTGGATGTTTATCAGATTCTTCACGGTCAGGTGTGGAGACTTGTGACCTGGGTACTTATTCCTCCCGTGGCACTCAGCATCTGGATAATCATCACTTTGTACCTTTATTATTTCATCGGAACTACCATGGAGCGGACCATAGGCACCTTCAAATATAACGTGTTTATCTTCGGCGGAGCTCTTTTCATGATCATTGCAGCTTTTGTGACCTATGGAGTGCATGCAATCATGCTTAAAGGAAACGGGCCTCTGCTGGCTGCATATTCAGGCTATATGGCTCCGATCTTTTCCACCTACTACATACAGATGGCGGTATTTCTTACATTTGCCATAAGCTATCCCGACATGCAGCTTCTTCTTATGTTCATCATTCCCGTTAAGGTTAAGTGGCTGGGAATCGTATATGCTGCCTTCCTTGCTTTTGATGCCATCTACACGGGGCTTATCCAGGGCGTTTACGGAGTGCTGTTTGCAATCCTTTCACAGTTTATAAATCTTTTCCTGTTCTATCTGTCCACAGGAAGGGCAAATCACCTCAACCCCAGGGAGATCAAAAGAAGACAGGAATTTAAGCGAAACGTAAAGATGGCTCCTCCCGGAGTAACAAGGCATAAGTGCGCTGTATGCGGACGGACAGAGAAAGACAATCCTAATCTGGAGTTCCGTTTCTGCTCCAAATGCAACGGCAATTATGAGTACTGCCAGGATCATCTTTTCACACATCAGCATGTTCAATAAGAGGATATTATGGGTAATTTAGAGAATAAGGAAAAAGAGTTTGCGCAGATCCTTAAGCTTGTAACAAGGACTGCAAGAGAGAACAGAAACGTAATCTCAAGACAGGGAGTTATCGATGCTTTTTCGGAGCTTGAGCTTGATGAATCCCAGATGGCCATGGTTTTTGACTATCTTGAGAAACATAAGGTTGGCATTGATGCTCCCGCAGAGATAGAGGACGATGATCTTACCGAGGAAGAGATCAGCTATCTGGACGAATATCTTGAGGAGCTTAAAGACCTGCCTCTGCTCACAGACGGCGAGAAAAGAGCTGTCTCCATGGCAGCCATTGCCGGTGATAAAGAGGCTCAGCAGAAGCTTATAAGCAACTACCTGCCGCTGGTTGTTGACGTAGCCAGAATGTATACAGAGCAGGGAGTTTATCTTGAAGACCTTATAGGTGAAGGAAACGTGGCACTGACAAGAGGCGTGACCATGCTTGATGCCGTAGGCGAACCTGATGAAGTTGAAGGCTTTCTCTACAAGATGATGCTTGATGCCATGGAAGCTGTTATTGAAGACAATCTTGCGGAAGATGCCGGACAGCAGAAGGTTCTTAAACTTGTTCAGGAGGTTGCTGATAAGGCAAAAGAGCTGTCGGAGGACCTTAGAAGAAAGGTGACCGTAGCTGAGCTTATGGAAGAGACAGGCTGGGATGAGGACAAGATCCGTACTGCCATAAAATTCAGCGGGGATAATATAGAAGATCTGGACAGCGGTGAGGAAAAGAAGAAGTAATGTACGGAATTTCAGGCGAGAACGACTTTAAATATTACATGCAGGATATCGAAAGACATTACTTTGGATGCAGGAGCAGCTACAGATATCTTCTGGATAATGAGAATGTTCCCTTTAAATTTAAATCGGTTATAACCAAATATCTTAAGGATAATGTAGATTACGATACAACCCTTGAGAGCCATCTCTACTATATGGAAAAAGACAGCTTCGACTACGAGGTGTACAAGCAGCTTAAAGCCAGAGTCAGAGTTGTTCTATACAAGGATCCCGCAAGAAGAGATAAGGGCTTTAAGGAGAAGCTTCTTACAATAGAACAGCTCGTTAGAATTCCTGCATCAGAGAAGGAAAGTCAGGGTATGATAGTCAGGGAACTGGTTCTTTCAAAACTGGCACTTTTTGCATTCTCAATATAAAAGTATTAAAAATATGGATATTTTTTAAGAATTTACTTGCATTATTATTTGTTTTTTGCTAATATATCAATGTTGCGGAAAAATCCGCACTAAATTGCTATCAGAATTGATTACATGGCTTATAAGGAGGTGTCAAAATGGCTAAATGTGAAGTTTGTGGCAAGGGCGTTCATTTCGGAAACAACGTAAGCCATTCTCATAGAAGATCTAACAGAGTTTGGAAGTCTAACGTTCAGCACGTAGCAGTTAAGATTAACGGAGCTACAAAGAGAATGCACGTTTGTTCAAGCTGCCTTAGATCCAACAAAGTTGAGAGAGCATAATCTTAACACTTATGATCGTCCGGTTAACTCCGGACGATTTTTTTCGTTTAATATAGTCTACAAATTAAATAGTAGACTTCAATAAAAAATAATGGTTTATTTTTTCGGGAACTGATATTATAATAACAAAAGTATGCGGCTTTTTGAGTTCGTTTAAAAAATGGCAATTAAAGGAGGATAAACATGAAGAGTTCTTCAATGAATACTCACATGGGAAATATCTCAATTGACAATGAAGTTATTGCCCAGTATGCTGGCGCAGTTGCCATGGAGTGCTTCGGTATTGTCGGAATGGCCAACGTTAATGTTAAAGATGGACTGGTTAGTCTTCTGAAGCTTGATTCTATGACAAGAGGAATCAATGTATCCCTTGATCAGAACAATAAGCTTAAGCTGGACTTTCATGTTATTGTTGCTTACGGCGTTAGCATTTCAGCTGTATCCAACAACCTTATTGATAACGTTAAATACAAAGTAGAAGAGTTTACGGGGCTTGAAATCGAAAAGATTAACATCTATGTCGAGGGCGTCCGTGTCATTGATTGATCGATTTCTAAGTTCAGGAGGATTTTGTTTTGAGTAATAATGCTATTGATGCAAAGCTGATTGCCAAGATGTTTCTTAGCGGTGCTAAGAATCTTGACGCCAAAAAAGAATGGATCAACGAGCTGAATGTGTTCCCTGTTCCCGACGGTGATACAGGAACAAACATGACTATGACCATAATGTCAGCAGCTAAAGAGGTCCAGGGTCTTGGTGACAGTGCCAATATGGAGGCAATCTGTAAGGCTATTTCTTCAGGTTCCTTAAGAGGCGCCAGAGGTAACTCCGGAGTTATTCTTTCACAGCTCCTTAGAGGTTTTACCAAGGTTGTTAAAGAGCATGATGAGATCAATGTGAATGTTCTTTCGCAGGCCTTTGATAAGGCTGTTGAGACTGCTTACAAGGCTGTTATGAAGCCCAAGGAAGGAACAATCCTTACCGTTGCCAAAGGTGCAAGTGAGAAGGCTCATGAGCTAGCAATGGAAGGTTGCGATGATATCAAGCAGTTCTGCGAAGAAGTTATCAGGTATGCAGAGGAAGTTCTTGCCAAGACTCCCGATATGCTCCCTGTTCTTAAGCAGGCAGGCGTTGTGGATTCAGGCGGACAGGGCCTTGTTCAGGTACTTAAAGGCGCTTTTGACGGCTTCCTTGGCAAAGAGATAGATCTTTCAATCCATGAAGATGATGTAACTCCCGGAGCAAGGATCAAATCAAAAGGTCAGGCTCAGAAAGAGGAGGACATCAAGTTTGGCTATTGTACAGAATTTATTGTTCTTCTTAACAAGCCTTTAAATGTAAAACAGGAGATTGATTTCAAGGGATTTCTTGAGTCTATCGGAGACAGTATCGTTATGGTGGCTGATGATGAGATCTGTAAGGTCCACGTTCATTCCAACGATCCCGGACTTGCAATCCAGAGAGCTCTCATGTACGGTCAGCTTTCCAATATGAAGATCGATAACATGTGGATGGAGCACAGAGAGAAGCTCTTCCATGAGAATGCAGACGGCTCCTGGTCAGAAATACAGACAGAGATCAACGGCGCCGCAGAACTTACACCTACATATTCAGCGGGTGATGAGATCCCTCTTGGTGACAAGGTAGATATGGACTCAGCTCCCGAGGATACAGTTCCGGAGGAAGCTCTTCCCAGAAAAGATGTGGGATTTGTTACTGTCTGCGCCGGAGGCGGTCTTGCTGAGATATTCAGAGGACTTGGCGTTGACTATGTTATAGAAGGCGGTCAGACAATGAACCCCAGTACAGCAGATATTCTTGATGCAGTAGCCAAGGTAAATGCTGACACGGTAATTGTTCTGCCCAACAACAAGAACATAATCCTGGCAGCCAACCAGGCAGCGATAATGTCTGAAGACAGTGATGATAACAAGAAGATCATCGTTGTTCCTTCAAAGACAGTTCCTCAGGGTATCACAGCTATCATCAATTATGTACCTGATGTAGCTGTTGAAGATAATGTGGCAGCAATGACAGAATCTCTTTCTACAGTAAAGACCGGTGAAGTAACCTATGCTGTCAGAGATACAATGATAGATGATGTTGCCATCAAACAGGGCGATTACATGGGAATCGGTGATTCCGGTATCCTCGGTGTCGGAAGCGATATTGCAGATGTTACTTTTGACATGATAGGCAAGATGATGAATGAAGACCTGGAGCTCATCAGTATTTACTACGGTGATGAGGTTGAGGAGAGCAGCGCCGAAGCTTTAAGAGAGAAGGTTTCCAAGGAATATCCTTCCTGCGATGTTGACCTTCAGTATGGCGGACAGCCCATCTATTACTACATTGTTTCTGCAGAATAATCATTAAAACTATCTCTAAGCCGGACCATCAGTGTCCGGTTTAGTTTTTATTGGGGGCTAGAGTGAGTAACGTTTATCTTAGCGAAAACATAACCGGCCTGAAGGGGATTGGCGACAAAACCGCCAAGCTCTTTAATAAGTGCGGCATCTATACATGCGGTGACCTTATTACATATTACCCCAGGGGATATGATAAATATGAAGCTCCCGTAAGGGCCTGCGATCTTAAGGAAGGCATTGTAAACAGCTGCAGACTTACCATTATCGGAAATGTCACAAGACGTCATGTCCGCAATCTGTCTATAGTGGCCTTTGAGGCGGCAGATCAGACAGGGAGAGTTAAGATGACCTTCTTTAACGCCCCATATCTTGCAAGTTCCATTAAAAGCGGAACCACTTATATATTCAGAGGAATTGTCCGGAAAAAAGGCAATTTCTTTTCCATGGATCATCCCAAAATGATAAAACCCGAGGAATATAATTCCCTGATGGGCACATTGTGGCCAAGATACCCGCTCACCAAGGGCCTTACCAATAATGCGGTTATCAAGGCTGTTGAGCAGGCTTTTAAAAATGTCGGAAAAATGGAAGAAACCGTTCCTGAAAATCTTCTTAAAAGTCTTGGCCTTATGTCTTATTTTGAGGCAGCAAGAGGAATTCATTTCCCGGCCAATGAAAAGATCCTGGAAAGAGCCAGAAGAAGACTTGCGTATAATGAGTTCCTTGCTTTTTTGTTAAGGCTAAGGCTCTTAAAGCTCAGTTCGGAAACCATTGAGAATACTGCAGTGATGATGGAAGTTGCGGATGTAAGAAGACTTCTTGAAAAGCTGCCCTACAAGCTTACCAAAGCCCAAAGCGATGCCTGGAATGATATTATGAATGACCTTTCGGGAAAGAGCGTAATGAACAGGCTCATTCAGGGAGACGTTGGCTCAGGTAAGACCATCCTGGCAATGATGGCTCTTTTGACTGCGGCAGCAAACGGGTATCAGGGAGCTTTGATGGCACCAACGGAAGTTCTGGCGGCCCAGCATTTTGAAGGCTTTAAGGAAATGATAGAAAAATACGGGCTTGTAAACCTTAAGCCCGTGCTTCTTACCGGAGCTTTGTCTGCTAAGGACAAGAAGGAAGCTCAGCGGCAGATAAGCGAAGGAGAAGTTAACTGCATAATCGGCACCAATGCATTGATTCAGGAAAAGGTTAATTACAAGAACCTGGCTCTTGTTGTGACCGATGAACAGCACAGATTTGGAGTGCGGCAACGCGAAGCTCTTGCGGGAAAGGGAATGAATACCCACGTTCTTGCCATGAGTGCTACGCCGATTCCAAGAACACTTGCCATAATCCTCTACGGGGACCTGCATATATCCGTGATAAATGAGATGCCCCAGGGAAGACTTCCCATCAAAAACTGCGTGGTGGGAACCTCTTACAGGCCTACAGCCTATAAATTCATTAAGGATCAGGTTGAACAGGGAAGACAGGCCTATGTGATATGTCCCATGGTGGAAGAAGGAGAGCTGGACGGAGTTGAGAATGTAACGGATTATGCCCAGAAGCTTAAGGCAGCCCTTCCGGATTCCATAAGGGTTGAGGTGCTGCACGGACGGATGAAGCCAGCTGTTAAGGACAGGATAATGGAATCCTTTGCGGCAAAAGATATTGATGTACTGGTCTCCACAACGGTTATAGAGGTAGGTATCAATGTTCCAAATGCCACAGTTATGATGATCGAAAACTCCGAGAGATTCGGGCTTTCACAGCTCCATCAGCTAAGAGGCCGTGTTGGCAGAGGTAATCATCAGTCCTACTGTATTTTTATCAACAGCTCGGACAGCGAAGAAGCTGCACAAAGACTTGATATCATGAACAAATCCAATGACGGATTTAAAATAGCAGAGGAAGATTTAAGACAGCGAGGTCCGGGTGATCTTTTTGGTGTAAGGCAGAGCGGAGAGATGATCTTCAGGATAGGGGATATATATCACGACAGCGACCTTATCAAGGCTGCCGCAAATGATGCTGACAGGATACTTGCGGAGGATCCGGATCTTTCATCTCCACAATATAATGTATTAAGAGGGCTCCTTAGTACAAAATCTGCAAATTTTGTTGACTTTACTACTTTATAAAAGTAAGATTATTGTATGTAATTAGGTAGAAAATAGGAGGATTGTCGGCATTTTGTCGATATTGGTGTTATGTCAAAGATTGCTATCATCACGGACAGTAACAGCGGAATAACTCAGAAGCAGGGACAGGAACTTGGTATATTCGTGGTTCCAATGCCCTTTATGATCAACGATGAGGATTATTTCGAGGATATCAATTTAACTCAGCAGGAGTTTTACGAGAAGCTGGCCCAGGATGCCAATGTTTCCACCAGTCAGCCCACACCGGATTCCCTTATGACCCTGTGGGACAACACTCTTAAAGAATATGATCAGATCATCTATATTCCCATGAGCAGCGGACTTTCAGGAGCCTGTCAGAGTGCTTTCATGATCGCAAGGCAGGAATATGAGGGCAAGGTCTTTGTTGTGAACAACCAGAGAATCTCGGTTACACAGAGGCAATCGGCTCTCGATGCCAAGGCTATGGCTGATGCCGGACTTTCTGCGGAAGATATCGTTCAAAAGCTTATGGACACCAAATTTGAATCCAGTATCTATATCATGCTGGACACTCTCCATTACCTTAAAAAAGGCGGAAGAATTACTCCTGCAGCTGCTGCGCTGGGGACACTTCTTCGTCTTAAGCCAGTTCTTCAGATACAGGGCGAGAAGCTTGATGCTTTTGCAAAGGCCAGGACTACTGCTCAGGGCAAGAGCATTATGATAAATGCCATCAAGGCTGATATCGAGAACAGATTTGGAGGCATGGAAGCCGGAGATTTCTGGATTGCAGGTGCCTATACCAATAATTTAGATGCAGCAACAGAATGGAAGAAGGAAGTTGAGGCGGCATTCCCGGGTCACGAGATGCACCTTGATCCTCTGTCCTTGTCGGTTGCCTGCCATATCGGACCCGGCGCTCTTGCCGTGACCGTTACAAGAAAAATTCATTTCTAAATCCACGGGAGTGATGTGAATTAAGTATAAAGGGGTTATTTAAATGGCAACACAGGAACAATATGGCGCTTCCAGCATTACCGTACTTGAAGGACTTGAGGCAGTTCGTAAAAGGCCCGGAATGTACATCGGAAGTGTTACCACAAGGGGACTCAATCACCTTGTATATGAGATCGTGGACAATGCAGTGGACGAGCATCTTGCCGGCTTTTGCTCCAGGATCCATGTGTCTTTGGAAGCCGACGGTTCAGCTACGGTAGAAGATAACGGCCGAGGCATTCCTGTCGGTATGCACGCTAAGGGTGTTACAGCAGAGCGTGTCGTTCTTACCATGCTCCATGCAGGCGGTAAATTTGATAATAATTCATATAAGACCAGCGGAGGTTTGCACGGTGTAGGCTCCTCCGTTGTTAACGCGCTTTCAACCAGGATGAATGTCCGCATCAAAAGAGACGGCTACATCTATGAAGACAGCTATGAGAGGGGATATCCCACAACCGAACTTCAAAATGGACTTCTTAAGCCTGTTGGGACAACCAAGGAAACCGGCACTACCATCAATTTCCTTCCTGATGACACAATCTTTGAGAAGACAAGATTCCGTGAGGATGATATCAAATCAAGGCTTCACGAGACGGCCTACCTTAATCCCGAACTTACCATAATATTCGAGGACAAAAGACCCGGTGTCGAAGAGTATATTGAATTCCATGAGCCTGACGGTATCACAGGTTTTATCCGTGACATGAATAAATCCAAGGAAGCAGTTCATGACGTTATCTCTTTTTCCGGAGAGAGCGAAGGCGTAGAGGTAGAAGTAGCCTTCCAGTATGTGAACGAGTTTCATGAGGAGGTTCTGGGATTCTGTAACAACATCTACAATGCCGAGGGTGGTACTCACCTTACCGGCTTTAAGACCATGTTCACGAACCTTATCAACCAGTATGCCCGTGAACTCAATATCCTCAAGGATAAAGACAACAACTTCACCGGAACCGATGTAAGAAACGGTATGACAGCCGTTGTTTCCATCAAGCACCCGGATCCCAGATTTGAGGGACAGACCAAGACCAAGCTGGACAACCAGGATGCAGCAAAGATCGTATCTCAGGTTACCGGAGATGAAGTCACAAGATATTTTGACAGAAACCTTGAAACCTTAAAGGCTATCATTGGCTGCGCCGAAAAAGCTGCCAAGATCCGTAAGACAGAGGAAAAAGCCAAGACCAACATGCTTACTAAGCAGAAATATTCCTTTGACTCCAACGGAAAGCTGGCCAACTGCATCAGCAAGGATGCAAGTAAGTGTGAGATTTTCATTGTAGAGGGAGATTCCGCCGGCGGCAGTGCAAAGATGGCAAGAGACCGTAACTATCAGGCAATCCTTCCAATCAGGGGTAAGATCCTCAACGTTGAGAAGGCCAGTATCGACAAGGTTTTGGCCAATGCTGAGATCAAGACCATGATAAATGCCTTCGGATGCGGATTTTCAGAAGGCTACGGCAACGACTTTGATATAGCCAAGCTTCGCTATGACAAGATAATCATCATGGCGGATGCGGACGTGGACGGTGAGCACATCTCCACACTTTTGCTGACTCTTTTCTACAGATTTATGCCGGAGCTTATTTACCAGGGACATGTATATCTGGCAATGCCTCCTCTTTACAAGGCAATTCCTTCAAGGGGCAAGGAGGAGTATCTCTACGATGACTCCGAGCTTGCCAAATACAGGAAGACTCACAAATCAAGCTTTACTCTGCAAAGATATAAGGGTCTTGGTGAGATGGATCCTGAGCAGCTCTGGGAGACTACCCTGGATCCCGAGAGAAGACTTCTTAAGCTGGTAGAGATTGAGGATGCCAAGATGGCATCTCAGATGACAGAGCTTCTGATGGGAGTGGATGTACCTCCCAGAAGGGAATTTATCCATCAGCATGCGACAGATGCAGAACTTGATATATAAGGGATTCAAAGTCGCAAGCATTCATGCTTGCATGAAAATGCTTACGACCTTGAAGACCAAACGAACATGAGGAAAAAGATACGCGAAGAATGAGCGGATCGATTTCCGAATGTCCGTCGGATTGCGAGAGTGCAACGGAGCAATCCGTATATATATTTATATACTAAGAGGAACCACATGGAAGACAGAATTATACGAACCGAATATTCAGAGGTAATGCAGAAGTCCTTTATCGACTATGCCATGAGCGTTATCATCGCCAGGGCACTTCCGGACATAAGGGACGGACTTAAGCCTGTTCAGCGCAGAACCCTCTACGATATGTATGAACTTGGTATCAGATACGACAGACCCTACAGAAAGAGTGCCAGGATAGTGGGCGATACCATGGGTAAATATCATCCTCACGGTGACAGCTCAATCTATGAGTGTCTTGTGGTAATGACTCAGGACTTCAAGAAGGCTATTCCTCTTGTTGACGGCCACGGAAACTTTGGAAACATCGAGGGCGACGGAGCGGCTGCCATGCGTTATACAGAGGCGAGGCTCTCCAAGATCACCCAGGAGAATTTCCTTGAGGATCTGGACAAAAACGTAGTAGACTTTCTGCCCAACTTTGATGAGACGGAAAAAGAGCCCTCGGTACTTCCGGTAAAGATTCCCAATTTCCTGATCAACGGATCCGAGGGAATCGCCGTAGGTATGGCAACAAGCACTCCTCCTCACAATCTCGCTGAGGTTATTGATGCTGAGATTGCTTTTATGAAGGATGACACCCTTACCACCAGGGACCTGATGAAATATGTTAAGGGCCCGGATTTTCCTACCGGCGGAATTGTCATCAACAAGGATGAACTCCTTTCCATTTACGAGACGGGAACCGGTAAGATCAAGATCCGCGGTAAGGTGGATGTTGAGAAAGGCAAAAATGGCCACATAAATCTTGTAATAACAGAGATCCCCTATACCATGATCGGTATGGGCATCGGCAAATTTATGGCTGATGTGGCTGAGCTTGCAGAGAAGAAAATTACCAACGACATCGTTGATATATCAAATCAGTCCTCAAAGGAAGGCATCCGTATTGTTATCGAACTTAAGAAGGATACAGACGTTGAGAACTTCACCAACCTTCTTTACAAGAAGACTAAGCTTGAGGATACCTTTGGTGTAAACATGCTGGCCATCGACAACGGAAGACCCGAGACCATGTCTCTTCGTGAGATCATGAGAGCCTGCGCCGACTTCCAGTTTGAGATCACCACAAGGAAATATCAGAACCTCCTTCAGAAAGAACAGAGCAAAAAAGAGATTCAGGAAGGTCTTATCAAGGCCTGCAATGTCATAGATCTTGTTATTGAGATCCTAAGAGGTTCCAAGGACAGAGCAATGGCCAAGGATTGCCTTGTAAACGGCAATACAGAAGGAATAAACTTCAAGTCCAGAGAATCCAAGGCTATGGCCGCACAGCTTCTTTTTACAGAGGCTCAGGCTGATGCCATTCTGGAGATGAGACTGTACAAACTCATAGGTCTTGAGCTTGAAGCTCTTATCAAGGATCATCAGCAGACCGTTGCCAACATCTTCAAATACGAGGATATTCTTGAAAGCCACGACTCTATGTCCATGGTGATCCAGGATGAGCTCCTTAAGATCAAGAAGGAGTATCAGAGAGCAAGGCGCACAGAGATTGACAACAGGGAAACGGCTGTATATGAGGAGAAGCCCGTGGAAGAGGTGGATGTTGCCTTTATCATGGACAGATTCGGCTATGCCAAGACAATTGATGTCAACACCTATGAGAAGAACAAAGAGACCATTGAGAATGAGTTCAAGTTCTCCTTTGTCATGAAGAATACAGGTAAGGTATGCTTCTTTACCAATACAGGTAATCTGCACACGGTCAAGGCCATGGATCTTCCTCAGTGCAAGATGCGTGACAAGGGCGTACCTATCGACAATATCAGTAATTTTGATACCTCCAAGGAGATGATCGTCATGGCTGCCAGCCAGTCAGACTTAAATCTCTTCAGGATACTGTTTACCACCAAGATGTCCATGATGAAGATCGTGGACGGCGGAGAGTTTGACGTATCCAAGAGAACTGTAGCCGCTACAAAGCTTATGGACGGAGACGAGGTTGTGAGTGTTGAGATACTTCACACCCAGAAGACTGTTATCTTAAGGTCCAACGAGGGCTATTTCCTGCGGTTCCTGATCGATCAGGTTCCGGAGAAAAAGAAAGCGGCTGTGGGCGTAAGAGGTATGCGCCTTACAAAGAATGACTTTGTTCGCGATGTCTTTTATCTGGAAGACATGGAGAATAAGGTGATAGAACATAACGGAAAAGAGCTGTCTTTGGGACACCTCAAGGTGACAGGCAGAGATACAAAGGGAACAAAGGTGAGATTATGAGAGTGATAGCCGGAAGCGCCAGAAGGCTTCGCCTTGTTACGCCGGATGGCAATGATACAAGGCCGACACAGGACAGGATCAAAGAGACTCTGTTTAACATGATACAGAATCAGGTGCCGGGAGCGGTATTTGTAGATCTTTTTGCGGGAAGCGGCGGGATAGGTATAGAAGCCCTTTCCAGAGGAGCACGCAGAGCCTATTTCATCGAGAATGCTCAGAATGCCTATAAATGCATTCTTCAGAACCTTAAGACCACTCATTTCGAGGAGGTATCTACGGTTCTTAAGCAGGATGTGGTTCTTGGGCTTCGCAACATTCACGAGGAAGAAGTTGATGTTGTCTTTGTGGATCCTCCCTATCACGGCGAACTCTATGAGAGAACCCTTTCTCAGCTTGCTCAGATGCCATATGTGACCGAGAATACCATGATCATTGTAGAGAGTGCAGGGGATATGGACTTTTCTTTTGCTGAAAGCTATGGACTTGAAGTCAGAAGAGAAAAGAACTATAAGACCAACAAGCACGTATTCCTCTACAGAAAGGAGAACGGATGAAGA
>JAILFT010000127.1 GCA_024697425.1 Butyrivibrio sp. | reverse complement strand
ACTGTCATCTGTTGTGGTAGCCACTAATGTAAATCCTTCAGGAAGACCTTCTGCTGTTACAGCATGGTTCTCGAGAGGTGTTCCATCGTAGGTCTTTTCACCGCTTGCTGCTGTAATGGTGATGGCATCAGTGTTGCCTGTGATCTCAAGTGTTCCAAGATCATCTGTCACATCATAGTTATCCTCAGAAGTAGTACCCCATTCGATATCGTAATCGTTTGCTGTTGTTCCAATCTCTGTGATGGTTCCCTTAGGTGTTACTGTTACAGTCTCGTTATTCTTAAGACCTATAACATCAACGCCGTCAGTCTTTGTAAGCGGTGTTCCATCATACTCCTTGGAAGCTCCTTCTGTGTGGATTGTAAGAGGAGCCTTTGTAACTTCGAGTGTACCATTAACAAGAGTCTTTGTAGCAAAGAATGCTTTGTTTACTTCGTTATCATTTGCATCCTTGATAACATAATCTGCATTTACAACGTTAGCAGCTGTTCCTACATTTGTGATGGAACCTGTCGCAGTTCCTACTACATAGAATCCTTCAGGAAGTCCTGTTGCTTTAACCTGCTTATCCTCATCCTCAGATGATCCATCGCAGGTAAGAGGTGTTCCGTCGTATTCCTTATCATCACTTGGTGCAATGATCTGCACTTCTGCAGTCTGTGCAGTGATTGTAAGTGTTCCGGGAGTCTTGGTAAGGTCATAATTGCTTTCTTTTACATTTCCCCAGACAATCTCAATTGTGTTAGGTTTATTACCAACCTCAGTGATTGTTCCTGTTGCACGTACCTGTACCTTCTCGCCTTCGCCGTTAACGAAACCTGTCTTGGTTACACTAGAGTTTGTAAGCGGTGTTCCATCATACTCCTTCTCAGCATCAGCAGATGTGATTGTAAGAGAAGCCTTGTCTATGGTAAGACGTCCGTCTACAACTACAATAGTTGTAAAGTTTTTCTTATCTACAGTCTTGCCCTGTGCGTCAAGAATCTTATATGCACCTTCGCCTTCAGTAACAACAAGGTTGTTATTTACACCTTCTTCAGGATTTTCATCATAATTTGTGATGCTTCCTGTTGTTGTTCCGGATACAGTGAATCCGGTAGGAAGGCCGTCTGCTGTTACAGTATGGTTTACAAGAGGCTGACCGTCATAAGTCTTGTTCTGAGTTGCAGCTGTGATTGTAACCGTGCTGGTGTAAGGTGTAACCTCAAGCACTCCGAGAGCATCTGTTATCGCATAATTGCTGGATTTCTCGCCAGATGCTTTCCAGTCAATCTCGTAATTATTATTGCTGTGTCCAACCTCAGTCTGTGATCCTTTAGCTGTTACAACAAGCTTGTTAACTTTAGCCTGTGTCTTTTCATTTATGGCTGCCTCAACATTGATGGTCTTTGTTACGCTGCTGTTGGTAAGAGCTGTTCCATCATAAGTCTTGGTGCCTTCTCCTGTGGAAATAGTTACGGGTATGGCCTTAACAGTGAGTGTTCCTGCAATCGGAGCAACCTTTAGCTCATAGAACGTTGTCTTCTCGTTGCCCTGGGCATCCTTGATCCACCAGGAAGAAACCTCATTTGTTGTGCTTCCGGCATCAGTAATTTCGCCTGTGCAGATTCCACCGATAGTATAGCCGGCAGGAAGAGTCTCACCCTGTCCTGCAATGTGAATCTTGTTTGATGTAAGAGGCTCGCCATCATAGTATTTCTCGGCAGAGTCAGCTCTCAGAGTAATCTGCGCCTTAGATACTGTAAGTGTTCCGAGGTTCTCACCGTTATCTGCAAGCTCGTAGTTACTCTCTTTTGCGGTTCCCCAGGAAATGGTATAGGTGTTAAGAACAGACCCGGGTTCAGTAATTGTTCCGTCGGGAACTACTGTAGCAGTCTCGCCTTCTACAATACCTTTTATCTCAGCGCCAGCAGCCTGTGTAAGAGCTGTTCCATCATAAGGCTTTGCAGCTGATTCAGTCTTTACAGTGTACTTAGCCTTAGATACTGTAAGTGTTCCGGGAGCAAGTGTAATTGTCTTAAAGAAATCCTTGCTTACAGTCTTATTATTTGCATCCTTGATCTCATAGCCGATATCAACAGTGTTTGCGCTCTTGCCTGCATCAGTCTGGCTGCCGCTTGCTGTTCCAACTATTTTGAAATATTTAGGAAGTCCTGTCCATGTAATAGGATTCTCAGGATCTGAACCGTCAGCTGTAAGAGCTGTTCCGTCATAAGTCTTGGAAGCACTGGGAGCAGTTATGGTAACTGCTGTTGTACGAACCTTAACCTCAAGAGTTCCAAGTTCATCTGTGATTGTATAGTTATTCTTGTTGGTGTTTGTCTTCCAAACGATGCTGCTTTCATCATATATATTGTCAGCTTTACCAACGTTTGTGATAGTTCCTTTTGCCTCTACTGTTGCAGACTCGCCGCTTACAAAGCCTGTGATAGTAGCAGTCTTACTTGTAAGAGGTGTGCCGTCATATTCCTTTTCAGCTGAAGATGTCTTAACAGTAAGGGTTGCCTTTGTAATCTCAATCTTGAATGAAGGATTAGCAGCGTCAATCTCAAAGCTTACATTATCTGCATCCCACTCTGCTCCTATGTAGCTAAACAGTCCAGCCACAAGGCCCTTGCTGTACTGTCCTACGTTAGTACCCTTCGCAGCTTCGCCGCTGTAAGTAATATCATCCACTGTGATTGAAATTCCGTCATTGGAAACGGGGTTTCCGTCAACATCGGTGCAGATGATTTCCTTAACGGAGAATACCTTGTTGGACTGTTCCTGACCGTTGTATGTCTTCTGACCTGCATCAGAACCTGATACAACAACCTTAATCTGTATAGGCTGATAAATAGCATAGAGAATGTTTGATGCAGGATTTGTAGGATTAGTCCTGTTAATCTTGTCTGCCGCAATCTCTTTTCCGGAAAGAGGAACTGAATATCCGTTGTTATCAGGAAGAGTATTCCAGTTGGTCATTACATAACCCTTCTTGGAATAGATCTTTCCAAGCGGAGCAAACTGCTCATTTACATAGATATTCTCTTTCTTGTATCCGCCGTCGATAGCTGTAAATCCGGTAGTATCTGAACCGGGAATCAATGTACCGCCATTTGCAAGGAAGGTTACAGAGGTCTTCTCTTTCTCTCCGCCTTCTCCGCCGGTCTCAGAATAAACAGCGTTTACTCTTACGATTCTGTAGTCAATGCCGCCAATAGTCTCTTTCTCGTTGTTAGCATTGATAACTTCTGTTGTAATCTTAAATGCATCATTAGGAAGATATCTCTCGCCTTCAAGGCCCACTACTTCCCATCCAACGAAGCTGTATCCATCCTTGGATGTAGGAGGAGCTGCCGCTACTGCGGAGGTATTTGTTCCATAGTAATACTCAGGGCTGAACTCTGTAGCTCCGCTACCGAATGATCCCTTCGCTGCATCTGTCTGATAGATGAGCTTAACAGCACCCTGATATCTCCAGTGTGCATACAGGTGAATATCCTTAGTAAGACGCTTACTGTAATCAAACTTGGTGTTAGCATCTGTAAACCACTCAATAAGCTCAAATCCAGTCTTCTCAACACCGGTGATCAGGTTGTTTCTGTTAACAAGCTCTGTTGAAGGAACGTTAAAGGTTGCATTTCCTTCGCTATCTACATTGATCTTGCCTGCCGTAATTCCATCCCTAATCTGGCCCACATAAGAACCTCCATCGGGATGAAGAGTTACTTTATACTCATCGGGTTTGTAGATACCATAAACAACGATACCGCCATCAGGCATTGTTACGCCGAAGTCGAATTTCTGAGTTCCAGCAGGATCCTTGTACCAGCCAAATGAATATCCTGCAATAGCTCTGGGCGCATAGCCGTCCTTAGCTATAGTAGCTACATTCGCATTTGTTCTAAGAACCTGCTCAAAGAGAATGCCGCTAATAGAAGTTTCCTCTGTGTTGGTATCAGGATATGTAATATGCTCGGTCAGTGAATACGCTTTTCTCTTATGAACAATATAGATGTTCTTATTCTGATTATTCAGAGGCACGCTTTCGGAACCACATGTCCGCCAGTCACTACCTGTTCCGTCAACTGGTTTATTTGTGCGGTTAGTACCTGCGTAGTATTTATATACGGTAAATCCTGTAAACTTATCCTCAAAGCCAAAGTTTTGATCCGAGTCAAATGTTACATGGTACTCATTTTCAGGGCCAAAAGTATATGATCCGTCAATATTCTGCTTATAGTGATAGATATTATGCTTGACACTACCTTTTGTCCATCCGTAATAAGTTATGTCATCATCAAATCTGTCCTTCAAAGATTGTGTTGTACCCAATCCACTCAGTTTGTCATTCCAGATGTATGATGCTGACCATTCATATCCTTTGCTCTTTAGCGTCTGTCCATAAAGACCCTTATAGGTATCATAGTCTTTCCAATTTGCCTTATACCTATATCCCGTGTAGTAATCATAGGTATATTCAGCATCATAGTCATACCAGAGTCCGTTATTAGCCTTATAAATATGGAAATATGTACCTCTGCTCTTTCCGTAAACATTTCCGTCATCGGAGTTTCCGTTATAATAGGAATAATCCTCTATTACTTTAAGCGTAATAGTGATTTCCCTACGTTGTACATATACATTAACAACTGTATCTCCGGCAGGGCTTACCTTTGTTGCCGGATTTCCCTTACCATCCTTGATCTCGCACTTACTGCCGCGGGATTCGTTGTACTCAAAACCTTTGTCTGTTGAATTGGTCTTTTTATTTGTTATTCCCTTAATATCATTGGTTGAAACATTGTTGGTAGACCACTTGGTATTGTTATAACCAGAACCAACCTTAACCGAAATTGTATTACCTGAGAAAGATGTTGTGATATCAGCATTAGTTGTAACATCTTTGATTTCCTGGCTATACGCAAAGTCATAATCCTTGCTGTAGTCATTTCCGCCTTCAACCTTCTGATACCATACATTTACAGTGAAGGATGCATTCTGCTTTGCTGCCCAAATTGCATAAAGCTTAAGCTCTTTGTTTGCCTGAGCCTGCTCAATGTCCTCAATCTTTGTGTTCTTGAGTTCGCGAGTAACTTCGGGATTGTTCTCGCCTGACTCAAGAGACCAGCCCTTGAACTCATAACCGTTACGAGTGGGCTTTCCGTCTGCATAACCCTCTGAACGAAGTTCAGCCTGAGCCTTATCAAGAGCCTTCTGAAGTGTCTCGCCTCTGAACAGAGTCTGAGGTCCTGTGAAGCTTGCGCCGCTTCCGTTACCCTCAAATCTGATCCAGTATGCGGGTGCAGTTACAGCATAAAGGAAGATACCCTTATCGCCTGCTTCTTCTGCTGCAGTCTCGGGCTTGATCTTCCATGATGCATCGTCTATTGTCCAATAAGCCTCTGTAGCTGTGCTAGTCTTTGCCCAACCTTTGAAGCCCTTGCCGGCGCCGGCAGTGAGCTCATGCTCCTTGTCCTTGAAGCTATAGTTGCCCTGAGAATCAAGGTCGTTCTCAGTAACCTGATCAACTTTCCAGATCTCACCGTCTGTTCCAATAAATGTGATGTAATATGTTGTGCTGAATACAGGGTAAACATTGATATCAACGCCTGTTGTTACCTGGCCGACTTCATATCTGCCCTCGGGATATTTCTCGATATCAGCAGCTTCTGTAGGCATTGTGAATGTAACCTTGTGGTCAGAATCCTGAACGCCATCAATATACCAACCTACGAACTCGCTGTTTGCCGGAATTGTAGGAATACCAACATTAGCAACAAAGTCACCCTTCTTAACAAGCTTTGAGAAGAACTTGTTCTCTTCTGTAGCCTTGTTCTTGGCCTTGTTGTAGAAGTTCATGTTTACAACTTCACGCTCGTTGGCCTGCTCATCATCACCATGCTCACCAACTACGATGAAGATTGAGAACTGGTTTGCATCAAAAGTAACCTCTGTGGCAGCTTTTGTTGCATCAGAAGGATCGTTATTTGCATCCTCTGTTGATACGGATGCCTTAATCTCTTTTACCTCGCCCTCATGCTCGTGGAGTACTGTGAAAGACTCACCTTCTACAGTCTCTGTCTGGTCGAGCTTCAGTGATACGTGTACGAATCTGTTATCGTTGGGCTGGATTTCGATTCCATCAGCATCCTTGAATGTGATGTCGACACCCTTTGCCTGCTTCTCAGACTCTCCGCCGAGAGCATCCTGAGCCATCTTTTCAGCAAGGCTGTCTGCAATCTGGTTGATCTCTACAGTTGTTCCTGCAGGGAATACACCAACTTCAGCTTCAACTGATACGATGAAGTCTCCAACCTTTTTATCTTTTACTTCAAGTAAAGGCATCAGCTCTTCGATATTCTCGTCTGCAACGAAAGTAGCTGTGAATGTAGCATCCTCTGTTACATCAGAAGGAACGAAGGTGGATTCTGTACAAACAGGCTTCTCATCTTCGTCAACCCATGCAAAGAACTGATAATGTTCATTGGCTGTAGCTGTAGATCCTGCAAAAGCCTCCTCAGGGTTGTTTACATTGATAGTCTCTTTTGTGAAAGAAACCTTACCACCCTTTCCAGCCTTGTAAGTTACAGTTACAAGCTTTTCTTTTATCTCTTCGGCAGGAGTCTCGTCCTCGTCAGTTGCCGCATCGGCATCTTCATCGGGCTCGTCATCACCTGACTCATCATCAAGGTCTGTCTCATCCACGGGAGGCTGATCCGGATCTTGTACCTCTTCGGTACTGCCGTCTACAACCTGTGCGTCTGCTGCCGGCTGAGTTTCTTCAGTATCGGCTACGGTCGCGCTGTCCGCAGGTGTCCCCTCCTCATTAGTTTGTTCAATGATCTCCGACCAGGTTCCGCCATTATCTTCAGCGGTTGTGGTCTGTTGTTCGATCTCTGTTTCGTCTCCCAAAGCATATGCTTTTGCACTTGCGAAATCGCTGCCAAATGTGGTAACGACCAGCACAAATGCCAGTGCGAACGCCAAAAATCTGTTCCACTTTTTCAACATGTTTCTTTCTCCCTTTCCTATCTTGTTGCCTGTTAGTGACAACCATTTTTATAGAAGCAGGTTATGCCTCTTTTTCAAATGAAACTTCCCGGCCATTGGCCATAGCCTCATCCATGAGCTTTATCAGTTCAAGCATGCTCCTGAATCGCTCTCTCTTATTTTCCTCCGCCCAGGTAACTTCCCCCTGCCAGGTTCCGTTGTCGCAGTAGTCGACCTTCACGATAAAAGTTCCTTTCTTGCGATCATGGCCGTGAATGTTGTTGTTCAAAGTTTTTTCCTCCCTAGGTGTATCTTTTCCATCGTTTCCATTGTAGGAAAAGAGGTATCATACAACCCATCATAATTTAGAAAATTTTTGTTATGTTTCTAAAAAAACCGTGAACTTCCGATTCATTATATTACGTTTTTGTTGAAATTAAATACCGTCTTACATAAAATTAGCCTTCGGAAGCCAGTGTTTAAGCCTCCGAAGGCAGTAGTGGTCTAGTTGCTTGGGATTTATAAACTTTTTATAAATTTTTGCCCTTTTTCAGATATACATATTCCGCTGCAGTTCTTCTCTTGAAAGGAAGGGAGCCATATCTTCCAAAGGTGGACTGGTAATGGATCCGTCAGCTTCGCGTCTTGCGGAGTTTTTGGGTTCCCAGACCTGGTTCGTATCGGTGAAGACTTCGCAGATCAAAGGTCCCGGGCTTTCAAGAGCCTCCCGGATTCCTGACGATAGCTCTTTTCCCGAGGTGATGGACAGGTAACGGTAGCCGAATGCCTCCGCAATCTTCCTGTATGAGGGAAAAGAAATATCACCGCTGTCAGGGCCGATGCCAACCTTGGGGGCATCGCCGAAGAAATTGTTCTGGGTGATACGGATGGATTGATAGCCTTCGTTATTAATAAGGAATATCTTAACCGGAAGGTTATTAGTGATGATGGTCTGCAGCTCCTGAAGATTCATCATGATGCTGCCATCGCCTTCAAGGCAGACAGTATCTCTTTTGCCCGAAGCGATGCAAAGTCCGATGGCGGCCGGGAGACCGTAGCCCATGCTGGCAACTGCGTTGTTTACTATGAATCTTGTGCCGTCCTTGATGACATAAGCCTGATGGCCGGCGACGCAGCAGGCGCCGTTGCTGACTGCAGTAAGGCTTCCCGGAGGAAGGGCCTCGGAAAGAGCACGGATAAAGCCGTAGACGTTGACTTTGTCGTCACCGGTGTTTAACTGACCCTCTCGGACAACGGGATAGGTATTTTTCCAGGACAGGCACTGACGGCGCCAGTCCTCGGCGGGAGACAGATACGCGTCGCGATGCAAAGAGCTGTCAAAGGAGGATATTTCCTTGAGGATCATCTCCATGAAAGCCTTAGCGTCGCAGCGGACCTTGAGATCCACGTGGAGAGTGTGCTTGTTCAGCTCAGCCTCGTCTATGTCCACCATTATTACTTTGGCGGCACGGGCCCAGGTGTTGTAGTTGTAGCCCACCTGTCTGATGGAAAGGCGGGAGCCGATAACCAGAAGAAGATCTGAGTTCTGGACCGCAAAATTGCCGGCTCTGTCGCCCATGTTGCCGGCGCGGCCGCAGTAAAGCGGATGAGTATCTTCTATTAAATCTATGGAGTTCCAGTAGGTACAGACGGGAATGCCCAGTTTATCCACCAGTTTGCGGAAAACCTCGTAGCCTCCGGAGATGCGGACGCCGCCGCCTGCGTAGAGAACAGGGCGCTTTGCGTCGCGGATCATGGTGAGGATGTCGTGAGCCATGGTGGGAGCGAGTTTTGATGGGCCGGCTTCTTCGGGCTTATAGCCTCGAAGAGTGCCAGGATCTATATCCATGGACTGAATATTCACGGGGATGTCTATCCACACAGGGCCCGGGCGTCCGGATCTCATAAGGTGCCAGGCCTTTTCCAGGTGAAATCTTATCCCCTCAGGGCTCTCGATCATAACGGCGTACTTGCAGAATCTCTCTGCCACATGGGTAATGTCATATTCCTGATCTCCGATGGATCTTGGGAGACTGCTCTTCCTGGTCCCATAGAGTGCGTCCGGACGCTGGATTGACTCGGAGTCGCCGGAGAGGCCGGCTTCGTACCTGACTGTGGTGTCGTAGCGGGTCTGACCTGAAATTATGAACATGGGAAGGGAATCGAGGTAACCTCCCAAAACGCCTGTGATGGCATTGGTGCCGCCCGGACCTGAAGTTACGCAAAGAACCGCCACTTTGTTGTCGTAGCGGGCATAGCTCTCCGCGGCCATGGCTGCCCCCTGTTCATGGTGGAAATGGGTACAGTTCATGCCCTTAGCGTGGCCGAAGCTGTCATTTAAGAACATGGCGCCGCCGCCCACTACCGTGAAGCAGTCGGTTACGCCTTTTTTCTGCAAAAATTCAACTACATAATCTGACAAGCGCATTCGAATTCTCCTGTAATCATGGGATTTTTCTCAGTTCACCACTTTATCCAGGGTGCTTTGCCGGTCTCTATGAGCATGGTGAGCTCATCCCGTTCTCTGGCGGTGTCCATGCACCTCCAAAAGCCGTCATACCTGTAAGCCGCCAACTGGCCGTCACGTACAAGGTCATGCATCGGCTCTTTTTCAAAAAAGGTATCGTCTCCTTCAATATAATCGAAAACTCCGGGCTCCATGACCATGTAGCCGCCGTTGATCCTGGCTCCGTCCTGATCTGCCTTTTCCCGGAAGTCCCGAACTATGCCGGAGTCGTCACCGCCCATGTCAAAGACGCCGAATCGCTGTCCCGCCAGGGGAGCAGTAACGGTGCAGAGTTTCCCCTGCTGCTTATGAAATTTCAGAAGGTCATTCATATCGACATCGCAGACGCCGTCACCGTAAGTCATAAAGAAGGTCTCATCCCCCACCAGATGCCTGATCCGCCTGATCCTGCCTCCGGTCATGGTGTTGTAGCCGGTGTCTACCACGGTCACCCTCCAGGGCACGGTGTTCTGCATGTCAAACTCCATCTTGCCTCCATTGGTAAAATCAAAGGTCACGTCGCAATTGTGGAGATAGTAGTTGGCAAAATACTCCTTGATTACCTCCTGCTTGTAGCCGGCACAGATGATGAAATCATTGAAACCGCAGGTGGAGTATTCCTTCATGACATGCCACAGAATGGGCTTTCCGCCAATTTCAATCATTGGCTTGGGACGAAGGTGACTCTCCTCGCTCATCCTGGTCCCGAAGCCTCCCGCGAGGATAACTACTTTCATAGAAGGTACCTCTCCGGTTCGTTGAGGAAGACGTCGGTGACGCCTGCTTTTTCAAGAGGTGCAAAATCCATTAGCCTGCCGCTTGGCTGCTCAGGGAAAAGATGTCCTCCAAACCAGCCGCGAACAGTGCGGCCCTTAAAGCGCTCGGGAGCGATGTCTGTGGCAAAGCCGTAAGGATGCAGGGCAAAGGTGAAAGTGTCTGCATTGGCTCCGGCGGAGTCTTCTTCCAGACGGAAGGTATCCTCCAGGCCCAGAGCCTTGTAGAGGCAGTCTGAAACCTTGGTATCCAGAACTCCCAGTTCTGCCTTGGGATCCAGCTTGTGAACCTGATACAGTGAATCAGCGTAGAAGGTAGAATATACAATAGCATCCTGCACGCCGTATTCGTGAACCATTTCCACAATCTTCTCTTCCAGCTGCGGGTAGTCGTAGATACTGTTTTTGAGCTCGATGTTAAGGCGAAGGCCCTTTGATGTGCCATCCGGCTGTGAAGGCTCTTTTGACCAGGCCTTAAGTTTCGGCTGAAGAAGGTCTAAAACCTCCCGCATTGTCGGGATCTGCTCAACCTTTTCTGTTCCTGTGTATATGTGAAATTTCTTAAGTTCGCTTAAGGAGTAGTCGCGGACAAAGCCATAGCCATCGGTGGTGCGGTCTACGCGCTCGTCGTGGATCACCACAAGCTCGCCGTCCCTGGTGATCTGAACGTCCAGCTCGATGCCGGCGATTCCGGGGATGTTCATGGCTTTTTCAAATGCTGTGAGTGTGTTCTCAGGATACATCTGACTGCATCCTCTGTGTGCCCAAATATTCATAGGTTGCCCTCCTTGAATTAGTGGATGTGTTGGCTGCAGGATCATGCAGCCTACTTTATTGTATCACAATAAAAACCCACAGCCGAAACTGAATATGATCAGCCCCGGCTGCGGGTCTATAAGGGTATATGAGTGGCGCGCCTTGCGCTTGTGGTTATGGCTATTTATGCGAAAAACATCTGAGCCTTCTGGACTTCATCTTCCTGCTGCTTCTTCTGAAGCATTACCTGGTACTGGTCAGTTGCCTGCTTGGCCTTCAGCTCCTGAAGTGCGCTCACGACGCGGTCTTCCTCTTTGTCCATAGCGTAGCCGTTGAGTTCCAAAGAGGCTCTGCTGTTGTAGGCACTTGCGTAGTCAACGCGGTTTGTCTCGGCACCTGTGTTGGCCCTGGCGCTGTCTACTTTCTCGATTGCTTTATCGATAGCGCTCATGTCAAAATCAGGACTTGTAACGTCAAGGTTCTCCAGTCCAAGACCCTTGAGACTCATGTCATAGGTAGAAACATCAGCCTTGCTGCCGTTTCCATCTGTGGTAACTGAAAGTTTGCCCTCGCCGTCAAGAAGGGGTTTCTCGTTATACAGGGCGCTCTTGGCTGTCTCCTCGACGCCCTTCAGATACTCTTTGATCTGGCTCTGAATGCTCTGCTTGTCATCCTGGCCGAGAGTACCGTTCTGGGATTTAATCGCCAGCTCTTTTATCGAATTAAGGTAATCGCCAATGCTCTCCATTGCGCCGTCGGAAATGTTCTGCGCGGATTTGGCATCTCTTAAGTTCTCTGTTCCTTTATCAAGTGCTCCGGTTTGGGCCTTTGTCTTTTCCTCGATGGCAAGTCCGGCCGCATCCTGAGCTGCGCTCTGAAGTGCTCCCCCCGCCGCAATTGTCGAATAGGGCGAGTACGATGATGAATAGCCTCCAACTGCTCCAATGCTCATAGCGTGACCTCCTTATCTATGAAAACACGGACCACGAATTCCTTTTCTATGGCTTAAGCGTAACACGTGTTCTCAAAAAGCATAACCCCTAAAGTGCAGAAAATACGGGCAAAAAGAAACCTTATTACAGAGGTGTAATAAGGTTTCGGGAATTATGTTTCAGATATTGTTGTCAAGAAATACGAATCGCAAAATTTCTCAATTTACGATATTTCAATCATTATCTTCACATATTCTTCAGACTTCCGACGCATTATATCAAGTCCATTCTGAAGCTGCGAAAGCTCAAAGCGATGAGTAATCAGATCGGATGGTCCGGAATCCAAGGTCCAAGCATTCAGACGTTCCAGAACATAGCGCCAATCATCACCAGTTCCTTCAATCCCATTAAAACTCGAATTCCACGTTCCCTTAAGAGTCAACTGATTTCTCAGGATTTGCCAGTAAGTCTGCCTGGTCAATTCCATATCTGAAGCGGGATTTCCAACCAGAATGACGCTCCCATGTGGCCCGGTACATTTCACAGCCTGCTCATAGCTCTCTGATCTGCCAATGCATTCAAAGTATACGTCAGCTTTTTTGCCATCAGTCATCTCAAGAACATAGCTCTCCGGATCACATCGACGAACGTCACAGAAATGCTCAGGTTCGTACCCCATAGCCAGAAGCTTCTCACGCTGCACATCTTTATTTCCTATGCAAAAGATATTCTGGTAGCCCGCATCTTTTAAGAACATTGCCACTAGCAGTCCAATAGTTCCCAATCCGCATACTACAATGTTAGCATCCTTAACAAAGTCGATCTGCCTCATGGCATGGACCGCCACGCACATGGGCTCAAGCATCGCAGCAACATCATCGGTAATCTCATCAGATATGGGCAAAAGATTCCACGTGGGAACCTTCACATACTCGGCAAAACCTCCATTACTGCGAGATCCAAGATAGTCATAGTGCTCGCACATCTCATAATGCCGTGCCTTGCACTGTGTGCAGCTTCTGCAGGGAATCAGCGGAAAAATGCCGGCTCTTTTGCCCAATAGGTCGGGACGGGAAGGGCATTCTACAATCGTTCCGGCAAACTCGTGACCTGGGATTAACGGCATGTTGTGAGCGCCGGTCTTATAAATTCTGGGGACATCTGAACCGCAAATGCCGCAGCGTGTCACCTTCACAAGGGCCTCTCCCTCACCGGGCACCGGCATATCAACATCCGTGAACTTAAGATCATTTATATCGTATAGAACCTGTGCTTTCATGGTGCCTCCTTGCCCACAGTTCCTGCGTTTCATCCGCAGACCACTACTGTCTGCTTCGTAATATCTCCTCCGCCCGCTCCAGATCCTCGTCGGTGGTGATCTTAAAGTTTCTCTGGTCACCGGGGATCATGGCCACATCCAATCCGGCCATTATCGCAGGCTCTGTGGAGCCGCGGATCATCATTATCTGATCCGGTAAAAGAGCCTTCGTGGCCGCAAAATACTTCTCAAAACGGAAGGCTTCCGGGGCCTGTCCGGCGTAAATGCAGCTGCGGTTGAGAAGCTCGTCCACCCGCTTGCCGGTACGGCTGAAGTAGACCGTGTCATTCATGGAAAGCACCGGCATGGCTCCATCATGGGTTTCAAGCGCCTTCAGGCAGTCCTCAATGCACTCGACCGTAACAAAAGGGCGCGCAGCGTCGTGAATAATGACGGATCTGATGGTGTGTTTTGCAGTATCTGATGTACTTGAGATACCTTGGGTGCCGGCTTCGTTGCCCGCGGCAGGATCAAGCATTTTCTGAATATCCTGCATAGCGTTCAAAATAGAGAGCTGTCTGTTTTCCCCGGGATTGGAAAATCCCAGAAACTTCTGCGCAACCTCCGATTCAGGGTCCTCAAATACAGCATCTTCTATCCGGCTACGCCACTGCTCAGCCGCCACAATCTGTATATTGTCCACCATATCACTCTCGCCAAAGGGCAGCATTGAGTGCATGATCATCATCTGTCCGGATAGTTCAACGAACTGCTTTGGAATATCAATACTCATGCGGCTTCCGACGCCGCCTGCAAGAATTATTGCGATGGTCATGAGGCTACTCCTTTATATACACTGTTGCATGTTTTCCGGTAATAAGGCCCGCCTCCTAAGAAGTGAGCCATAGTCTCTGTCTCTTTACGTAACATTTATCAGCCATTAATATAGCCCATAAAGCCTTTCTTATTTTCAATCGCCGTTGTCGTTGGCCTTCCCAAATCTTCCCTAGCACCAACAGCGCATTTAACTTCTATGAATGACAATTCATTCCTGTTTTTTGCAAGCTCCAATTCTTTATCCAGTTTGTCAAAATCATCCACAGAAATGGCATAAGGGTATCCACATGATTTAGCTACACCTACTAAATCTACATTCCCTGCAACAGTAGGCATGCCACCCACCGTATCATGTGCCTCATTATTTAACACTATATGCACTAAATTGCCCGGCTTGTTTGCTCCTATAACTGTCATAGCTCCCATGTGCATAAGAACGGCCCCATCGCCATCAATACACCATATTTTCTTTTCCGGTTTGTTAATTGCAACCCCCAATGCAATAGAAGAACAGTGCCCCATTGAACCCACGGTCAAAAAGTCATATTTATGGGCCTGGCTGAATGCTTCTCTTGTTTCGAACAGTTCACGACTGATCTTGCCGGTTGTAGATATAATTGGGTCTTCTCCACTAACTCTGACTATATGACGAATAACCTTTTCCCGAACCATACTGTATTCATTCTTGTATTCAACTTTAGGCGCTTCAGTCAATGCACCCTTGCGAATTACAAAAGCCACATCTTTTCCCTGCTTCAAAACCCCTTCAAAGTGATTCATGGCATCGATAACTTCATCATCTGCTGTATCACTTCCGATAATAAAGGGCTCTATATCCATATCTTCAAGAAGTTTAATGGTAACCTCTCCCTGATAGATGTGCTGAGGTTCATCGTGTATCCCCGGTTCTCCTCTCCATCCTATTATAAATATCATAGGA
>JAILFT010000093.1 GCA_024697425.1 Butyrivibrio sp. | reverse complement strand
ATCTTTATCTAATCCTATCTCTGTTATATATCCTTCTGCTAATTCTAGATATCTAGGTCCTTTTGAAAGTGTTGAATAAATTGTTCCTACTTGGCTTCTTGTTCCTTTTCCTAAATCTTCTAGTCCTGCTCCTATTGTAAGTCCATTTTCTGAAAATGCTGATTGAGTTCTTCCGTATACTATTTGTAAGAATAGTTCTCTCATTGCTGTATTAATTGCATCACATACAAGGTCAGTATTAAGTGCTTCAAGAATTGTAAGACCGGGAAGGATCTCAGCTGCCATAGCTGCTGAATGTGTCATTCCTGAGCATCCGATAGTCTCTACCAGAGCCTCCTGAATGATTCCATCCTTAACGTTCAGTGAAAGCTTGCAGCCTCCCTGCTGAGGAGCACACCAGCCAATACCGTGTGTATAGCCGGAAATGTCCTTAACTTCTTTGGACTGAACCCATTTTGCCTCTTCGGGAATGGGAGCAGCGCCATGATGTACCCCTTGGTGTACGGGACACATATTTTTTACCTCTGTTGAGTAAATCATGTGTAAATCTCCTTTCGTATTGTAAAGTAAATATTTCATTACTCACGCACAGATTTCAAGCGCATTTTGCGCCGTGCCAATACATATTTTCGCATAAATAATCTGACTTTTCAATGGAAATGATATATCTTTAACAGATATTTAATCACCACTTTCAGGTTTGACTCTTATCATTACCACGTCACCAATCCTGGTCGTGTCGTTGAACACACTGCCAAAAGCATATTCATAGCCATTTTTCTCAACAAATTTGTTAATACTGCAATTGAGCGCGCTGTTCACACTGTAAACATCCATAGATGTCCGCTCCTCATCCCAGTCACCGTTCATTGTGAGGGTAACGGCTTCAGAATCTCCAACCTGTTTTATTTCATCAAGAGAATTCTTGGGATATTCATACCGTCCTTTTGTGTGGAAAAGAAGCGTCAGCTTATACCCCATATATTGCACATCCGTATCAGCGATCACCATCCTGTATGTTTCCTGGTCATCAGATGCGGAATAAATATTCATCATACATTTCCACATTCCTCCCAGTCCCCAGATTTCCTCGTGCTTTGTTCCGTCTGTAGGAAATCCATCCTTGAAGAACCAGTCAAAGTCTTCAATGACCGCATCCTCATCCACTCCGCTGATAGCGGGACCGGATATGGCATTTTCCTGCTGTGTTTCTGCCTCAACTAAGGCATCTTTATCTGAGCTTACCTGATCCTGAGACGATTGTTCTTCTGCAGGAGTCGCAGTTTCTGCTGCAGTTTGCGAAGACGTTTCAGTTTCTGTTACAGTTTCTGTTACAGTTTCAGCCACAGTTTCCTCTGAAGAGCCATCGTCCTTGTCAGTATTTCCTCCGATGAGGCCACTCTTTTTTGCCACAAGCAGAGCTATGACCAGTAATGCTACTGCGGCCACTCCTGCCAAAATGCCAATGATATTTGGGGAACTACCCTGTTTATCAGCTTTTTCCGAAACAGTTCCAAAAGAAGAGCTCTCAGGCCCCGGAGCCGGCTTGCTATCCGGTTCTATCTTTGCTCCGCAAACCTCGCAAAAAGAACTGTCATCCGGAATCTTAGCTCCACATTTCTCACAAAACATATACGCACCTCTTATCATTCATATGGTCATACTATGGTCAACTATACATTAATGATACTTTATTTCCCCGACTCTTTTCCCGTGACATGTCACATGTCATTGACAATTTGTCTTGTCACACATGTGCGTGCTACAATAATTATAATATTCGTTATTTCGTGCATCAATGTGGAGGCTGGATTCTAATGCTTACAGAAAGAATAAACAAACTTTTCTATGTTACAGGAGCCACAGGGGCTGATGTGGCCAAATACGCAGGATTTGACAGGACAAATATCAGCCGCATCAGAAGCGGAAAAAGAGTCCCTACTCCCGGGAGCAGCACTGCTGCCAGGCTTGTAGACGGTATATATCTTTACTCTGACAATAAAAACGACCTGAAAACACTATGCGAACTGGTGGGTTCTGACCCAAAAGGTACCGCAGATGAGATAAAAAGCCAGATCAGCAAATGGCTATATGAGGGATATGTTTACAATTATGACGATGCAAAAGCCTGCAAGCCTTCTGTAAAAAGAGGCAAAAGAAATATAGAGTGCCGCCACTTCAGCGAGAGGCTCAATCTTTCCATGTCTCTGGCAAATATGTCAAATGTCAATCTCAGCAGACTGCTCCACGCAGATGCCTCCCTTATCAGCCGCTATAGAAACGGCGTTCGGACTCCCGTGTCCAATCCCGAGCTTTCTGCAAAGATAAGTGGTCTCTTATATGACAGGATAATCAAGAGTGAGAAGAAAGCCGACCTGGCAGATGCCCTAAAGCTGCCCATTACCGAAATTGATGATGAAGTCTTTTTTAACTGGTTATATGACAGGAATGATGAAACGGACGACAACGCCCGGGTAGCCGAAAACCTTCTTGAAATACTGGATTCTATTAAGATTTCCAGTTCATCTTCCATTCCTGATCCCGCAATCATTTTAGCCGAAATATCTGCGCCAGCGAAGTCAGTATATTACGGGGCTAATGGCCTTAGAGATGCCGTTCTTCATTTTCTGACCTTTGCTATTGAGCACAGGGTAAAAGAGATGTTTCTTTATTCTGATGAGGACCAGAGCTGGATGACCCATGATCCATCCTATCTTACAAAATGGGCGTCCCTTATGCTGGAATGCGTAAAAAACGGCACTCACATCTATATCATCCATAATGTGGACAGAGATCTGGATGAAATGAATGATGCCATAAAAAGCTGGCTTCCTCTATATATGTCCGGGATGATAGAATCCTACTTCTGCAGGAAACAACGTAACAGCCGATTCTCGCACACTTTTTTCCTGATTCCCGATCATGTCTGCATAAAGGCATTCCATGCGGCTACCTCCAGGGAAGATGGCATCTACCACTATTACACAGACCAAAGGGCGCTGGAAATATTCAGGAAAGAATTTGACAGTCTTTTACTTAATTCCTCGCCACTGATGACATCACTGCCCTCCAGAACATTTCCCGACGTATCAAATGTGATCACCATCCAGAATTCCCTTTCCATAAGCACCATGTCAAAAGAGCTGGCTGCAAGTTTCAGCGACAGTTCGCTTTTTGATGTCTGGAAAGATGCAAGAAATGCCCTTCTGGATAAACTGAAGACTGATTCTGTATATGAGCTTATTCCTCTTGCTGCCCATGAAGAAATCGCAAACGGCAATATAACCGTCGGACCTCCCTTAGTGTCCAAGGCAGTAGCATATACTCCCGAACAATACAAATGGCACATAAAAGACATTGTGAAACTCTCGGAAGAATTTGATAATTACAGGTTTTACCCAATCCCCGAGGCTCCATTTCAGAACATCAACCTTCTTATTTCTGACAATATGACAAAAATAACCCCGGCCATAAGGCCAGGGCTATCCTTTGCATTCAGTCATCCCTCCATGTGTATGGCGTTCAAAAGCTACGCCAAAACCATCATGGAAAAATGTAAGATGGACAGAAACTCTCTGCGTAAGATGCTGGAGGAGAGGTATCTGGTTTGAAGAAATAAACTCATATCACCCATTGTTTTGTAATCTTTAACATGACGCCGCATTAGGCACTTGGCAATTTATCCATCTTATGTATCTCCCTTCCAACATCGTTTGAAAGGGACTCTGAACCGGTATTTTTGAAAGGATACCAGCCTATGAGAGCGTCATAAATAGCCTCAAAGCAGGAAGGTATGAACGCCCCGGTTGCCACTGAAGTAAGAAGCTTTAAGTAATTCACCTCTATCCTGAATGCGATATCGAGACCAATCTCTGCGACCTTAAGCTCAACATCAAAGTTCAAGAAGTCTTGTCCCTTAGGATCAATCTTATCAGAGTCCGTGATATTGGCGATTCCAAGACCAAAGAATTCCTCGATATAGGTCTGTATTATCCCGGCGTAAGTAAGAAGTTCCATGTGATCAAGCTCCATCTCGGAGAACTGGAAGTTTCCTTTAGCATCGGGAAGCATTGTGTTCATCTTATTCTTTATGTCCAGTGTATCCAGATTGTTTATATCGAGACGGCGTCCGTCCTTACTGAAGTTGATGAGCGAAGGCTTATCTCCCAGATCGCCAAGTTTCCCAATCTTGTCGCCATTTACAAGCTCCATCTGCTGATCGAATCTGCGTGTAAATTTTAAATTGTTATTACCGTAGTCGATACCTTTTCCCTTAATGTAAGCCTGCTCCGGTGCCAGATTCTTCTTGAGGTAGTCGGTAATATTCTGGACCCATTTTTGCTTCAAGAACTTCTGCATCGTCTCAGAATTGATAACTTGCTGCAGCTTAGCACCCAGATACTTTTTGCCTGCCATACCTGTCAGATCGACGCAGGTCTTTCTTACTGACTCCCAGAAATCTTTAGGATTCATACCCGAGTAATTCTTATAAAGGTCTGCTATCAGCCACATGGTGAGGAAAATAATAAACTGCTTTAATTTAGGGTCTGATTTGTCAAAGTTTGTGAGTTTTCCTGCATCATCCGAAACTGAGATGTAATTCTCCAATGCATCTGTGGCAAATTTCATGATCTTTTCATTAAGATCAACGTTCATCTCTCCTGTCTGGATATAATCCCAGAGGACCTCATCCAGTATGTCAAGACACATCCCAACGAGCGGGGATATCCACCCCTCGTTTTCGCCGTAATAGTATTTGAAGATGATCTTTAGTGCCACATCTGCCATAAAGCGCGGAGGCTTCTTGAATATAGTATCCGAAATATCATAGTACATTATGAGTTTTTCCTGATACTTAACCTCCAGCAGCCAGTAATCCTGAGACGCCTCGATAATGGATTTACGCATGGCGCGAAGCCATGACTTATCATAAATTTCAGGATCATTCAGTTCATTTCTCACATATCTGAGGCGCTGTTTAGCATACTCTATGGGATAGTACCGTAAGATTGCAAGCTGAAGCTCTCTGTACTCGGTCTTCCAGTCCTGTAGCGGATCATAGGGTTCCCCAAGAAGGCGGATTGGAATATCCGCATTAGCAAAAAATCCCTCTGCCGATGCGCTGACCGGGAGTTTAACATAATACTTTTCTTCCAGTTCCGGCAGGGAATCCTGTGGCTCTATGGAAAATCCGCCGGTGGTCCCGATCTCATATTCATATTTTGCAAGAATACTGTTTGTTGCTTCATCCGTGGGCATCAGCTTTCCAAATCTGAAGCATTCGGCCTCTGTCTCAATATGACAGTTACCCTTAAGATCAGTATATGCATAGCACAGATCAAAACCCGTGGGCCTTATCAGAGGATCAAGGGTCAGCTCGTCATCCTGCCTTGTGGCATAAGAAATAACTTCAAGAAAGCCATCCTTTAACTTGTCCCTGACGCCGGGTTTACCTTCCCGAAGCGGGTTCATACCACCGCGGATTAGGACAGACAACCCTGCCGGGACAATATCTATATAGAATTCCCCTCTTACCACTACGTCACCTGCAAATACGGCTTCAAGGCCCACTGTCTCAGTTCGCATTTCAGCAAAAATATCATTTTCCTTCTCTGCTTCCTTTGTCCTGTTGGCAATAACTGCGTAATATCCGATTGTGTAGTTTTCCTCACGCTTTTCAGTTATATCGATATCAGAAGGAGTAGTGAATTTGATCTCCTCCGGCTCACTGGCAGCATCCAGGAACATGAATGGAAGCGAAGTCTCACCCCCTGCTCCCGCGATAAGATATGCTATTGGTGTCTTACCGTTACTTACCCAAGTGCCGTCATCTTTTATCTCAGGGAATATGAGCTGAGGCTTATCGACTAGACGGAAGGTGATGTGATTCCTGAAGGTCCCACCGCTTCCTTCAAATTTAAATATCAGCGTACCTTTGTCATTTTCACTCTTGGCATCTGAACGGATCATAGCCTCCATCCAGTTTCCCCGTAAGGATGCGCTTTCGACTATAATCTCTTCTCCTGACACCTCGATCTTCTGTGTAAAGAGCTGATTTGGATGGCGGGTTCCGTTATCATCTATCTCATCTATTCTGGCACGGACTGCGACTGCCTTTCCTCCTTTTTGCAGTGCATCGCCAAAGTCCTTGGAAACATACATCCTGTATCTGGACTTTTTCTTTTCCTTTTTCTTCTCCTCTTTTTCTTTTTTCTTCTTTTTACCCTTAAGGAGTGCTGTAACTCCTCCGACAGTAAGAGCACCTCCTCCTGCTGTGCCTATTCTTTCAGCGATACCGGGATCATCTGCTCCCTCTATAATCTCGGATATAATATCTGTTCCGGCATCTTCACCCGGATTATTATCGGCTACAGTTACAACATCCTGGGTGATTGGCTTGTCATTGCCGCTATCAGCAGGAACTGCAGCCGCTTCACCAACCCAGTCATAGTAACAGTAGGTATGCATCTCGTTATAAAAGCTGTCAAATATCAAAGTAAGTGTATCACCGGTTTTTCCGCTTGGTACAACAAAAGAAGATACGATGCTTCCGTGCGGGTTGTAATAATTACTTCCCTTTAACGTATAGCCAAGTCCCCCGGGCCTGTAAGTATATACATAAGATACTTCATCTTTGGGAGTACATACAAAGTCTTTATGACTAACCTCCCTGACTTCTATTTCTGAATCAGATTGTCCATCACCGCTACCCAGTTTCACCCGAAAGTGTCCACCAATCTGGTCTATGGGCATTATAACCTCATAGCCATCAGGAACATCGTCCCAGGTAGCAAATCCCACTAATTTATCGCCAAGCTTTAAATACTCACTGGCCGCCGATAGTTCCACTTCTGTTCCGGGTTTCAGATCATACAACTGCGATGGTGGGAACCTGACAGGTGATGTATCTATCGTATAGTATCTGTCCGGGTATTCTTCTCCGGTTTCAAATATCTCTACTTTTACCTGCTGATGCCAGCCATCATTATAGTATTTTTTTGTTGTACCGGTTGAATCAGGAGAAGTAACATTTATATTTTCGTCCCAGCTCTTATCCCGGTATACCCAATGGCCCTCTTCTGAAGTCTCCTCTGACCATTCTGACCATTCATAAACCCATGAAGTTCTTGCCCTTCCAAAGAAGCTATGAGCAGACACTGTAAGCCTGTCACCCGGTTCACCGGAAGGAACAGTCAGTATATATTCTCCTGTTGCTGTCTGGGGGGTATTGGTCAGACGATAGATATAATCATTACGATATTCAATTATCTCGCCCACACTACTGTCGGAATATTTAAGACGGATTTTGGCGGGTGATTTTTCCGTAATTTTACCCCCTGACGGAATGATTCTATCATCCCTCTCAAGTGCTACGGTGAACTCTCCCAGTTCAGACCGAGACATTTCAGTACCCTGATTCGAAATATCAGTATACTGATAAGAAACGTACTCTTTTAGTTCAGCTCTATAAGAAAGATCTACGCTATCTCTTGGATTTAATATCGTAGGCAGTGAATCATAGTATACATCCTCCACTATTTTGTCATTATAACCACCATTATCATATTCTGGTATATGTTCATAGGTATAGCTATGTTTGAGTTCAGTGGCATCATATGCCCATCTCTGGCCGGATGTTGATGTTTTTTCTTCATCATGGTCGAAATCTACTCTTACTAAGCGCCAATAGCCATTTGATTCAGTGGCATGAACCCTGTGTTGACTCGGGTAATTCAAAAAAAACAGCGTCGCTATCATCAAAGCTGCTACTGTGAGGGAAAAGATTCTTTTTATCATTCTAATCATCTTCAAGCCTCCTTTCCGTCAAAGCGCCATAATAGCCGCAGCTATCGCAAATCCTATTGCATTACCGGTAAGAAGACTCTGAGCTTTGCCGCTCCGGGGCATCCTAACGCCATCCTTAACTTTGGAGGTCAGTGCCTGAGCCAGTTCATACCAGGGCCCCTCTCTTTTTCCTATGCACTGCAAAGAAAGAAATGCTCCTGAAATTCCAGCCATAGCAGTCTGTGCCGAGGCAAGATCAAAGTCTGCAAATGCAAAATATAGCGAAATCCCAATAAAAAAGCCAATGATGTGGGCAAGTATCCCTCTCTTTTCTCCCGTTCCTTTGAATATTGAACCAAGGCCCTTGCCAGCGGAAGTAATACCACCGGTAAAAATAGATGCCCATGCTGCAGCCACTGTGCCTTTTCCAATTATTCCGCCAAGCGTTCCTGCTGTATCACGATTTAAACCGCCCTCAGCAAAGGTCAGGAAAGAAAGTGCCTTAACAATGGGAGAATCACTGTCCTTCATCCCTGGAAGCACTATCCATAGGATGGCAATTATTATGAGTGGTATCCAGGTCTTGGGAGTAATAAATGTCTTAAGAGTTCCGCCAAAAAATGAGCCACAGGTATTGATAAGAGCCTGAACAGGAGACGCCACTTTCTGAATCTCCTCTTTGACATTCTCAGGAATCAGGCCATCCAGCTCAAAATCTCCAAGGGGTCTTTCTCCTGCTATGCCAGCTGCATCAAACCGGTTCTCTAAAGCAATCTTATCCGCAACGTTTCCCATGGAGGCGGGCTCAGGGACAGCCTGCGAACCGGATTGCACAACAGACTCCCGGGGTGCCGGGGCAGATCCGGTAACATCAAATTTAAATCCGCAATATCTGCAGAACTTTGCATCGGCACTGATTTTTTTTCCACATTTTCTGCAAAATTTCATCTGCTGCGCCATACAAACCTCCAAAATCAGCCATCTGACTTTTTCGTAAACATGATCGTCACACTTTTTCCATCAATCTTAAACAGCATCGGAATGCGCTCGGAAGTAACCATATTTGTTCCTACTGTCGCAGTACTTCCGTCTTCCGCAGCGATTCCTACCCGTACCACAATTCTTTCGTTTTCTGATCTAAGCTCCAGCTCATGAGCCACATCATACCTGACATCCACACTGCCTCCGGGAGGAAGATCCCCGCTTAAAAAGACATAGGTTCCTTCGAAGGATCCTTCAGTAAAGCCCAGAAGCTCTGTAAGTTCATCGTCAAAGTCCACTTTTACAGTTTGCCCATCGCCATTAAACTCCATTGTTCCATGGTCAGAGACAAATACGCCGTCATGATCAGGTGGAGGGGGCGTATCCGGCTCATAGGGCATATTTCCCGAATCACCACAGCCGGTCAAGAGCACCATCAATAGCAATATAAAGGGTAATGAAACAGCTTTCCTGATTTTGATCATTCTCATAATCAGCTCTCCTTATTTTGTATTTAATTCCCAATTATCTTCGCATTTGGACAGCGTGCCGAGATATAACTCCAAACAAATTCGAAATCAGCATCTTCGGCATATACCTGATTCTTTTCCAACGATTCATCTACCTTTATCAAATGAAGTCCCTTTTTCTTAGCAACCATTTTTACCTTTTCAAAAGTTGAAACGGAATTGCTCTTAGCTGATGCCAGCATTCCGGCACCTGCTGTTGTGTAGTTCCCCGCAAGCAAGCCTGCCATAGTGGTAAGCCAGGCAATTCCCTGGGCCTTTTCAAACTGCTTGGGCATCTGATTGTGAACCACTCCCTCTTCATTCATTTCAAACAGGACCATATACTTCCATCCATAGAGAAAAGCCACAATTATATAGGCAATAATGGAGAGTACAAAGAGAATTCCGGGCACGATAAGGATTCCCGGCGATAAAAGATAACCGCTTATCCAGTCTGATACTCCGCCTTCAAATAATGCAAAAATAAAGGAAAATCCTATCTGGATCAGAATAAGGATTCCGAAAATTTTCCAGATTGTAAAAAGTATCGCCGGGTTTTTCAGCATATTGAACTCATAAACCCATCTGTACTTTCCGTCGGGACAAAGATAGATATTTTCAGTCACTTTCTGGCCTTGAATGTCTTCCATAATGTCTCCTTTCCCTCTGCAGTATCCACTTATGCTTCGCCAGCGTTCTCTAATTCAGGGATAGTACTCCCTCATCAGTCCGAACTGGTCTATCTCTCCGGATATCCAGTAAAACTTCCCCACTGCATATTCTGACTCTATATCCATAGCTGAAAAGAAATTCTCAATCTCGATCTTGCTGTCATCACAAAGAACCTCCGCCTTGCCGGTAACCGGATCTATGGTTCCCTTGTACTTGACCTTTGCTGATTCCTGAATAGTTTCACCTGTAACAGGATCCACCAGTTGATCATAGTTAAGAGTTATGTATATCTTTTCCCCTTCAATAGTAATCTCAGCATTTAAGTAGCGCTCTGAATCTGAGCCATAGTCACCGGCTTTGGTAAACATGAAAGCTTTCCAGCCTCCGTTTAGGACAGGTATCATGTCACCCGTCACAAGAAAGACCTGATTCTGATCCGAAAGAAATTTACCGGAACCTGTTCCTCCGGTGTTTACATAGTCTATAAACCACTCAAAATCCAAAGCCTTTGCCGTTTCCGTAGTTGAAAGCCTATTTGCAAACTGTGCGAGATCACTGTCAGTAAGCTCCACTTCCTCCGTAAATCCCTGTGGATAGTCCTCGTCAAAGGTCTCCTCAATACTCTCATTGTCTTCGGAGGACAATTCCACTGCCACAGCTTCCGTTTCCGTTGCCGTTGCCGTTTCCGTTGTTGTTGCCATTTCCATTGCCGTTGTCGTTTCCGTTTCTGTTTCCGAAGGATTTGAATCAGAACCGCCCTTACCTGACATGTTCTTAAACACCAGAAATCCTGCAATGATAAGTGCCACGCCTCCGATGGCCGCGGCTATGTACATAATGCTGCTCCCGGTTTTGGTCTTCTCGCTTTCTTTTGTTGCCGGTCCAGGCGCATTCTCCTCGTCGATCCTTGCGCCGCACTCATCACAGAAAACACTGTCATCAGGTATCTTTTTGCCGCATTCAGGACAATACATAATTAGCCTCCTAATAGTATAAAATCCCCCAAATATATTTTATCAGTACATGTGCACTAAAAAGGTGTGACACATTTTTTGTCAATGACAAAGAATGTGTCACACCTTTTCCTATTTATCAAAGTCGGGCACCGCCTTGCCCTAGTCAACGGGGACGATTCTCAATGACTTGTTCATGTTCTTCTTCTATCAATGCCGCTTTCTCTGTAGTATTTCTCCTTCTCATTGTACATATCCGTATCCGCAAGACGCTCCAGTTCATCTACTGAAGCTTCGGGATGATCCTTGTATGAGGCATAGCCAACGGACATGGCAAGAGAATCATTAAGGATGCCTTTCCAATCTGCAGTCCTTCGCTGAATCTCCTTACGCAGCCCCTCCGGGTCTTCCATATGAACGATAGCCATAAACTCATCTCCGCCTGTTCTGTAGACCTTACCCAGATTGCCCGCAGCCAGAGAAAAGCAGTTTGCTGCGCCTTTGATAAGCTCGTCACCGGCAGCATGGCCATTGGTGTCATTTACTTTCTTAAGCCCGTTTACATCCACGGAGAATATCACAAAGTCTGTGGACATTCCATTGTATCTGTGTTTTTTGAGGTCTTCATCGTAGCATCTTCGGTTAAAGAGCCTTGTCATCTCATCCGTCATTGAGATCCTGATAAGGTTTTCTTCTCTCCTCTTTTCGTCGTCTACGGTTCTTGTGGTATATATGACCTTGGTGGGTATCCCGTCCGGGGTGGCCTCAACAGTGATGTACTGTGCTCTGAACCACCCGTTGACAACATCAATGAAGTCGGCACTGATGAGCTTTCTGTGAGAAAGTCTCGATCTTACCGTTGTGATATTGGTGTAGTTTCTGAACTCCTCCAGCTGATCGGACATTACCCGCCGGCTTATCATCTTATTCATCCGGGTCTGCGTCTGCTTCGTCATATCAATGGGACATACCTTCTGCTCGGGATCTCGAAGAGACATCTCGGTACTGTTTACGAAATCTATAAGATTGACGTTCTCGTAGATTTCAGTCATGGATTCCTGGATTTCCATTTTTTCCTTCATGACTGTTTCATGCTCTCCAATGATCCTGTACTGCTCAAATAGCGTCTCGAAGCGTCTGAGTCCCAGCTTTACGATTGCGTAACCTGCAGCAGACATGATGATACTTTCAATTACAAATCCGCTCATTCTGTCGGCAAAGCACTCCA
>JAILFT010000077.1 GCA_024697425.1 Butyrivibrio sp. | reverse complement strand
ATGGAGCTTGTAAATATTGGAGTGCAGCTCTTTTTCCTGCTCCTGGTGATCTTCATCGGGGGAGTGAGCCTTCCCTACTACTCATTCCCAACAAATGTGTTTGTGCTGTTTGGATTTATTCCATTTTGTTATATAATAGAAAAGTTCCTGAAGGGAAAGATTGAGAAGCATACCCATGGGCGGGCTTATGGGGGCTCTATTCTGGAAACATCCGCTGCCTTTGGCATGAGTATTGTGGCGCTTGTTATCGGAGCTGTCATCACTGTGTTTACTTCCATCAATCCCAAGGTCATGAGCCTTAAGGCGGAGGACCTGTGGCTGTATCATTTTAAGGATTATATCGAGAATACAGGGATCGAGAATCCGGGCATCATAAACGAATTTGGATTTGATGCCGGACTGTATACGGTTCTTAATGTTAAGCCCATATGCTACTATTTCCAGACCCAGACACTGAATATGCAGGAGGTTCTTGATTACCAGAAGACCTACCTTCACAGCGGAGAAGCGGATTTTGTCCTGAGTATAGGAAGTCAGGCGGAGGGAATAGGCGACAGGTATGATCTTGTGATGCAGGAACGCTGCGTATTCTACCGGTACGATGAGACTTTTTACCTCTATCAGAGGAATGACAATCCCCCGGATGAGGGATGATGTAAAAGAGAATGTGAGGAGATTTGAGAAATGCCTATTAGAGTTAACAGTTTTATGGGAAAGTTCGGATGGTTTGCCAGGAAGCATTTTCCTATGCTTGCCAGCAACGCTTATCTTAAGCTTCAGTTCGCAACAAGGAGTAAGTCACAGAAGGCGTACTGCGATTATTTCCTGAATGCCAAGGAAGTTCCCATGCCCAACGTCGTAAATATCGAGACCATCAACAGGTGCAATTCCACCTGTGCTTTCTGTACTGCCAATGTGCATGCGGAGAAGAGGCCTCTTTGCAAGATAGATGATGAGGTTTACAAGAATATCATCGACCAGCTGGCTGACTGGGGATACAAGGGACACCTTACCCTTTACGGTAACAACGAGCCCCTTCTTGATACCAAGATCGTGGAGAGACACAAATATGCCAGAGAGAAGCTTCCGGACAGTTTTATCTTCATGTCTACAAACGGACTCATCCTGACCATTGATAAGGTAAAAGAGGTAGCTCCATATATCGATCAGCTTATCATCAACAACTACTCCATGGAGATGAAACTCCACAAGAATATTCAGGAGCTTTACGATTATGTGAAGGCTCATCCCGATGAGTTCAAGGATCTGGATATTCAGATTCAGATGAGATATCTTCAGGAGGTTCTTACGAACCGCGCAGGCAGTGCTCCCAACAAGAAGGAAACTGAGAAGGTTATTAAAGAGACCTGTCTTCTTCCTTTCACAGATATGTGGATCATGCCTAACGGTAAGATGGGACTTTGCTGCTGCGATAACTTTGAGGTGACAGACTTTGGTGATCTTACCAAGATGAGTCTAAAGGAAGCCTGGGGCTCTGAGAAGTTCCAGGAGGTAAGAAGAAAGATTGCTGAGGGAAGACAGAACTATCCTTTCTGTAAGCACTGCGACTTCATTGATGCCGGATTCAGAATGCAGATTGTTAATGCAATCCTTCGAGGCGACCAGGAGGCTGCCAATAAGCTTGGTGGTCATGAGCGTATGAAGATCGGAAACAAGAATAACGATGATGACGGAATCAAATAAGATTATCATCAGATGACCTGAGGAGATCCCATGGACAAGATAGCGGTACTTATCCCCTGTTATAACGAGGAAAAGACAATTGAAAAGGTGGTAAAGGATGCCAAAGCTGCGCTTCCTGAGGCTACTATATACGTGTACAACAATAATTCAACGGATGCTACGGCAGAGATTGCCGCTAAGGCCGGGGCTGTTGTACGCAACGAATATATGCAGGGCAAGGGCAATGTAATAAGGCGTATGTTCCGCGAGATAGATGCTCTTGTGTATGTTATGGTGGACGGAGATGATACCTATCCCATGGAGTCAGCTCCCGAGATGGTTGATCTGGTGCTTAACCACAACTCCGATATGGTGGTGGGTGACAGGCTTTCTTCTACCTACTATCAGGAGAATAAGAGACCTTTCCACAATTTTGGTAATGACCTTGTAAGAGCCAGCATTAACAGGCTCTTTGACTGCAACATCAGAGATGTCATGACGGGCTTCAGGGCTTTCTCCTATGAGTTCGT
>JAILFT010000222.1 GCA_024697425.1 Butyrivibrio sp. | reverse complement strand
CTTGACGGAGATGACTCTTTTTACAGGACTCATAATTCGGAAAAAGAGCCTGATCCAAAAGGGGCGATATATACCGAGTGTGCAAATCTCAAGAACATGTGCGATTTCAATGAGGTACTCCACGGCTCCTCTCCCGAGGATGGGAGCATGTTTGCCGATGTCCAGAAGTTTTTGGACAGGAAGTACTTTGAAGAGCATCCTTATATATATGTATATTTAGACGGGAACGTTCTGATCTATTATGTGTTTGCGTCCTACGGCAGGGAGAACACAAGGCTTCTTGCGCAGTATGATTTTACCTATGCCGGTGGATGTCAGGCTTTTCTGGATGAGATCTATGATTCCAGATCCATGACCAAGAATATCAGGACCGGCTGGGAAAATATGGTAGAGCCTGATAATTTCATTATCACGTTGACCACGGAAAACAGAGATGACCCATCGAAACAGGTGATCGTTGTCGGCTGCCTTGTGGGTGATATGAGAGGGACCATAGACAGATTCGTTGAATACTCTGAACCTGAATGATATTACACATCATAGAAACATATAAAAGTAGAATTGAAGTGTGGAGGTGCTAAAATGAAAAGAATACTTGCCTTGGCTCTTACATCTGTGATGATCATTTCTTCTTCTGTAACTGCGTTTGCTACAGAAACTGCAGATACAACTACCACGGAAGAGGGATCCTTAAGTCCTACAGCTGAAATTGAAAGGCTCCAGGAAGAACTTGCAAGAAAAGATAAGCAGATCGATGAGCTTATTCAGGCTGTAAAAGCTAAACAGACCGTTGTTATCAATGGCGGCGGAGGCGGTGGATCATCAACACCACGAGCATCTCAGCCTTCAAGCGGTGGCAATTATGTCAACTTCGGCGGAACCGTTACTTATCAGGGCGGCAAAATAGAGATCAACGGCGGACGCAGCAACATAACCTTCACGATCAAAGCTCCTGCAGGCGGAACTGTTACATCAGCCAATACCCTGGCAGGTAAGGTTGGCGGAAGCCTTGTAAGCTGCATTGAGACCAGTTCACCCGGCGCAGGCTTTAGCACAGCTAAGGTTAACTTCTTTTTAAGCGGTGTACAGGCAGGAGAGAACATTGCAGTTTATCAGGCACAGAACGGCACATGGGTTCAACTTCCTGTTGTAGAGGTCAGAAAAGACCACGTAGTTGTCAATATGACACGCCACGGCACACTTGCATTTGTAAGAGTTCCTGCAATGGCTACAGTTGTTCAGTAAGATCGAATATGATCAGATAAAATCAAAGCCCCGGCATTCGGATGAATGCCGGGACCTTTTTATGTATATATGAAAGAGATTCCATTCTAATAAGGTAGTTCCGTTCTGGGCGGCGAACACTGTGATTCACAAGGAAGTTCTGCTCTCGCTGCGCTCGCCAGAACACGTTCACACTAGGCTCGAAAATACCTCGCCAAGTGTTCTCAGCCCTTTACCGCACCCTCTATCATTCCTTCCATGATCTGTTTCTGTGCGATAAGGAAGATGATGATCATAGGTATGATAGCAAGCAGTGCAGCGGGAAGGATTCTGTCCCAACGCTTTACGTAAGATCCAACGAACTTCTGGATGGCGATAGGAATAGTCATTACCTTGCCGTTCTGTCCAAGCATCATGGATGGAAGAAGGTAGTCGTTCCAGATCCACATACCGTTAAGGATTGTAACTGTGGTGATAACCGGTGTAAGCAGAGGGAAAATGATCTGGAAGAATGTCTGCTCCGGTGTACATCCATCGATTGAAGCTGCTTCCTCAAGGTCGAAAGGAACGCCCTTGATAAAGCCGTTAAGGATGAATACTGTCATCGCTCCGCCGAATCCCAGGTAAGCAAATACTATACCGGGAACTGACTGAAGCATAGGTATTCCAATGAACTTGCCCACATCACGGAAGGTAGAGATAAGAGGAAGCATTACTACCTGGAACGGGATGATCATTGATGCGATGAATGTAAAGTAAATAACTGTTGACCAAACTGTCTTGTTTCTGCAGATAACCCAGGCTGCCATTGCTCCGAATAATGAGAGGAGTACGAGAGAAACAACCGTGATCAGTGCTGAGTATCCAAAGGATCTCCAGAATAAGAAGTTGGGATCATTGATTACTTCGTGAATGTTGAACCTGAACTGTCCAAAGCTTGCTCCTGCAAGACTTACAGGATTAGCTGTGATGTTCGATGTCTCTTTCCCCGAGTTAATAACAAGAAGCAGGAATGGGAACAGTACATACGCAGCGATAACTATTGCAATAAGAAGTCTTATGATTATGGTTGAGGACTTTTCTTTTGTATGCATTATAATTCCACCTCCTTCTTATTAGATATACGTACCTGCATGATAGATACAGCTGCCAGGATAATAAAGAACAAAACGGCTTTGGCCTGGCCCAGAGCATAATCGTTATTGATAACCGCAGTGGAGTAGATGTTAAGTGCAAGCATCTCTGTACCGTTTGCGATGTA
>JAILFT010000213.1 GCA_024697425.1 Butyrivibrio sp. | reverse complement strand
AACCCCTGATGCACGATCCATTTATACATCTGTACATCGTTGGCAGAGGGGTCGTGTCTTATGTCTATCAGCAAAAAGACCCTTCGAAGCTGCCTTGAGGTATGAAGATAATTCTCGATCATCCTGCCCCACTGCTGCCTGGTCTTCTCCGACACCCTTGCAAAACCGTAACCCGGAAGGTCCACCAGGTAGAACTCGTTATTTATGTTGTAGTAATTGATGGTCTGGGTCTTGCCCGGCTCCTGTGAAGTCCTGGCATAGTTCTTGCGGTTCATAAGGCCGTTTATAAGTGAGCTCTTTCCCACGTTACTCTTACCGGCAAAAGCCAGTTCCGGAAGGGTGTTGTCCGGAAGTGTACTTGTGATGCCGCATACAGTCTCCAGATTTACATTCTTAATAACCATAATACTGCTCCTATTCTTTGATATTACTAGTATACCCATCATAGGTAGACAAGGCAACATCACATAGCTTTGGGAAAAGAACTATCTCTGGCAATTAAAAGGGGGACGGCCGGGCCGTCCCCCCTAAGAATAACATACCGGTAATATCCGGTTTCCACCTTCATTAGTCTTTCCTGCTGTCCAGCAAAGCATCGATGTTTACTGTGATTTTCTGGAAGGCATCCATATCACGGCCGCTAAGATCAACAACGCGGTATCTGACATATCCCGTAAGATTCTCATTAGCCCACTTCTTATATGCAGCCTTCTGCTGAGCCGCTGTACCTACCAGCTTACCACCCTCATCACAATCAACCAAATCACCTGCCTGGGCATCCGATCTAACCTTAAATTTTCCTTCCCTAAGAAGATACAGCTGCCTCCACACATCAGGATGATTCTCTTCATTGAAGTCATGAATTTCTACAATCATTCCGCCAATGACCATGGACGTATAGAACTGTCCATGCGGTTTAAGTACAGGCTTGTCATCGGAATTCGGATCCATTATCTCTTGAGCCCAACTCTTATGCTCAGCCGCTTTGCCATTCATAGAATCATTTATCCAGAACAGCTCATTGAACCTGTTGGTAACGCCTTTGGTGTTAACGCTTCTTGTCTCGTAAACAAATCCGTCATATTTAAGCTTGTTGTCATCGTTCCCATCCTCATATGTCCAGATTTCATGTATAATTCCTAGTCCGTTTGAAACCGTTGCAATGTCAAGAGGAGTTCCAAAATCACCGGGATTAGCACTTGTATCTGTCAGAGTGTAACTGGCAGTAGCAAGCTTAGAGGATACTTTTGGAATGGCTGTCGCTTTGACGCTAACCTTGGTCATCTTGGCAACAGTCTCGCAGTTTCCTTCGTTGAAGTTTTCGGCTTCAGGAGAAGTATCCGACTTTACAATAGTCACATAGAAGCTGTAGGTTCCTGTCGGAATTGCCGGCAAGAAGTAATTGTCGCTGTCGTTCCTATTCTCAAAGAAATCAAGGCTGAACGTGTAAGCAGATTTTGTCTGATCGTAAAAGAGCTTTGCGTAACTTCCGTGAGCCCTCTCATAATCATCATCCATTCCAAGAATCCATCCAATCTTTTCCTGCCCGCCGCTTACCTGAGGATCCATTGTAATCCTTGCATAAAGGTTATTATTACCGGTGTCCACGTTATTTACGGTATAAGTAACATGATTCTGCAGCTTGGTTGCATCCGGCTGATAGGACTTTTTGACATCTAACATATTGTAGATGTTCTTCTTATCTGCCGTGATCTTAGGCGCTGAAACATTGCTGATACCTTTATTTGTAACTTTGTAGGTCAGCTTATTAACGCCCTTTTTCCTTTCCCATTTCTGGTCAACCGTATTGTCGGTAACAGTAATAGTTGTCTCGTCTTTGCTCGGAACAATCTTATAGGTCACATAATGCTCAAATTTTCCGATCAAAGTAGCTGTGATCTTGCCGCCGTCTACCTTAATGGAGTGGCTTATCATGGCTGTGTCATGGTAGTCATAGTCTTCTTCGGCCCAAGGATTGGCATCTCCATTATCATTCCAGGTGTCACCTGTGCGAATTCCTCCGACACTTACATATATCGGGCTGGATCCGGTAAAGGTATTGATAATATTGTCCTTTCGTCCCTGCTGGAATGGTCCTACCGCCTCATTGCCTTCCTTATCTTTCTTGGTCGGATCAATATTTATAAATGTTTCCGATCTGTTAAACTCTCTCTCCGCATCAGCATTCTGTATCAGAACGTTAGGGGAGTAGCAGCCGTCAGAGTAAACCGTTGTGAACTTAAGGGACTTGGACTTCTTTCCGCCATCCCTTGAAGTTGCGGTTATAGTGCACTTGCCAGGTTTTGTTACAAACAGCTGGTTAAATTCCTTATCATATGAAAGTCCGGAAACCTTAATATCTGTTTCCATTCTTTCACCATACTGGTCAAATACAACTACCTGGGTATAGTTAACCGCACTTGTTAAGAACTTTTCATAGATGGCATTTTCTTCGGTAACATTCGAATAATCCCACCAGGTCTCCTTAGTATCTTCGTCATAGTGTTCCCATCCAAGCCTGATTACCGTAGGAATAAGCGGTGTAGATATAATCTCTATGGGCTCTGTGTAATATGCAGCACTGTTGCCTTCATAATCCGCCGCAGTTGCCTTTAGTACAAAGAAGTTGTCATTAGGATCTGCACTGACGTTATAGTTGGCAGCTATGGTTACTGTGCCGCTCTTTACGGAAATCTCTCCATAGAGAGGATCATCCGGTGTAAATTCTACTTCATTGCCCTCATTTCCTTCATCCGGTGCCTCTTTAAGGATTGTCCAGGAAACCTTCTTATTAGCGGGCTTAAGAGGCCAGGATTCGTACTCAACCACAGGTTTAAAGGTAGCTTTCTTGTTATATGTCTTTACAACACGTCCGGGAGCATTTACATATATGCCCTGAATGCCCTGAGAAAGAGTAAATGACATAGAGGCTTTAGCGCTCTGTCCCGGTCCGCCTACAGCGTAAGCAGTGATAGTGTACTTACCGGGGTCAAGATAATCCGCCCCTTCATACCATTCATGGTCTTCCCGGTCATAGTATATGTATCCCTGAACAGTATCCAGATAAATCGCTCCTGTGCTCTCATCAACGGACAGATACCAGTTCATGTTCTCTTCTCTGTTTTGCGCAGCTGGATCATTCCATCTGCTCCAGCTGCCGCATCCCGCTCCCTGAGGATCTGTAAGTTCTACATAGTCAAGTGACTTAACAGATGTTGTGGCTGACCACTTGGCTACTGCGAGAAGTATATTCTCCTGTCCGGTATACATCTTGGAAGGTGCCTTCTTGGTAAGTCCAAACTTGGTCTCATAGGTATTGTCTTTAGTTGAGGCCGGAACATTCTCTACCTTATTACTTGTTCCCTTGAAATTCGCTGTTTCATACTCATTTGCCTTACGGTATACAAGGCGTCCTTCAACCGCAAAGTCAAGTCTCCATCCATCTTCCAGACAATAAGGATTCAAAGTCACATTCATTTCGCAGGTCTTGTCAGAAGCAGGGAAATAAGCAGTTAAAGGATCTGCGCTAAATACATCCTGAATAACATCCTTATGAAGCTCCTCGTCATAACGAACGTAGCTGAGCTGAGGATAGTAATATACATCTTTGCCGTCTATATTAACCTTATCTCTGTTATTGGGATCGTGATCATACTGAGCAGTTGCCTTAATCTCCCAGTACATTCCCTCTGTTGCCTTGACTCCCTTAGGAAGTGTCAGCGTAAGGCCAAGCTTCTGGTTGGTTGCAAGCTTTGTATTTTCCTTGATAGCAGGATCTTTATCCTTAAGTTCATCTGTAAATTTGATACTGAAACTGCCTGGGATATCAGTGCCGGATACCTTGTCCTTAAACTTCAGGGTAACGGTATCTCCGGCTTTGCAGCTCTCAAGTACCTTGGCAGCATCAACTTTGATGCTCTTGCCGTCAAATTTACCGATATCTATTACTGCACTGTCCTTAGTGGCAATAAGCTCTATGTTTTCAAGGTCAGCACCTTGGGAGAAGGTAACCTTCAGTGTCTTGTCTGTATCGTAAGGAATTGTTACTGCTCCAGCACTGTCAGCGCCTGTAATCTTGGCCGATGATACAGGATTATAGAATGCAAGGTTTGCAGTATATGTCTTAGTTCCTGCCGTTGCTTTAAGTGCAAGGCTCCTTCCGGAAAGCCCCAGTCCTGCTCCTGTAGCAGTAAGTACGCCTCCTTCGATAGTTGCACCTGTTATAGTAGCTGTACCATTTTTAAATTCAGTACCGGTTTCTATATGCGGCTCAATTGCTGTTTTGGCGCCATTTACAAATGAACCGTTAATAACCTTTGCCATAAATGTGAAAGCGCTATTTAATGAATATTTACCCTTTACAGGGGTAAGTTCTTCGCCTGAAGCATCTGTTATGAGGAGTTTACTCAACGCAGCAGTATCAGCTACAAGTGTAACATCATCCTTTTGGGCAGTAGCAAGAGTAAACTCTCCTGTCTTGGAAGGCTTTACTGCAGCATTTGTTCTTGTTGCATCCGTAACTTTAGCACCGGTAACCGAATTGTATCCATCATTGGATACAATCTTTACCGTCACGGAATCGCCTTTTTTCACGTAGGTAAAGAGCTGTACCTTTCCGCCTTCTTCATAGAAGAACATCTGAAGGTTCCTAGCTCCCGATCTTGCAGTCACATCAAAGGCCGAGATCAGCTCATCACCCTTGACTGCCAGATACTTGGCTGCATCTGCGCCAAAGTCAATCGTTACAACAGTCTGATCTTCTGCCACAACGTGAAGATCGATGCCAAGGCGCATAAACGCATCTTCTTCAGAAGGATAAGGCACAGGAATCGTATATATACCGTCTTTATCAAATATCCTTTCAGGTGTATACTCAGGCAGTTCACTGACATATACGTTATTATTCTCATCTGGCACAAAGTCCACAACTTTGTAATAAACAGAGTCGATCTTCTTGTACTCGCCGACATCGAGCTTAAACTTTATTTCCTCGCCGCCTGTAATATAGTGGTAAGTCTTATCACCTTCTGTTTTAGTTACGATATTAGTTGTCGTGAATTCTACGGCAGCATCGTCCACACCCTCTATAAGGAACTGCTTTGCCGGAGGATAATGATTCGGCCAGCCGCCTACTCTTATAGTAGGAGTTTCACCCTCATCCGTATTCTCAATGGCATCCGCGATAAATTTCTGTATAAGATACGGATAATAAGGGTTTTCGTCATCTTCAATCATAGCCGGGATAGTGATGAAGCATCCCTCTGCAGTTGTATCGTCAGAGTCAAACATCCTCCATTGTTCGCCATTATTATGGTCATCTATCGGTCCCCAATCAAGGAATGCCGTAAATCTGGAAACCAGTCCATTAATGAAGCCGTCTTCCATAGTGAAGGACTTATAGGTGCCATCAGCTGCCTTCTTCAATACTTCAATCCTGATATCACCTTCGCCGGTATAGGTATACTTGTCTTTATCCTCTTCAGCATCCGATACCTTGGCAAGGCCGGAAACAGGCTTAAGCAGGTACGCACCACCATCAAGGTACCCCCCGGTATCTTCATCATTCTTCCTTGAAAAATCGAATATTACATTATCAGCAGCTGTCCTGGTCTTAAGAATGGTGAATTTAGAGAAATCACTGGTAGCAAAAGACATTTCTCCGGTCTCATCATTGTATTCAGCATCAATGATCTTTATCTCACCATTGTGCTCCGTCGCAATCTTGTAATCTGCGCCGGCTTCACCTGCATATGCAAAGGTGAATTCTACCGGAGTAGTCGTCTCTTTTATAACTTCTCCCTCTTCCCAGTAATCAGGATTATTTGTTACTTTATCCTGAGCAACAACCTGATCGATACTGATCTCAAGAGTATCCTGAGGCAGCATATCTTTAATATCATCTGTTGCCTGAGTCGGATCAGCATATTTAGTTTTGTCATCAAATGCTACAGCTCCATCCTGCGCATCTTCAACAGTAACCATAAAGCTTCCGCCCAGATTCTCATCAAATCCGGCGCCGGAGTTTTCACCTTCTCCCTTGGCGGGATCAAATTCGTTTACATCCTTATCATTGATCTTAAGCTGACCAACTTTGGATGCTGTTACTGTAGCAAGAGTTCCTACCTCTTCTACCACACTGTTCATATGGAAGTTGTGATCTTCCATGGTAAAAGAGAACACGCCGGGATGATCTTCGTCAGCAGGAATAACATTATAATCATTGATCTTAAGTCCTGTTACCTGATAATTCTTATCGGGAACAAGCCTGAACTTATATGTCTCGCCAATAAAAAGCTGATAATTGCCATAGCCTTCAGCTCCGGGGGCATCAACATCCATAAGCGGCATATCATCGCCATCTTCAAGCCCCCACTCATTTGGCAATCCTTTTCCGGCTTCATACACAAGGAAAATCTTACAGTTCTCTACATAGGTATCACGTCCTTGTTGTTTATCTTCCTCACGATAGCTCCAGCTTACACTCCTTGTGTGACTGAAGGTAACATCTATCTCATATTTTGCTTCAAGATCAAGAGTGCCCTCTTCTACTTCGTAAACGTACTTATGGACGCGGCTGTCCCTGATACTGTCAAACAGATCAACATGAATCGGTTCTTCGCCATTTTTAGTGATATTAAGATTGCCGTTTGCAAAGTAGTCCATGTACTCATCCGGGACAGAGATCTCAATCGCTGTCGGAATATTGTCCTGAGCATCACGCGGAAGGTTTTCAGCCTTGTACATGGACTGTTCGAATTCCATATAGTCAGCCTGAGTGTCAAAGCGCACTTTAACATAAGGTGTTACTCCCTCAGGAATTCCACCACCGGTGTTAACTTCGACATAGTATTGGCCTGAATTCACAACTACCTGTTCCCCGGAATTTCCTCCCGGAACAAGATATATCCTGACATCAAAAGCAGTTACATCTTCAAGAGAAACTACATATCCCTTGTTTTGATCGGTAAGATCATTTAGTATACTCTCAGGCGTAAAATCTTCATTAAAGATACTCTCATCATTTTTCTTGAAATAGAAATTTACGTTGTTGGTATCAATAGTCGTGCCTGCTGTCTGCACTTTAATACGGAGCGAATTTGCAGTTGACGGCATATCAACCGGAGCCATTATATTTCCATATCTGTATGATGAATCTTTATTACTAGGCTCAATATTTAAAGCAGTACTGAACCCCTCTAAAGGCTCTCCTGATCCATCAGCTGAAGCATAGAAATCCGCAGAGATGTTGCAATTATCTACATTAACCTCTTCAGAAGCGCGAATCCCAAGTGAATACTTACGAGTTACTGTAGATTCCGATCTTGTAAAAGTGAATTTCACACTGATCTCAAGCGATTCAGTGTCATCTGTAAATAGATTGGTCAAATCGATATCTTTACCATTTTCACTCATGAGCTGATCAGCCAAATTCTGATCAAATGTAACAAGATCAGTTGTAACGCCATTTCTGATTGCTCTTATATAACTCTTGTCCGTATCAGAAAAATCGATATTATTATAGTTATAATCCCTCTGTACAGATATTTTCATTTTGGTTGCATTATACGTCCGTGTCAAAGAACCATGGGTATTTTGCTCAACTAACAAAGAACCCATTATAGGTGATTCCAATTCCGTATCGCCATCATAAAATACTGCAGTGAAAATAGGATCGTTGTAAGCATTGCCCCTTTCCATTTCATACGAAAACGTAAAGCCACTAATAGCATTAACCAAATCCTTATCTGTCTCGGAAGTCGGCTCTATCTCAAGGTCTTCGGCATTTTCAGATTCTTCTAAATCAGACTCTTCACCTGTTCCTTCTTCGCCATCCAAAGCATCAGGATCTTCTCCCTCGGCTTTTTGCCCATCAGAATCAGCCTCCTCACCGGAAGCATCATCTGCATCTGCTTCACCTTCATGCGGAAGTTCTTTTTCCTTCCCGCCATCCTCGGCCGGATCGGTTAAGTCTTCCGAGCCTCCGTTACCAGCAGCATCTAAAGACGCATCAACAGACGCCTCAATAGCTGCCGCCTCGTCAGGCACTTCAGCTGCAATTGCCTTTGCTGAAGGCATATAGGATACCGTAATTACAAAGCAGAGAACTGCCGCCAGTATCCTGCTGAATAACTTGGTATGAGGTTTATTTTTCTTTTGCATAATGGACCCTCCATAACACAACACAAGATAACTCACTTTTATACCTTAAATTATATTTCGGCAGCAAATGATATGAAATTAAATGTATATAAAGTAAAATAAATAAAGAATAAAATTTCACAAGGGTAAATGTATCCAGTCATGTCGGAGCTTTTTTCAAATATAGGCCGTTTCACTACGACTTTTTACAAAAAATAATGGGAATTGATATTTCTTTTCCCAAATACTCGGATTAATTAGCAATTAAAACGACATGCAGCCCGAGAAAAAGGATTGAAAAAGGATTTTTGCAAATTTGCTCCGAAGTCCCAATCAAAAAGTCCCAAGCCAAAAATCCTAAGCAAATCACAAAATCAATTCTCCTAATCAAACCACCAAAGCCAAATCAAAAAGCCGCCCTGTAACTTAGTTACAGAGCGGCTCAATAGTAATCCAAATATTCAGTTCACAAAATAATAAGTTATTTCGCAGGCTTAAGCTTCTTGGGCTCCTTGCCGCGAACGATGAGGGGCTGGCTGGTGCCGTCTACGGATGCCTCGGTGATGACGCACTCTGTGATGGTCTCATCTGTAGGAATCTCGTACATAACGTCCATCATAGCCTTCTCCATGATGGAACGAAGACCTCTGGCTCCTGTTTCTCTCTCATAGGCCATGGATGCGATTCTCTGAACAGCTTCATCCTCGAAGGTGAGCTTAACATCATCGAAATCAAAGAGCTTCTGGTACTGCTTAACCAGTGCATTCTTGGGCTCTGTGAGAATCTTTACCAGTGCTTCCTTTGACAGACCTTCAAGAGTAACTGTTATAGGCACACGGCCTACAAACTCAGGGATAAGTCCAAATTTAACAAGATCCTGAGGTGTTACCTCCTTGAGGACTTCTCCGATCTCTCTCTCGGACTTGTCTGCGATCTCTGCATTAAATCCGATGGAATTGCGGTCAAGTCTTGCCTCTACGATCTTCTCAAGGCCATCAAAGGCTCCGCCGCAGATAAAGAGGATGTTGCTGGTATCGATCTGGATAAGCTCCTGATGAGGGTGCTTACGCCCGCCCTGAGGAGGAACGCTGGCAACTGTGCCCTCAACGATCTTAAGAAGTGCCTGCTGAACGCCTTCGCCTGATACATCACGGGTGATGGATACGTTCTCACTCTTCTTGGTTATCTTATCGATCTCGTCGATGTAGACTATACCGAACTGAGCTCTCTCAATGTCATAATCTGCATTCTGGATAAGCTTAAGAAGGATGTTCTCAACGTCTTCACCCACATAGCCGGCCTCGGTAAGTGTGGTGGCATCTGCGATGGCGAAGGGCACGTTGATGATCTTGGCCAGAGTCTGTGCAAGATAGGTCTTGCCTGAACCTGTGGGGCCAACCATGATGATATTGCTCTTCTGAAGCTCTACATCATTCTTGTCATCACTCTTGGGTGCCAGAACGCGTTTATAGTGGTTATATACGGATACAGCCAGTACTTTCTTGGCTTCGTCCTGTCCGATTACGTACTCATCAAGGAAGTTTCTGATCTCTACAGGCTTGAGCAGGTTGATCTGTTGAGCCTTGCCCTGGACGGGCTCATCCTCGAACTCTTCCTCAATGATATCAGCGCATATATCCACGCACTCATCGCAGATATAAACCCCTGCGGGACCTGCAATAAGCTTTTTTACCTGATCCTGTGTCTTGTTACAAAAAGAGCACCTGATCTCTCCGGAATTCTTTGCCATTTTTTCTCCTTAAAACTGATTATTTATCTTCCTTCTTGGGACGATTCTCAACGATTGAATCGATAAGTCCGTAGTCAAGGGCTTCCTGAGCGCTCATCCAGTTATCACGCTCTGTATCAAGACATACCTGCTCGTAGGGCTTGCCTGTGTTCTCAGCAAGCATTCTGTTGAGCTTTTCCTTGGTCTTGATGATATGCTTAGCAGCAATCTCAATCTCTGTAGCCTGACCCTGAGTTCCGCCAAGAGGCTGATGGATCATAATCTCGGCATTGGGAAGAGCCATTCTCTTGCCCTTTGCGCCGCCTGCAAGAAGGAATGCTCCCATGCTGGCTGCCATACCGATGCAGATTGTGCTTACATCGCACTTGATATAGTTCATGGTGTCATAGATAGCCATTCCGGATGTAATCTCTCCTCCGGGGCTGTTGATGTACATGTGGATGTCCTTGTTAGGATCCTCAGCCTCCAGGAAAAGAAGCTGTGCAACAACAATACTTGCTGATGTTGAATTTACTTCCTCTCCAAGGAATACTATTCTCTCTTTTAACAGCCTGGAATAGATATCGTAAGATCTCTCGCCGCGGCTGGTCTGTTCAATGACATAAGGTATTAAACTCATCTTGCTTACACTCCTTTATAAAAATAGTGTGGTTGCGTTATATACATACACAACCACACTATATTATAAGCTAAATCATGCTAATTTAAAAGACTTTTGCACAATTAAATAATTATTACTCTTCGTCAGTCTTTTTCTTTCTTGTAGCTCTCTTGGGCTTCTCTTCGCCTTCAGCCTCTGCCTCAGCCTTCTTGGTTGTCTTTCTGGCAGTTGTCTTCTTGGGCTTCTCCTCGCCTTCAGCAGCCTCAGCCTTCTTAGTAGACTTCTTGGCTGTCTTCTTGGCACCTGTCTCCTTGGCATTCTCTACAAGGAAATCTGCTGCCTTCTGAACTGCAAGGTCTTCCTTGAGCTGCTTCTTCTCAGCATCTGACATCATCTCTTTGAGCTTCTCAACATCCATTCTGTACTGGTGAGCCATGCTCTCGATCTCAGCATCAACATCAGCATCGGAAACCTCGATCTTCTCAGCTGCTGCAACGGCCTCAAGAACAAGTCTTGACTTGATTCTCTCGATAGCCTGAGGCTTAACCTGCTCAAGCATCTTGTCTACAGTGTTGCCTGTATACTGAAGATACTGATCCATGTTCATGCCCTGCATCTGAAGTCTCTGTGCGAACTCATTGAAGATCTGTCTCTGCTGTGTCTCAATCATAGCCTCGGGAAGATCCATATCAGCATCCTCGATAGCTGCCCTTACAACAGCGTCCTCTTTCTGAGCCTTAGCATCAGCTTCCTTCTTGGCCTGAAGCTTCTTCTTAACGTCCTCTTTGAACTCAGCAAGAGTCTCGAACTCAGAAACATCGCTTGCAAACTCATCATTGAGTTCAGGAAGCTCCTTGGCTCTGATGGAGTTAATCTTGCACTTGAAGGTTGCTGCCTTGCCTGCAAGCTCCTCAGCCTGATACTCCTCAGGGAATGTTACGTTAACATCGCCTTCCTGACCGATCTCAAATCCGATGAGCTGCTCCTCAAATCCGGGAATGAATGATCCTGAACCGATTGTAAGGGGATAATCTTCTCCCTTGCCGCCCTGGAATGCTACGCCGTCAACAAATCCCTCGAAATCAAGATTTACTACGTCGCCGTTCTGTACTGCTCTATCGGTAACATCAACTGTTCTTGCGTTGGAATTTCTCTGCTTCTCAATCTCAGCATCAACGTCTTCATCGGTTACTTCTACGTCGATTTTCTCAACTTCGATGCCCTTATATTTGCCAAGCTTAACCGGAGGCTTAAGTGCAACTTCTGCAGTGAAGATGAAGTCCTTGCCTGCCTCAAGCTGCTCAACATCGATCTTAGGTGAAGAAACTACGTCCTCGCCGCACTCTTCAACAGCCTTGGGATACTCTTCCTCGATCAGCTCATTGGCTGCATCCTCGTAGAAGATCTCCTTGCCGTACATCTTCTCAATAAAGCTGCGGGGAGCCTTACCCTTACGGAATCCGTGAATCTGAATCTTGCCCTTGTTCTTCTGGTAAGCCTTCTCAATAGCCTTCTCAAGCTGTTCAGCGGATGCTGTGATCTTGAGCTTGGCCATGTTGTTATCAAGCTTCTCAACTGTTACGCTCATTTCTATTTCTCCTTCTATCTTATTGCTGCCCTGAAACGGGCTAACTTGCGTAGTTTAACTGCCCATCCGGGCACAGTCGCTTAAAGATTATAGCACAACTAAATATATATTTCCATATTTTTTTCCTATTAAATTACGTTTGCTCTCTGTTCCAACTTTTAGTCAAAAATTGAATTGCAAAAAATATAAAATATTTATTATATTGCGCGTATATTTAATCTATTTTTCATAATTAGATGTATAATTTCAAGTAGGCGCTTTAATATACAGGCGCCTACCATTATCAGAAACGGAGGCGTGTTATGGCAAAGGATATAAAATCCAAAACATCTGCAAGTGTTTCATTTTTCGACAGCATTAAGACTAAACTTATTTCCGTAATGCTGCTTGTGGCAATCGTTCCCCTAATAATAGCAATAATCGTAAGCTATGTAACATCCACCAAAAAAGCTACAGCCGATGCTATCGACGCCCTGGACTGGCAGGCCTGGTACATCGAATCCTCTTTTGAGACGGTGGTCCAGAAAAACCTTATTGCCATGCAGGCAATTGCGTCGGCACCTTCCACCAAGGCTTTCTATATCAACCCCACAGATCTTACTGCTGCATCCAAGGCTCAGGCATATCTGAATACAGTCGATGCAGCAATCGGTGACGGTAACATCTCTGTTCTTACCGGTGCAGACGGAATGCAGCTGCTGCGTGCTTCAGGAAAGCTGGTTGATGTATCCCAGAGAGAATATTTCAAACAAGCCATGGCAGGAAACTGCTATGTATCTGACGTTATAACTTCAGCATCCACAGGAGCAAGACAGGCCACAATCGTTGCTCCCGTATATGCCGATGACGGATCGATAATAGGTATGGTCCAGCGTAACTACAGCATGGATGCACTTCACGAGCTCATTGCTGCAGAAGCTGAAGATGCTTTCGTATCTGACAGAACAGGTATGGTAGCAGCCATGTCAGCCATGGAGATCACCCCTGAAAACGAAAAATCCATCGACCTTTCAGGCGCTCCCTTCATGAGCGACTCCGGTGAAAGCGGAATCTACGAACAGACAGCAGGCAACGGCGAGTCCGTGATATGCTGGGTAAGATCCGCTACAACAGGCTATGTTATAGCATGTGCAAGAAGTGTAAAAGAAATTAAATCAACCGCCACATCCGCCGCAGGACTGGTCATCATCATCGGCGTCATACTGGCGATCATTGCCGGAGTTATTTCCTACCTGATGTCAAAAGCATTTACAGATCCTATCGGTGATGTGAACGAATCACTGTCAGCTCTTGCAGACGGAAAGTTCAAGAAGGTTGACAATCATCACACCAGAAAAGATGAATTCGGCGGAATGGTAAAGAGCACCAATACCGTTATCGACAGACTGGGAGAAATCGTATCTCACATCAAGTCCTCCGCTACCGACGTTGGAATTTCCTCCGAGGAGCTTTCCGACATGGCGAATCAGATCTCCCAGACCGCAGAGGACGTATCAAATGCAGTTCAGGAAATTGCCTCCGGTGCAACCCAGCAGGCAGACGAGATTCAGTCCGCATCCGAGAACGTCGGAAGGATCGGCGATGCTGTAGGCGAGGTTCAGACTTCAACCGGAAGTCTTTCCGATCTGGCCAGCAAGATGAAGGAAGCATCGGAAGTATCCAGCACCTCCCTTGCATCTTTGCAGGATTCTTCTTCCGAGATGACAGCCAAGATCGACGAGATTTCAAGGACTATCGCAGCTACTCAGGAAGCTGTTACAAATATCAACGACAAGGTAGAGGGAATCGCATCCATTGCAACCCAGACCAACCTGCTTTCACTTAATGCCTCCATCGAGGCCGCAAGAGCAGGCGAGGCAGGAAAAGGATTCGCGGTTGTTGCTGAAGAGATTGGCAAGCTTGCCGATGATTCCAAGGCAATGGCAGACGATATCAGAAAAGAGATGGATGTCCTTCTGGAAGAGTCCAAAGCTGCAGTTCAGGCTGCAGAAGACGTAAAGCAGGGCAACCAGGATCAGCAGATAGCTCTCGGCGAGACTCTGAATGCCGTAAACGGTATGCTGGGCGACATCAGCAGCACCGTAGGCGGCGTACAGCTCATCTCCGAAGGCGCAGACACCTGCGAATCTTCCAAGAATGCCGTTGTGGACACCATGAGTGCTCTGTCAGCCATTTCCGAAGAGAACGCCGCATCATCAGAAGAGACCGGCGCTTCAATGCAGGAGCTCTCTGCAACCGTTACTACTCTTGCCGGATCAGCAAACAGCCTAAAGGAAATTGCCGAAAAGCTCAATCAGGAAATGGAATTCTTCAAAGCATAACAAACGCCATTACTATAAAAAAAGCTGTGGGCCTCATTTTCAGAGGTCCACAGCTTTTTTACTTTGGTCAAAAGAGCTATCACTTTACAGTCTGTACACTATCTTGCGGCCCATCTCATCTGCCGCATCTTTTCCCTGGAAATGCTCGATAATGGCAAGCCCGAAGGGGATTGCCGTTCCCATTCCCCGGCTGGTGATGAAATTGTCGCACACCGTAACTTCCGTGGTCTGAACGTCTGCTCCCGTAAGGTCGCCTTCGCATCCGGGATAGCAGCAGGCTTTTTTGCCATTTAAAAGCCCTAATCGGCCGTATACTGTAGGTGCCGCACAGATAGCCGCAAGCTCTTTTCCGGCGCCGTTAAAGGCCTTTACAGCGTCTGTAAGAACGCTGCAGTTATAAAGGTTCGTGGTGCCGGGCTGTCCGCCAGGAAGGATGACCATATCAAGCTCGTCAAAGTCGCAGTCTTCAAGCTGTGCGTCCGCTGTTACCTCAATGCCGTGGGATCCTGTCACCGTCTTTTTTCCCATGATGGAAAACATGGTTATCTCAATCCCTGCTCTTCTTAAGAGGTCAACCACCGTCAGTGCCTCAATCTCCTCAAAACCATCCGCAAGAAAAATTCCCGTCTTTGCCATAACTTCCTCCAAATCAGTAATACTGTGTCAGCCTTCCAGCTGTTTCAAAATGTCTTCAAGTGTCTGCGAATCTATAACTCCAAAGCCCACCAGTGCGGTTATGGGCATTTCAAGGAGCATGGCCTTCATCATCTCATCTGTGCCTTCGCCCAGAGCACCGTCGGCTTCCTCAGAATCTGCGTTGCCCATTGCCTGCATATAAGGTCCCAAGATCTTAGCGCCTGTCTCATTCTCAAGAATCTCTCCGATAGGCGTGTAGGGTGTCAGATTAAGGGGCAGCTTCACGGTTCCCTCAACTGTAATCGTCTTGGCCTGTCTGATATCTGAGGAGGAAGCCCCCACCATAACGGTGTACTCTCCGCTCTCAACATAAAAGTCATGGATATCTGCGTTGTAGTAGGCAAAAGAATCTGCATCGAGAGTGAAGGTCACTGTCTTCGTCTCACCGGGTTTAAGTTCCACCTTCTTAAAGCCCTTAAGTTCTTTCATGGGTCTTGACGCTCTGCCGTTATCACAGCTTACATACAGCTGCACTGCCTCTTTTCCCGCATATCTTCCGACATTCCAGATATCAACGCTGACCTCCAGCTTATCCTTGTCGGTGATGCTGTCTGCACTGACCTTAAGATTGGAATATTCAAACTCCGTATAGCCAAGTCCGTGTCCGAAGGGGAAAAGAACAGGCATATGCTTCTTCTCGTAGTATCTGTAGCCGATGTAGATTCCCTCCGCATAAACGGGATTTCCCTTGTCTCCCGGGAAATTCAGGTAGCTGGGGTTATCTGAAAGCTTCAGAGGATAGGATTCAGCCAGCTTGCCTGAAGGGTTCACATCTCCGTACAGAAGCCTTACCGTGGCCTCTCCTACGCCGTCGCCACCCAGCTGCACATCAAGAACAGCATCAACCATGTCGATCCAGGGCATAGCCACCGGCGCACCGTTGTGCATCACAACCACGGTCTTTTTGCCAAGCTGCGAGAGCTCCATGATGAGCTTGTCCTGCTCGGGAGGAAGATTGATGTCTTTCCTGTCAAAGCCCTCGGACTCGTAGGAGGCAGGAAGTCCCGCGAAGATAACGATCTCATCGCAGTCAGTGGCTGCTTCCACAGCTTCCTCACGAAGCCTTAAGTTTGCACCTGCATCCTTTGTGTCGTAACCACAGGCAAAAGAAACATCTTTTCCCGAAGCGGCATCAAGAGCATTTGATACATAGGCGCTGTTGATGTGTGATGAGCCTGAGCCCTGATACCTGGGCTTTTTGGCAAACTCACCCACAAAAAGAACCCTGGCGTCATTTCTGATGGGCAGTGCCCTGCGCTCGTTCTTAAGAAGTACTGCACTTTCCTCAGCGAGTTTTCTTGCAAACTCGTAGTCTGCCTTTCTTGTGGCATCATCGGAGGGACGTGCATCCTTGGCCCTGGACTCTTCGGACCACAGAAGTGACTCAAGAAGGTATTCCACCATGCGGTCTACCTTTGCTTCCTCAAGAGTACCGTCTTCTACGGCGGCGATGATGGTCTTCTCATGATCATCGCTTCCGCCGGGCATCGCAAGGCTTAAGCCTGCCTCAACGCCTTTAACCGGACCCTTTACTGCGCCCCAGTCAGTTACAACGAAGCCGTCAAAGCCCCATTTGTCCCTGAGGACATCCGTTAGCATATATTTATTCTCTGAAAGATATGTTCCGTTAAGCTGATTGTAGGAGCACATGATGGACTTGGGACGGGCTTCCTTAACCACAATCTCAAAGGCCTTGAGATAGATCTCGTGAAGAGTTCTCTCATCCACCATAGAGCTTCCGCTCATCCTTCTGTATTCCTGATTGTTGGCCGCATAGTGCTTGGGGCAGGCGCATACGCCCTTTGACTGCAGGCCGTTTATATAGGACGCCGCAATCTTGCCCGCAAGATAGGGGTCCTCTGAATAGTACTCAAAGTTTCTTCCGCAGACAGGGCTTCTCTTCATGTTGATTCCGGGGCCCAGGAGCATCGCTATATCCTCCCGGACGCATTCGTCTCCAAGCCTCTCTCCCAGCTCTTTTGCCAGGTCCGTATCAAAACTTGACGCTACAGAGCTGGCTGTGGGGTAACACACAGTGCTGATGCTGGCGTTAAGTCCCAGGTGGTCGGTCACTCCCTCCTGCTTGCGAAGTCCGTTGGGGCCGTCGCACATCATGAAAGCCTTAAGTCCTAGCCTTTCCACTGCTTTGGTATGCCAGAAGTCTGCTCCGGACAATAAAGATGCCTTCTCCTGAAGGGTCATTTTCGAGATCAGTTCCTTAACATTCATATTGGATTCTCCTGTTATTTGATGAAAAATCGCTACATATCCATTTTACTAGATTAAGCCGAAATGGTTAAGTGCTTTGTAGATGCCGTCGTTGTACAGATCGTCTGTGACATAATCCGCAAAGTCTCTGGTGTTGCCCCTGCTGTTTCCCATGGCAATCCCCACTCCTGCTGTAAGGAGCATCTCCTTGTCGTTGATGCTGTCTCCGAAGGCAAAGGTGTTTTTAACGTCCTCACCAAGAAGCTCGCAGACCTTTTCTATGCCGGTGCCTTTGTTGAATCCCTTTGGCACCATTTCAACCACTCTTTCGTCGTGGATCATGTGATCGTAGATATCCGAAAGCTCATCAAAGCATTTCAGCCTGTCCTCATCAGGTACCTCTGTTGCGCAGGAGAGCTTGTGCATCTCCCACTCGCCCCAGCATTCGTTGATTCCCCGGAGCTTATCTCCCATCTCACGAATGACCTTCTCTCCGAACATATCCCCAAGGAAATCCTCGGGTTCCATGTAGAGGTAGGTGTGTCCTTCAAGAATGGGCTTAAAGCCGTATTTCCTGACGGTCTCCACCGTCCTTACAGCGTCTTCCTTGTCCACCAATTTGTTGTAGATGACTTTTCCCTCGTGCTCTATCCTTGTCCCGCAGGCTGAAACAATGCCGTCAAATCCTATCCCCAGAAGCTTCTCATTGTGGATGAAAGCTCTTGCCCTCCCCGAATTCAAAAAGCACTGATGCCCGTTGGCCTTGGCCCTTCTTATGCCTTCTACGGTACTGTCCGGAATATCATTTTTGTAGTCCCAGATGGTCCCGTCTATGTCAAAAAATAAAACCATGTCTTTTTCTCCTGAATTAAAATTTCAAGGGTATTCTATCAGAAAAAAGGGACATGTGCCAAACGGCCATGTCCCTTAGTATCCATTCCTCAATATTTAGTTGTTTCTTAGAGACCTTAGGCTCTTATCTTGACGAAAGCTACTGCTTTCTTCTCCTCGTGCTGAACATTTCTTCGCACCAGTGTAGCACTGTGGACCTCGTACTCTGAATCGGTCTCCATATCAAGCATGCTTCCTGCTCCCAGAAGATCCAGAGCCTTAAACTTGCCATATGACAGGTTCTGCTCCTTTGCCTTAATAGCATCAGCCATAATCTCGATACAACTCTGACTCATGCCCTGTCTAACCTTAGCGGAACGTCTCATTATGCAATTCCTCCGTCTCATAAGAAGTTTTATAATGAAATCATTATAGCACCGCTTTGGTATGGTAAATCATTAAAAAACTATGAAATATTCTTTCAAAAGTTTATAAATTTTTTGAATTTTATTTTTGAACGCTTATCCTGTCATCGCCGGCAAGGTAGCTTAAAAGCGCCTGTCTTGCGTGTTCCCGGTCTGTGGCCTCCACACTCACCGTGAACTGATAGGTATGCTTCTTCATTCCCTCCCGGGCACGCTGCTCCTCTGCAAGGGCCAAAGACCTGTCTCTGGTGTCCTCTCCGGTCATCTCCATAATATCTGCAATTGCAAAATTCCTGAAGGATTCCAGATGCTCCTTGTCCTTGGAAAGGTACTTCTCTATAAGTCCCAGCGTGTGGCCCATATTCAGGTAATCCCCATGAAGATAGGCCTCAATATCCATCACTTCATTTTCAGCCTCTGTACTGTCCTCATTCCAGGTCAGCTCTTTCTCCATCAGCGTCCTGGCGTCCTGGCCAACGGTCTGCTGCCAGTCCATGATATACCACTTCCAGATCTGGAGGCGCCTTCTGTTCACATCCGCATCACACAGCTCAGCCATCTTCTGGCAGGCGTGCCGAACGCCCCTTGCCACGATCTCATTGGAAGTCTTATCAATATCGTAGGATCTGTCCTGACAGATCTTGTGCTTTACGGTATTCTCTATGGTAAGTCCCAGCTCTTTTTCCGAAATCCGCTTAAGGAACAGGGTGTAGTCACCGTGGCGCGCAATGACCACAGGCCTTTCCTTCAGCACATTGTCTTTGAGCTCAAGAAAAGACTTGACCACATCTTCATTTGGAATGTATCTGAACATTCTGCTCATCAGTTCCTCCGGTTATGTTGTTCTTGGCATATTCCTGTACAGAGCCAGATTCTTGAAGTCCTCTATCCTGCAGGGACGGCCGTAGAAATAGCCCATAAGGTCGGATATAGGGTACTGCTTGGCCAGCTTCTCGGTTTCGGCATCCTCTATGCCTGTGAAGCAGGTCCTTATTCCCAGTCTGTGGGTAAAAGAGGTAATGGCTTCGATCATATACTTTGAAGCCAGGTTATCTGCCATACCTGCCGTCAGGGAAGGTACGAGATTTATAAGATCAACAGGCAGATGTCTTACATAGTCAAGGGACGCAAAGTCAACCGCATCAAGCCCAACCTTGATGCCGCAGGATTTAATGAATTCCACCTGGCTCTTTAAGTGTTCCATGCCCATCTGTCTGCTGCTGCTTGTCATCTCAAGGTAAAGCCCCGTTGCTGGGTAGCCGGTTTTACGCAGGATCTCCAGAAGAGTGGTTCTGAACTCAGATCTTTCAAGCTGCATAAAAGCCAGGTTTACCGACAGGTAAAAATCCCTGTTGGCTTTCCTGATCTCCAGAGCATCCTTAAGTGCGTTTTCAAGTATCCAGTTTCCAAGAGAATAGAATACCGGATCCTGTTCAAGCCAGGGAATGAACTCCGAAGGAGAAACCTCTCCGTAGGGCGCCTTGCTCCATCTTACAAACACTTCCATGCCCACAAGTCTGCCGTCCACAGCGGCAACTATGGGCTGATACTCAAGGTGGAATCCCTCAAAACCGTTAATAACACAGCGTCTTACTTCGTCAACAAGTTCTATGCTGCTCTTGTTGTTCTCCAGTTCATCATTGTGAAAAATGATAAGATTGCCGTGTTTGTGATTCTTGGAATAATCCAGCGCGTACTTGGCACTGGTGTAGATAGTATGCTCATCAACGCTGTGATCGTTGGCGATTATAAGGCCTCCCGCGATCTCAGCTCCTATCTTGTTGCCTGAAACCTGAATTGATTCTCTTGTGAAAGCCCTCATCCTTCCGTAGAGTTTTTTCACATCCTCGGGATCCATGGTCTCACTGATAAACGCCAGAATGGTACCTTCACCCCTGAAGGCCCGGCCTGTATTCTTGCCCTCTTCCACCAGTCTGGTGGCGGTGGACCTAAGGATATTGTTACCGGTCATGTAGCCAAGACGCCTGTTTACATCTCCAAAATCCAGGAAATTGATCATCAGGATCGTATACTCTCTTTTCCTGTTCTTGAGCTGCCTCATGTAATTGAGCATCTCATACTGGTTGGGCAAAAGAGTTATCGGGTCATTATTGTCCACGATACCCTTGTTGATTATGGAACAGGCATAGAAAACAGGCTTGCCGGCATAGTCCTTAATGACCACTCCTCTGCAGGAACAGATCACATATTCGCCGTTCTTGTTCTTTGCTCTGTATTCAAAGTTGGGATCTGTCTTTTTTCCCGAATATACTACGCTGGTATACTCAATAAACTTGTCCCTGTCATCGGGATGGAGTCTTGTTTCCCACACCGATGATGCGTTATAGATATACTCTCCGGTGAGGCCGAAATAATCCACGGCATTGGGTGACCACCGGGCTATGTTTTTCTCCATGTCGTAGACATAGACATATCGGCTCCTTGAAGTTACCGCAAAGGTATCAAAGATCCTGTTGATTGTATCAAAACTTCCTCCCGCCATTTTCTTCTTTCTCCATACTTTATATTAGGCAAAAAAGCCGGATGCGCAGCCCCCTACTGAGTATCCCGGGCAGATTTGATGCCCATTGCGGCACGCTTTGCCTTCATTGCTCTCTTATTGTGATACATCGCGTCGTCAGCCACTTTGACAACGTCTTCAAACTTGGCTCCGTCCTCAGGGCATCTGGCGAAACCGGCACTGATGGAAACATTGAGCTTGTGCTCGCCGATCACCACTTCCCTGGCAACGTTATTCCTCATTCTTTCAATAACACCCTCATAGAACTGCTTCTCATGTACGCCGTGGATAACAACCACGAACTCATCTCCGCCGATACGGAAGGCTCTGTCCTTCTCCCTGATGCTGTTCTGAAGTCTCTTGGCAACAATGTTAAGAAGCGAATCTCCCACATCGTGGCCCATGGTATCGTTGACCATTTTAAAGTCGTTAAGATCCATGAAGATAAGGCCGTAAGGAAGCTTTTTCTTGGACAGCTCATCCATATGCTCATGATAACTTCTGGGATTGTAGAGGTTTGTAAGGGAATCCCTGTAGGACATGACCTCCAGTTCCTTGGCATTGGCAAGCATTGACATGTAAGCCGATGCGGCAAAAGCAGCCAGGGCACTGAAAAGAATGGCAATAGCCAGTGCTCCGACAATCTCCGCGGGATTCATCCAGCCTGCAGTGGGAGATATTCTCAAAAGCCAGTATCCACCCCCTACAGTACTTATCATGGACTCCACAGGTGAAGCCAGTTCTTTATCGGCATGTTCCATGATAAGGCGTTCTTCACCGGTTATTGGATTATGGCCCAGCAGCTTGCATTCATATCCGGCTTCCACAAGTTTCTCCATGGAAACAGCTTTGAGGAAACGGGAAAGATCAAGAGTTACAGATACAAAGCCCCAGAAGCTCTCTTCAGATGCCTTCTCCGAGGTATACACGGGACGTCTTATGATAATGCCATAGCTGCCGTCATCCATGATTGCCGGAGCGATAAGAATGGATGTTCCTGACATCTTGCTGTAATCCGCATAGACACCCTGAACATTGTCGGAAAAGAGATTTTCCCTGTCCGCAAGGCCCCCGGTGAGAGGATACTTAAAGCTCACAATTCCTTCGGGAGCAAGAGAGATATCGGTTATATCTATGAAATCATCAAACAGTTCCTCCGCTATGATACGGAACTGTTCTCCGGTGATATTACCCTGACTCTCCTGGATCTTGATCTCAAGAAGTCTTGTGATGTATTCCCTTGCGGCAATCTCCGCCTCTATGCTCTGTCCTGAAGTGCCCGCCATAAACTTGGCACGCTCTCTCCTTGAACTTGCCGCACTGTTAAGGTAAAATATAGCAATCACAGTGGTAACGGCCAATGTGATCACAAAGGCAATAAGACCTACTCTAGCACTTTTTTTCTTCATATGACCCTCATAAATTTAATTATTTATACGTAATCATACACATTAATATTATCACAACTTCGTGTTTTATGGTACAAATCCTGACCCCACGGGCAGGTAGCCGAAAGGAAGAATGATATGTCTGAAGAGTCAAAACAGGTACTTCGCGGAAAAACCATTATCAGGACCAGCATCATCGGAATCGTCGCAAACTGCCTTCTGGCAGGCTTTAAGCTGGTGGTTGGAATGATCTCCGGATCCATCGCCATTGTGCTGGATGCGGTCAACAACTTAAGTGACGCTCTGTCCTCTGTTATCACCATCATAGGCACCACACTGGCGGGCAAGGCCCCGGACAAAAAGCACCCCTACGGATACGGCAGGATCGAGTACCTGAGTGCCATGGTCATCTCCATAATCGTGCTTTACGCCGGTGTCACTGCTTTAGTTGAATCGGTAAAGTCCATATTCAATCCCGAGACCCCAAATTACAGCACCGTAACCCTTATCATTGTTGCAGTTGCCGTTGTTGTCAAACTCCTTCTGGGACAGTTCTTTATAAGCACCGGCAAGCGTGTGTCCTCGGAATCCCTGGTGGCCTCCGGCAAAGATGCAAGGTTTGACTCCATAATCTCCCTGGCAACCCTGGTGGCAGCCATAATCTTCCTTCTTACCAAAGTTTCCGTTGAAGCCTATCTGGCAGCCATTATTGCCATCGTAATGATAAAATCCGCACTGGAAATGCTAAGAGATACCATCAGTGAGATTCTGGGCGAGAGAATAGATGCAGCAACCTCCAAGGCAGTCAAGAAGACCATCACCGAGATTGAGGGGGTTCAGGGCGCCTACGACCTTATCTTCAGCGACTACGGTCCCGACAGGGTAATGGCCTCGGTACACATCGAGATCCCCGACACCTTCACCGCGGATAAGATTGACGAGATAACCCGTGAGATCCAGGACAGAGTCTATATAGAGCACAACGTATCAATCATCTCCATCGGAATCTACTCAGTAAACACCAAAGATGAGAAGATCATGGAGGTCCGCAACAAAGTGGCTTCCATTGTTTCAGGCTTTGATTCGGTTCTTCAGATGCACGGATTCTTCGTTGATTTTGACAGAAAGAATATCAGGTTCGATCTTGTGATCGACTTTGTCCCTAATAAAAAAGAAATTTTCAATAATGCCATAAAGGCTGTATCAGAGGCTTATCCCGAGTATTCGGTAATCGCAAACATGGATGTAAGCTACAGTGACTGATATTTAAGATAAAAAGACACTTTATCCCCGTATCAGAAGGGACGTTTCTAAAATCAAAAGGGCATTTGTCTCCGGACTGCAACATCGCAGTAATCCGGATTCAAACGCCCTTTTTTATATTTTTCTGATTACTTATTCTTCTTCAAACAGATAAAGCCTGGTATCGCCGGTCCTCATGATCCGAACATCGCCGTTGTAGCCTGTGCCTGCAAAGGAGGCATTAAGTGCAAGGCCGCATCTTGTCAGTGCTGCACCGGTGGCAACTTCAAGCTGTTTCTCACCGTTAAAGTTGGTAAACTTATCTATTATGTGATGTATTATGCCGTCCTGCTTAACATGTACGGGAGCCATGGTATTAACAAGGCTTCCGAAATCAAGGACGCTAAGAGGCACTACCCTGTTGGCAACATTATAGACCTTGCTCTCATCAAGGCCCTGCGCCTTAATACATCTGTAGTCGTTGTTGGGCTTTGCATATCTCTCTACAGCAAAGGCAACGGCTCTTTTCCTGTCTCTTGAGACGATCATGTATCCATCATCGGGAAGTCTGTAATAATCGCCGAACTGGAACACATCTCTCCACTTCTTGTAAAACTCCACCTGGTCGGCAATGATCTTCTTGTCACCATCGTTCATGTCGCACAGATTCAGCTCATATCCAAAGCAGCCTGCTGCCGCAATCTCAAACCTGGTCTCAAGAGATACATTATTGAGAGTCTGATGGTTAGGGCATGCCGAAACATGAGCCCCAACCGTGCTTGCGGGATAGCCGTAGCTGTAGCCCCTCTGAATGTCAAGTCTGCAGAAAGCATCGGTATCGTCGCTTCCCCAGATCTGAGGAAAATACGAAAGAATACCAAGATCAAATCTGTTGCCCCCTGCTGAGCACCCCTCAAAGAGAATATCCGGGAAGCTCTCGGTGAGTTCCTTCATGATCCTGTAAAGTCCAAGGTAATATCTGTGCTGGAATTCTCCCTGTTTCTCAGGCGCAAGAGAAGCTGAGTATCTGTCAGAGAAGATCCTGTTCATATCCCACTTAACGTAGGATATCTTACCTGCGGAAAAGACCTTCTTCATGGAATCTATGATATAGTCCTGAACCTCAGTCCTTGTGAGATCAAGGTTCATCTGGAATCTGCCCTTGGAGTGAGGCTGACCGGGAATCTGCACAGCCCAGTCGGGATGCGCCCTGTAAAGGTCACTGTCCTCGTTCACCATCTCCGGCTCTACCCATACACCGAACAGCATGCCAAGGGCGTCAATCTTATCAGCCAGCTCTTTTAATCCACCGGGAAGTTTCTTCTTGTTCTCGTACCAGTCGCCCAGTGAGCGATGATCGTCATTGCGCACGCCAAACCAGCCATCATCCATGACAAACAGCTCTATGCCGCAGTCCCTGGCCTCCTTGGCAAGTTTAAGAAGTGACCCCTGGGTAAAGTTAAAGTAGTTTGCCTCCCAGCTGTTGATAAGGATGGGACGAACCTTGTCTCTCCAGGTTCCACGCACCACATGCTTCCTTACGAACTCATGCATATTTCGGCTCATGCCGTTAAAACCGCTCTCAGAGAAGGCCATAACTGCCTCAGGCGCCTCAAAGCTCTCTCCCTTTTTCAGGATCCAGCTAAAGCCTGTGGGCTGAATGCCGGATACAAAGCGGCTGTTAAAAGAGCCCGTGGAAGAAAGTGCCTGATAGTGATTGCCGCTGTAGATAAGGTTAAAGCCGACACACTCGCCGCTAGCCTCAGTAGTATCCTCCCTGCTAACAATAACAAAAGGATTGGACCTTGATCCGGATTCGCCTGCAGCCAGCTCCTCACTGACAGCCTTGCCTGCTTTGCAAATCATCTCGGATCTTCCCATCTCATAAGCCCATCTTCCGTGGAAGGATGTGAACTTAAGTCCTGTCTCGTAGAAATCAACGGATGTGCTAAGGAGCCTTTCAACTTTCACATCGCTGTCACTGTCATTGTAAAGAACTGCGCTCCTTGTGATGACATCGCAGTCCGGGAAAACCGAATAGATAAGTTCAAGCCTTGTTCCGTACGCCCTGTGGGCCAGTCTTACAACCAGCTGCTGAGCACTGTCCGTATCGTCATAGGATGAGGGCAGGGTCTTAAGCAGCTCTTTTCCCTTTCTGATCTCATAGTCATAGAAAAGAAAATCCACGGTATTGCTGCCGTCTGCATAAGTAAGCTCCACCATGGGATCTCTGATATCGCCCTTTCCAAAGCCGGACATCTCAAGTCCCAGCTGCTCAAGGAACACCTCCGAATGCTCATCGGAGTAGCAGTTCATATTGCCTCCGCCATAGCAGTGCTTGGGTGCTATAGCCTTCGCCAGGTTATCTATAAGTTCCTTGTCCGTTGTCTCTAAATCTATCTCACTCTTAAGCTTTTCATACTTGTCGCGGGAAAAGAGCGATCCTCCGAAATGAAGGTGCTCAAGATGCCCGGAATCAAGCTTTCTGAACATGTAAGAAACATTAGCGGTCTGCAAAAGAAATATATTTCCGTCTGAGTAGATCATGTCTCATCCTCCATCACTTTTTGTCTGTCCTGATACCATTGATGATGATATCTATCATTGAATTAAGGCAGTCTTCGTAAGTAAGATCCGTCTTTGAAAGGTTCTCTGTACCGAGGAATTTCTCTATGGCACCCTCTATGGTAAGCTTGATCACCTCGATGGGAATGTTACGAATGTGACCTTCATCTATAGCCTGCTTCATGAGTTTCTCTGTGGCATCCCAGTCACTCTCAACCCACTGGGCAACCCTGTCATAGATTGCAGGATACTTGTCCTTTAACAGATAAATCTTTCTGAAATCAATGTTTCTGTAGTTATCCGGGAGACATACGATCACTCTGGAAAGCTTTTCCACTATATCAAGGGAATCATCCGCCAGAATCTCAGCCTCTTTTTCCTTAAGAGCTGCAAAACCGTAATCCACAGTTGCCAAAAAGAGCTCGTCCTTGTCGTTGAACTCCTTGTAAATGGTCTTCTTGCTGATGTGAAGTTCCCTGGAAACATCATCCATGGTGAACTTCATTCCCTTTTCGTTGAACTGCCTGATGACCGCATCCATGATGCTCTGTCTTACATTATTCATTCTTAACCCTCCTGGTTTCCCATTAACCTCATGCCATTCCCCAATGGTATTATTTCAAAACCTCTTTAAGATACTCCCAAACATTAGCTGTTGACTTAACTGCAAGTTTCTCTTTCGGTGAGTGGATATCCAGCATATCAGGGCCAATTGAAATGCAGTCAAGACCGTCTATCTTCTCGCTTAGGATTCCACACTCAAGGCCTGCGTGGATAGCCTCAACCTTGGGATCTTTTCCGTACATTTTTCTGTAAACTTCAACCATGTGCTCGCGAAGAGAAGAATTCGGATTGAACTTCCATCCGGGATACTTGCCGCTGATACTGGTTGTAGCCCCAAAGCTCTCTGCCAGGATAATCAGTTTTTTAAGAAGATAATCCTTGGAAGACTCAACGCTGCTTCTTACGGACTGCTCAAGAACAATCTCATCCTCACTTGTTGTAAGAACTCCGAGGTTTAAGGAGGTCTCAACCAGACCTTCTACAGATGCGCTCATGGCCTGAACTCCGTCTGGCATAACAGTGATAAGCTCAAGGGCCTTTTTGCCGTCCTCTTTGGAGATTGCAAGAGCCTCCTGCTCGCTCTCTTTAGTAACCTTTATTGTCACATCAGGATCTTTTACCTCAAGTTCGCCCTTTACGGCTGCAAGGGTCTTTGCAACGCTTTCTGCAAACTTCTCTACGTCATCCTTGGCAACCACTACCTGTGCTGTTGCAGAAGCGGGAATGGCATTGTCAGCAACGCCGCCCTTAATATCAATGATCCTGAAATCAGCAACCCCGGCAGCTTCAAGAAGCGCTCTGGCCGCAATAATGTTGGCATTGCCTCTGCCGCACTTAATCATCTCTCCTGAGTGGCCGCCCTTTAATCCGCCAATCTCAACAAGCACCTTAACTCCTGTGAAAGACTCTCTCTTAACAGGAAGGTGTGAGTAGATCCTTGCACCGCCTGCGCAGCTTGTGATGAACACGCCCTCTTCCTCGTTGTCCAGGTTGATCATGGTCTTTCCCTTAAGGGATGAAAGGTCGATGGCTGCAGCACCGAACATTCCGGTCTCCTCGTTGGTGGTGATGACCACCTCAAGGGGCGGATGAGGGATGTCCTTTGAATCAAGAAGAGCCAGGCTGTAAGCCACAGCGATTCCGTCATCTCCGCCAAGGCTGGTGCCGTTGGCCCATACATATTCTCCGTCTGTTGTAACATCAAGGCCGTCGGTCTTCATATCGATGTCCGTGGTTCCGTCGGAAACCGCAACCATATCCATGTGTCCCTGAAGGATCACAGGGGCCTTGTCCTCGTAGCCTGCTGTTCCGGGAGCTTTGATGATGACATTGAGCTCCTCATCCTGAGTAACCTCAAGATTTCTCTCTTTGGCAAAAGAGACAAGATAGTCGCTTATCTTCTGAAGATTGCCTGAACCATGAGGGATCCTGCAGATCTCCTCAAAATAATGAAATACCTCTCTGGGCTGCAATTTTTCAAGAGCCATATTTTTGTCCTCGCTTTATCTTAAACATTTTAAGCACACAAATAGGAGTCTAAGTATTACCTTAGACTCCTTTATTTTACTACTCGGAAACTATTTTTACAACTTTAGTTTACGCGATTATTATGCAATCTTAGCTTTTGCAAGCTCAGCAAGTGTCTTGAATCCGTCGGGATCGTTAACAGCCAGCTCAGCAAGCATCTTGCGGTTGATATCTACACCTGCAAGCTTAAGGCCGTGCATCATGTTGCTGTATGAAAGGCCGTTGATACGAGCTGCAGCGTTGATACGTGTGATCCAGAGAGATCTCATATCCCTCTTCTTCTGCTTACGTCCTGCGAATGCAGAAGTAAGTGCTCTCATAACAGACTGCTTAGCAACTCTGTACTGCTTTGATCTTGCTCCTCTGTAGCCCTTAGCGAGCTTAAGTACTCTATTGTGCTTCTTCTTGGCATTTAATGCGCCTTTTACTCTTGCCATTTTAAAATCCTCCTAAAATAATCAAATTACCGAACTGTGTTTCTGCCTGATTGAAATTAAGCGTAAGGCAGAATCTGCTTCATTGTCTTAACGTTTGTTGCGTCAACAAGTCCGGCATGTCTGAGATTTCTCTTTCTCTTTGTGGACTTCTTTGTAAGAATGTGGCGCTTATACGCTTTGTTTCTCATGAGCTTGCCTGTGCCTGTAACCTTGAATCTCTTGGCAGCTGCTCTCTTTGTCTTCATCTTCAGCATTGCTTGTTCCTCCTGTTAAATAAATGTTTTCATTGTATGATATACGGATTGCTCTGTAATAACCTATATCATAATTTATCTTCAGCCAGACGGCTAATGATCAGTTTTTCTTCTCGGCAAGGAACATTGTCATACTGCGTCCCTCAACCTTAGGTGCCTTCTCAACAACGGCCACATCTGAAAGTGCATCGGCGAAATCCGTAAGGATATGTACGCTTGCGCCCATGTGAGCCATCTCACGACCACGGAAACGAAGTGTGATCTTAACGCGGTTGCCTTTCTCAAGGAACTTCTTGGCCGCATTAACCTTGGTATTAAGATCGTTGGTATCGATGTTGGGAGAAAGTCTGATTTCCTTGATCTCAACAGTCTTCTGCTTCTTACGGGCTTCCTTCTCCTTGCGCAGCTGCTCATACTTGAACTTGCCGTAATCAACAACTCTGCACACAGGGGGCTTCGCTGTGGGAGCGATCATAACAAGATCCACACCCTCATCCTCTGCTATCTTCCTTGCGTCCTGAATGGACATAACCCCGAGCTGGTCACCTTCCGGACCAATCACACGAACTTCCTTAGCTCTGATCTGATCGTTAATGAATAAATCGCTAATTGCCTTACCCTCCGTAAACAATGATCGAGTAGGGAAGATGCAATCGCACCCTACTCGCTGCGCGGTCCGTGTCCGGCGCTGCCGGAATCATTCATCGCACGGGCCTGTGCATGAAAAAAAGTGGATACACGCATGTATCCACTAAATCTTCTCACAATCAATCCATCCCTTACGGGGAAGATTTGAAGAGATATTAACCGCTGCCAGCGTCGCCGCAGGGTGAGAGTGGATACTCTGCTTTGTTCTCAAATACTGATATAAGATAACACATGGGAAAAGAACTGTCAACATCTTTTTGTGATATAATATTACGGTCAAAAGATATTCGGGGGAGGGGAAAGCAATGACAACCAATGAAAAGGAACAGCGACAGCTGGCAAAACTGCAGGCGGAGTCTGCAAGAAGGAAGCCTATCCATTACATAGGACTGGCTATGATAGTGCTCACCATCATTTATATAGTAGATGAGATCACTTCAAACATGAACTCGGCGATGCAGCCCTATGTGCTGTTCGATCTCTTTAACATCACTTCAAGAAACGTCAATTCACAGGAGTACACCAATGCCTTCAACGTAGTGGCTCCCATCCAGGTCTTTTCCAATTTTCTGCTTATTATAACACCTTTTTACAAGGCACTTTCTGACAAATACGGCCGCAAGCTCTTTCTCATGCTCAATACCATCGGAATGGGCCTTGGAATGTGCATCGTAATGACTGCTCAGAATGTTGTCTGGTATATTCTGGGAATGCTCTTTATGATGTTCTTTACTCCAAATGACATGCAGGTTCTTTATATCATGGAGACCGCGCCCAAGGAAAAGAGAGCTACCTACAGCTTTGTTGCAAAGGGCATTGCACTGGTGAGTGTTTCCCTGATCGGTGTCTTCTCAAGGATGTTTCTTAAGGAAACCGTGCCTTCAAGCTGGCGAATGGTATATCTGATCCCTGTAATTTCGGCTCTTGTAATAGGAGGCCTTTCCTATTTCTTTATGCGTGAAACTCCCGTCTTCCTGGAGCAGCGTATCGGCTATCTGTCTCTTAGCAGTAAGGAGCGCGAACAGAAGAAAAAAGAGGACAAAGCTGCCGGCACATCAGAAGACGGCGGTGTTTTCAAGGCCATAAAGTTCATCTTTACCAACAGGCAGCTTCGCTGGATCCTGATCGCAGGCTTTATATTCTTTGCAACTACCTTTTACACTTCATATTATGCAACGGTCCTGGAAGGAGCCATGTCCACAGAGATGGTGGCCACCGCACTGGTGATATATCCCTTCTTTAACGGACTTATCACCATCTTAAGCGGCTTTTTCTCTGATAAGCTGGGCCGCAAAAAAGTCTGTCTCATCCTGGGGAGCCTTGCCATTTTCGGCCTTCTGGCCTTCGTGCTCTCCTGCCGCCTGGGTCTTGGCCCCATTGCTGCAGGCATAGCCTATGGCTGCTCCATCGGAGGTCTTTGGTCCATGTCCGATACACTGATCCTGACAATGCCCGCGGAGTCGTCACCCTCAGGCATGCGTTCCTCTGTCATGGGTACCATTTCAGTCCTCATAGGAGGCGGAATGTTCCTGGGACAGGCTCTGTTTATCATCTGTCAGAACTTCATGCCCATGGACATTCTTTTCATGATCATCTGCCTGCCCTTCATGGCTCTTTCCCTTATCATCCTGCTGCTTAAGGTTAAAGAGACCAAAGACGCAGATCTTGATAATATCACAGCGGACACATACCGCTGATCTGTTCTTCAGCAATAAAAGAGGGACATTAGAACTGTATACTACAGCACTAATGTCCCTTTTTGAATTCATGAGAATTCTGTTTCTTTATGTCAAGTGATCTCCGTAATGCACATTCATAATCTCCTTTGCCTTGTCCTGAACATTCAGGAATGCCTGGGCTACCAGAGGATCGAAGTGGGTTCCGAGGCTCTCCTGGATGATGCCGATGGATTTTTCAAAGGAGAAGCCCTTCTTGTAGCTTCGGTCTGAAACCAGGGCGTCAAATACATCCGCAACAGCCATTATCCTGGCGGAAAGAGGAATATCGGTTCCGCTTAAGCCTGTGGGATATCCTGTGCCGTTCCACTTCTCGTGGTGGTAAAGAGCCATTGTTCTTGCTTCATTGAGATATCCTTCATCGTAACCGGGTACCGTCTCCATAACCCTGTCAAGGATCTGTGCACCAACCGTGGTGTGGCCCTTCATTGAAGCAAACTCCTCGTCAGTGAGCTTGCCGTTCTTATTGAGGATAACGTCCGAAACGCTTATCTTGCCGATATCATGAAGAGGAGCAGATCTGTAAACATCGTGCCTGAACTTGTCCGTAAGCTCATCCTTATAAAGTCCCTCTTTCACCATTTCATCCATGATGATCTTGACGTACTCAGCGGTCTTCTTGACGTGGTCTCCCGTATTGTGGTCCCTGCTCTCAACCATGTCCGCAAGCACAAGGATAAGTGCGTCCTGCATCTGGTTGATCATCAGGTTCTTCTTCTGGATATCCTTAAGATATTCCAGGTTCTCTTCCGTCATATCCGTAAAGGCGTTGTATAGATTCTCCGTCTCATCTCCGGTATAGATAAGAAGATGCTTGAACACGTCAGCGGTCTCCTGAAGAGCTTCCTCCTTGTGATCGGAGAACTTCGAGGCGGTATAGGCCATTGTATTAAGAGGTAGGATAACATGATATTCCGCCAGGTAAAGGCCGATGGCCAAAGTAAGTGCAAAGATTCCCACAAAGGCGGAAATAACCCTGACAATATATCTTCTGGACTCAGCACGAAGAGAATCCATGGAGATATCAACGCCTGCGTAGGCCGTTACATCTCCTGCGCTGTTTACTATGGGCTCGTACACTGTAAGAAGCCATCCGTAGGTGTCATCGGTGATGATGGGGTCAATTCTTCCTCCCGCCAGAAGTACTGTTATATATTCGGAAAAAGAATCATCGAATTCTATCACATCTCCGGGGCTGCTTACGACACCGTCTTCACCTGCCACATCAAATACCACGTGGCATCCGTCGGGAAGTATCTTGTATACATAGACATACTCCGTGAATGCCGCGGAATTTCTTATCTTTGTCAGATTGGATTTAACGGTTACATAATCCGGATTGCTCTCTCCCTCATTCAAATACTCGTCAATCCTGTTGCCGTCCAACATTCCGGCCACCATTTCAGCGGTTCCCATGGCATAGATCTTATGGTGATCCTCGGTGGAATTAAAGTACATCAGATAACAGATATAGATTGCCGAAACACCTATAATAAGGGCTGCGCAGGTAAGAAGTGTCACCAGCTTTATTCGAAGCGACAACTGCCTGCTTCTCTTTTTCCTTATGCTCTTTAAAACCTCGCTGGAAAGAGGTGCCTGCCTCCAGGCATGGATCTTAAAGATGGATCTGAATTTAACGGGAAGTAAATAGACGATTGTAAGGGCCAGGAAAAGACTTATCGCCTTATCCGCCACATCCACGAAAAAGCCACCGGTAAGTTCAGCTGCAAAGGCCGACATCCCCATGTTTGCCCGAAGCCCGTGGACCAGTGCAGATGAAGCATCTTCACCTTCCGCACCGTAGATGAACCAGGTTATTATGCCGCCGATGATACCGCCCACAGCAGCATCAAGGATTATGGCTGTCATAACTCCGTGAGCCTTCTCCAGCTGTCCCTTGTCGCTTAAGAACACTGTGATGATGGCTATCAGAACATTCAGCATTGAATAGGACATGGCAGTGGGATCGGAAGATGTAAGAGTGTTCATCGCAGGTCCTAAAAGTCCCACGGTAATACCCGGAAGATAACCTCCCAGCATCGAAGCCACCATGGTTCCGATCACATCAAGATACACGGGTATACCCGTTACACTGACAAATGTAGCGCCAAGATAATTGATCAGCGTACCTGCGGCAATAAGCCCGATGAATACTATTGCCTTGGTATAATTTTTTTCTCCCCCGTACTTTTTCAACGTCTCACGCATTTATATCTCCTTCTCACATATTCTAATATTACTCCAAATAGAATAATATTTCACTAAAAAACATAAATGTGTTTGATCATTTACAGTTTACCCCGGTATCACAATAAAAAACGACTTGGAGAACTGTTCTCCAAGTCGTTTTAATGGGCAATACACACGTATTCATCAGGGATTTTCCACATTGTACTCCATTCCGTCTATCATCACGCCGGAAACATCATTCAGCGAGCTGAACAGCTTTTCGTCAACGTAGTTGAATTTCTGCGGCGATTCGCCGCTTCGAAGAGCCTCTATCAGAGCCCTTACCCTGGGCCCGTGCAAAGGATTGCACTCCGCAATGCAGGATATTTTCCCTTCTCTGGCATATTCCAACGCTTTTTCATTTACTCCGTCAAATGATACTACCATGACCTCGCCTTTTGCTATGTTCGAGCCCACGGTCTTGCCGGCGCTCTCAAGGGCATCGATGGCGCCGATGGCCATGTTGTCGTTCTCGCAATAGACAACATTGACGTTGTCAAAGCGCTTAAGAAGGGCTGCCATGGTCTCACGGCCTTTGGTCTCGGTAAAGTCTCCGCTTACCTCAGCCATAAGGTCCCAACCGTTTTCTCTTGCGGCATTGGCAAGGCCTCTGGTGCGGCCGATCTGGGCCGAGGAACCAAGGTTACCCTGAATGTTTACGATGTGCAGTTCTTCGGGAGCTATGTCTTTGGCCTCGGTAAAGGCTTTGATCCATGCGGCGACCTTCCTGCCTTCAAGCTCAAAGTCAGAACCCACCCAGCAGGAAAAGAGATTCTTGTCGGAGGCATTTACACGTCTGTCCACCAATATTACGGGGATTCCCGCCTCCCTGGCTTCGGAGAGCACCGTGTCCCAGCCGCTCTCTGTTGCGGGAGCCAGCACGATATAGTCCACCTCCTGCTGGATGAAGGTACGGATCGCAGTGATCTGATTGGCCTGCTTCTGCTGGCCGTTCTTGTAGATCAGGTTGTACCCCGAATCCTCCGTAAAGGCAGACATCATGGAATCGGTGTTGGCGCTTCGCCAGTCGGATTCCGCCCCCAACTGAGAGAAGCCGACGGTAATGATATCGTCGGCTTGTTCTTCATTCTCTTCTATGAAATCTTCCGCAGTCTGTGCAGAATTCCTGCTCCCACAGCCGCTAAGTAGTGCGGCTGCAAGGAGCAGGACAGAAATCTTTTTCAAAAAACTCTTCATTTACCCGTATCCTTAGCTCTTAAGTGCTTTCTTTTTCTGAGCCATTACTACGCTCTGGATAAGGAGGAAGATGCAGAGCATTGCAGCGATGGTGATACCTGTCCACCAGGCCTGATCAAGACCTGCGGATGCAACAATGTTCTGAATGGTGCTAAGGGAAAGAACACCAAACAGGGTTCCGATGATGTTACCTACACCGCCTGTCAGCATTGTTCCGCCGATGATGGAGGAAGCAATGGCATTCATCTCCATACCCATGGCATGGCTTGCTGAGCCGGAACCAACGTGAAGGAAGTAAACGTATCCGCCGATACCTGCAAGTGTTGAGCAGATAAGGTGTGACAGGAACTTGGTCCTGCGGACATTGATACCCATCATCAGTGCGCTCTGCTTGTTGCCGCCCACTGCATAGAAGCTTCTTCCAAGCCTGGTCCATCTCAGTACTACAAACAATAATACCACAATGATAAGGGCTACAATAACACCAATTTCAACATAGGCGGGAACATATACACCTTTCTTGTTCACGGATCCCATGAAGGGAACATTGATACGTGTCAGCTTAAGTGCGTTGAACTCTTCATCGGCTACGTTGAAGGGCGCTGTATTAACGATGGTTGTCATACCACGGGCAAAAAACATACCGGCCAAAGATACAATGAACGGCTGAATATCAAGATATGCAACCAGAAATCCCTGAATGAGTCCGTAGGCAACTCCGATGCCAAGGGCAAGGAGGATTGATCCGAAAATGCTGCCGCCCTTGTAATCGAGGTAAACGGCACAGCTCATGGAAACCAGTGCTACAACGCCGCCCACTGAGATATCGATTCCGCCGGAGATCATAACGATGCTCATTCCCACAGCAGTGATGATAAGTGCCGCATTGGCGTTAAGGATGTTAAAGAACATCTGAGGCTTCGTGAAACCGCCTCCCTGGAAAACTATGGCACCGATGTACATCAGAAAGAAGATGACAATGGTGATGGTAAGAAGAAGGGTTGTGTCGTTCATCTTAGAGAAGATATTTCCCTTTTTGTTCTCCTTCATATCAAGCCGCCTCCTTTCTTGCAGGAGTCAGCTTCTTAAACAGCTGGCCCAGATACTCTCTTACTGTAGGTGCAGAGAATACAACCAGAATGATAACAACCACAGCCTTGTATGCTGCAAGAGCATCGGACTGAACGTTGAACTTGTAAAGAGTTGTGGTAAGGAACTGGATTACATATGCTCCCAGGATTGAAGCCCACATGTTGAACTTACCGCCGGAAAGTGCGTTGCCTCCCAGTGCTACGGCAAGGATGGCGTCCATCTCTATGTCTTTTGCAATAACCGAGTAGTTGATGGTGGAAAGACGGCTAACCTTGATAAGAGCTGCTACCGCAACGCAAAGTCCCAGGATAACAAAAGCCAGGAACTTGATGAAGGTGGGATTGATACCGTTGAGCCTTGAGGAGCTCTCGTTGATACCAACGGCCTGTGTGTAAAGTCCAAGGTTTGTGAACTTAAGTACCAGTGCGATCACCACAATACAGATGGCAACAATGAACACCGTGGTAGGAATCGGGATTCCCGGTATAAAGCTTCCAAAGTATGAGAACTTGGGGTCCGGCACAATGGGAAGTTCATTGTTGTTGATCCATGCTGCGATGGATCTTCCTGCCGTAAACAGGATCAGTGTGGCGATCATGGGCTGGATCTTGAAGATGGCAACCAGCATTCCGTTGAAGGCACCGCAGAGCATTCCCACGATACAAGCCACCAGGAAAGCCACGATAATAGGTGCCTGAATGGTCTCGGGTCTTGAATCTCCGCCGCAGAGAACTCTAAGCATTGCAGAGCCTGCGATAGCGATTGTTGCTCCTACGGAAATATCCTGTCCGCCTGAAGCCGCGGTTACCAGTGTCATTCCTATTGCCAGGATTCCCAGCTCTGAGCCGTAATCCAGGATCGTGATGAGGTATCCCGAGAAAACAGGGAAACCTGCGTTATTGGTTCCCAAGGTGATCTTGAAGAACCCGGGATCGTTTATCAGATTTATCACCGCAAGAAGAATAAGTGCTGCAAGCGGTATAAAGAGCTGATTGGAGGTTAGCTTCTTAAGAAAGCTCCCTTCAGATTTCTTTTTTATGTCTGTCATACCTTATTCTCCTCCTGCGATAGTGCTCATGATCTTGTTCTGGGTTAAGTCTTCCCCTGACAGTTCCCCTACAACTTTTCTATCGCGCATTACTACAAGTCTTGAGCAGGTCCTGAGCATCTCATCCGTCTCAGATGAAATGAAGGTTACGCTCATTCCCTCTGAAGCAAGTTCCAGAACCAGCTTCTGGATATCCACCTTGGTTCCCACATCAATACCTCTTGTGGGCTCATCAAGGATCAGATATTCGGGATGCATAAGAAGCCATCTTGCAAGAATAACCTTCTGCTGATTGCCGCCGGAAAGGGATTTGATGGGGGTATCAGCTGAAGCTGTCTTGATGTTCAGCTTCTTGATATATTCCTCCGCAAAGGCATTTGCCTTGGCCTTGCTGAAGGGTTTGAAGAAACCGGTAAGCACCTGAAGTGCAAGGATGATGTTGTCCCTTACGGACAGATCTCCTATGATTCCGTCAACCTTTCTGTCTTCGGGAAGGTAAGCGATACCGTTCTTCATGGCATCAACAGGCTTTGCTATCTTAACTTCTTTTCCGTGGATCTTAACCTTGCCTCCAAGGACTCTGTCTGCACCGAAGATTGCTCTTACGCACTCGCTTCGTCCCGATCCAAGAAGTCCTGTGAAGCCGTTGACCTCACCCTTTTTGATGTAGAAGTCGAAGGGCTTTATGCCTGCATCCGACTGCAGATCCTTTGCCTCAAAGACAACCTGTCCTGCGTCCTGGCCCTTATAGCTTTCGTGCTCGCCTTTTATGTCTGAAAGGTCATCCATGTCTTTACCCAGCATCTTGGCAACCAGCTGGACCCTTGGAAGATCTTTGATCTCGTATTCACCGACCAGCTGTCCGTCACGAAGAACAGTGATCTTATCGCACACCTCGTATACCTGATCGAGGAAGTGCGTTACAAATATGACTCCTACTCCTCTAGCCTTTAAATCTCTCATGAGACCAAAGAGCTTTTCTACCTCCTGCTCATCCAGCGAGGATGTGGGCTCATCCAGGATAAGAACCTTACAGTCCATATCCACTGCCCTGGCGATGGCCACCATCTGCTGAACGGCGATGGAGCAGTTGGAAAGCTGCTGGGTTGCCCTGGCGGGAATATCCAGCTCCTTCAAAAGAACTTCCGCATCTGCGTTCATCTTTTTCCAGTTGGTGATCTTCTCTTCGCCTCGACCGATGAACATGTTCTCTGCAACCGTAAGATTCGGGCAGAGTGTTATTTCCTGATAAACCGTGCTTATTCCGTTTCTCTGGGCATCCTGCGGTGAATGGATCTGGACTTCCCCTTTGCCCTCCATTTCAATGGTGCCTTCGTCTTTGGAATAAACACCAGTGAGTACCTTAATAAGCGTTGATTTGCCCGCTCCGTTTTCCCCCATCAGCGCATGGATCTCGCCCTTGTTCAGGGTGAAGTCCACATTCTGAAGGGCATGGACACCGGGGAAGGACTTATCGATGCCGCGCATCTTCAGCACTGTATTTTCACTCATAGTGCGTTCCTCTCAATTCTTTTAAAAAAGGCGCAGCAGACCGGCCGCTGCGCCTTCCTTGGTAAGTGTAAGTATACGTGTTATCGTGATATACGGATTGCTCCGCTTACGCTCTCGCAATCCTACATACATTCGGAATCCGCACTGCCGTGCTACTTCCTCATGTATGTTCGCATCCCGAGGTCATAATGACATTTGTGCAAGCACATGTCATTATGACTTCTGTCTGCTATATCACTCAAATCCCATAATTATCTACATCATCCTGAGTAATTGTTGTAGCGTCGAAGCCCTTCTCGTCCATGATGATGGTCTTCTCAGGTGTCTCACCCTTCTCAAGCTTCTTGATGATGTCGTCGATGTAGCTTGCCTGGAAAGGATTGCACTGTCCGTCATAGTTCCAGTTCTGAGCAAGGAGCTCTTCAAGTGCCCACTTGTTGCAGTCGAAGCCCATAACGATAACGTCTTTGCCAACACCGTGTGAGATGCCTGCTGCGTCAAGAGCTGCTACAGCACCCTTAGCCATATCGTCGTTCTCAGCATAGATTACGTTGAAAGGTGTGCCTGCGTCGATAACTGACTGAACGATCTGCTGTGCCTTCTCTGCGTTCCACTCAGCTGTCTGCTGAACAACGATGTTCCAGTTGGACTCTGCAGCAACCTTGGTATCAAGAGCGCCGGATCTTCCCTGCTGAGCAGCTGAACCCATAACACCCTGGATGTGGATTACGTTGTACTCGGAGAGGTTCTGGCCTGCAAGCCAGTCAACAGCTGTCTGTCCCTCTTTAGCCATATCGGAAACGATTGAAGCCTCATAGAGTGAAGGATCAGCATCGATTGTACGGTCGAAAAGGATAACCTTAACGCCTGCTGCCTGTGCGTCCTGAAGAACTGAATCCCAGCCTGCTGTGTCAGCTGCGGAAAGAAGAAGGTAATCAACTTCGTCCTGAATGAAGCCCTGAGCTGCCTGGATCTGCTCGTCGTTCTTCAAGCTGTAAGCGAACTGTGCGTCGTATCCGTTTTCCTGTGTGAATTTTGCCTTAAGATCAGCAACGTTAGCTGTACGATAACCGGACTCGTTAGGGTCGTTGTTGATGATACCAACCTTGATAAGTCCGCCCTCAGATGTGGGAGCTGATGCTGTGCCTGATGACTGCTGAGCGCCGCCGCAAGCAACGAGGCCAAGAGTCATTGCAGATGCTAAAAGAACTGCCAATACTTTTTTCATGATATTTTTCCTCCTTGGAATTTGGTGCAGGGACAATTCCCTGCTAATACCAATTCTAGAGGAAAACCATAAAATCTCCATTAAATAAACAATGGAAAAAAGTTGAATTTTTTATCTGATTTTAATTTTGTTTCATTTTTTTACGATTTCGGTTGAAATTTTCTTCTGAGGAAGACGGATGGTGAGAGTGGTTCCCTTCTCATAGGCAGAATCTATGCTTATTCCGTACTCTTCTCCAAACTCAAGACGGATTCTCTCATTAACGTTGTAGAGGCCGTAAATCTTACCCGAATCGGGATCCTGATCCGTAAGTCCTCTTCTTACCTGAGCCAGCCTCTCCTCATTCATTCCGATGCCGTCATCGGTAACCCTTATGATGTAATCATTTTCTCCAATCTCACCGGTGACGCTGATCTTTCCTCCCCCTCGGCGGTTCTTTATCCCGTGATAGAGAGCATTTTCAACCAAGGGCTGGATTGTGATCTTGGGGATCAGGAAGTTATGAAGGTCCGCGGAAACATCAATCTCATAGCTCAGAATATCCTGGTATCTTATCTGCTGTATCTCCAGGTAACTTCTTACGTGCTGCAGTTCCTCCCGGACAGTCACTATTTCTTTTCCCTTGTTAAGAGAAGTCCTGAAAAATTCCGACAAGGAGCCCACCATCTTCACGACCTGTTTCTGGTTGCCGGCCTCCGCGGACCACACAATGGCATCCAGAGTGTTGTAGAGAAAGTGAGGATTTATCTGGGCCTGCAAAAGCTCAAACTCAGCCTTTCGCAGCTGTTTCTGCTCCGCGGTAACCTGCTCCTCGATAGGGCGGGTTATCCACAGCGGTCCAATCAGCGAAACCACCACGATTCCCACTACAATGAACGCCAGGATCCCCACGGAAATCTTAACCGTGTCAAGGTAGAGCTCCCTGCTTCTGGCCTGGGCACTCTGGATCTGACGGTTCTCATAGTAGATGTATTCGTTGATGGTCTCCTGCAAAAGAGCCGTCACTATCTGAACGTCGTTCTCCCAGATCTGCATGTTGTTCTCGTAGCGATCGTCGTAGCTTAAGTTCTCCTTGATGTTGTCAATGTAGCCCTCAAGGTTGTTGAGGTACTTTTCCGCACTGGCCAGTCTCTTTTTGTTGGCCTCGGTATCCGTGTAGTCCTTAAGGCCGTCCACGACTTTGCGGGCATCACTCAAAAGCCCCGGAAGAGCCGATTCCTCCGGAGACACATTTCCCACGATCAGAAGATAGGTCTCGTAGTCAAAGTCATTCTTAAAATCAAGACTGAATTCCGAAGCCACCACCACGGAGTTGAGCATCTCGTTGTACCTCTCGTTGGTGACCCAGAGGTTGTAGAAAGCGTAGACCATGAACACGATGTTGGGCAAAAGAAGTATCAGGTAAGAGATTCTGATCTGGGTTGCCAGACGGGATTTATTCTTTTTTCCAAGCTCCCGCTGACTGCTCATTCAGCTCCCTCCCCGGCCGAGCCGGCTCTGTACTGTGTTGTGGTCATACCCTGTGTCTTTTTGAAAAGATATGAGAAATAGTGGGGGTCCTTGTACCCCACCAGCAATCCTATCTCGTTGCTCTTCTTTGAAGTGGTTAAAAGCAGCTCTTTTGCCTTATCAAGCCTGTAGTCCGTAAGATACTTGATAAAGGTCTGCCCCGTAGCCTGCCTGAATACTGCACTTAAGTGATTCGGAGAGAAGTTCACATGGGCCGCAAGGGTGTTAAGGGACAGATCCTCCTCGCTGTAATGGGCGTCGATATAGGCTATGACCTGAGATACCACATCGCGGTATCTTCCCCGGGAATTCTCCTGACGAAGATCCACTGCCGTACTGATAAGGTCCACCAGATAGTCGTAGGTATTCTTCTCGTCAGCAAGAAGCTCCGCTGCAGGGATCCTTGCCTGGGTGTCGGCCCTTGAAAGTCCAAGATCGTTCTCTATGAAATCTGCCACGCAGAAATATATGTCCATGGAAATGTACTGCCGAAGCATGGTGGATCTGATGGCATTTTTGCCCATTCCTTCAAGAAACTCATCAAGGAAAAACTCCACCTCAGAGGGCTCGCCCCTTCTAAGGAACTCTTTTACCAGCCTTCTGTCTATGTGCCTTGGGTCGATCTCCGAAAGGATAACGTTCTCCTTCTGGGAATGAAGCCCCTCCTCGGAGCCAAAGAGAAAATCGCTGTCCGAAGACAGATACTGGTGAGCAAATGCCCTGCTGGCCCACTCAAAGGATGTTGGAATATCGGTTATTCTCTCTACACTCTGACCCACGCCTCCGAAATATCTTATATTGGGATATTCGGAAAAGAGCTGTCTAAGCTCCTCTATACAGCTCTTAATATTGTCAGCTACAGCCATTTCACCGTCGCCCTTGAAAAGGATGGCATTGCCCTCAAGGTTTAGTTCGAAGAGCTCTGCCCCATGCTTTGCTGCGATGTCTGCTATTCCTTCCTGCACCTTAAGAACACTTCCGGAGAACTCGTCAGCTTCATGCTTCAAGGACCAGACCTTTAAGATGACTATGTTGTAGCGAAGGGCTGACAGGTCAACCGACAGCTCTTTTCCCTTCTCCAGAAGATAAGGAAGGGTTCTGTCTCCGGTGACAAGGCTCTGGAAGAAATCCTGCCTCTCAAGCTCCGTGCGTTCCTTCATGTCCTCACGGTACTTGCGGGCAATCTCCTGCTCCTGCTTTCTCTCTTCGATCTTCCTTGCAACAACGCCGATTTCCTTAAGAAGGCTGTCTCCGCTGATGGGTTTGGAAAGATAGGACGCCACACCGATCTTGATGGCCTCCTTTGCATATTCAAAGTCCTCATAACCTGTGAGGAGTATTATTTCGATTTCCGGAAATTCTGCCTTGATCATGCGGCTCAGAGTAAGCCCATCCATAAAAGGCATCTTGATGTCAGTGATCACGATATCCGGCATTTCCTTTCGGATCATGGAATAAGCCAGTTCCCCGTCTCCCGCCTCGCCGCAGAAGTTGTAGCCGTGAGCACTCCAGTCGATGTTGTTCTTGATCCCCTCGCGAACGACAAATTCGTCCTCCGCCAAAAAAACTTTAAGCATAACCCCAAATTACCTTTTCCCTTATAATCTCCAACCCGTTATCGTGATATATGTCTGCGTCTCAGGTCCAGCCCCCCGCCCTCAGGTGCGCTCCTTATCCTTGCTGCTCTTTCGCTCTTTATCCGCGTCTGTTCCTGCTATACTTTATACGCGGCCATCGCCTCGGCTGTTCTTCCTGCTGTTGGACAGCGGCCTGAAGATAGTCATGCGGCCTGTCCATCCGACAATCCTTGTCACTATAACTCCCAGAATAACTCCGCAGCTGTCGATGATGACGTCTTTTTTGCCGGGAGACCTTCCTGCCACAAAGGACTGATGATACTCATCAAGACAGGCGTAGGCTATACAAAAGCTCCCGGCTGTGATGACCAGCATAAATCCTCTTACTCCGTATACATAGAGAGGAAATGCAACGCTCACCGCCAGCAGAAAGTACTCCGTAAAATGCGCTGCTTTTCTGATATAGTACTGTCCCTGTTCAGACATCTGTGCTATACGCTCAGAAGACCAGCCCCTGTCAAAGGTGTCGTTGGCGATATTCAGCACCGTAACACCTACGTCAAAGCTAAGCTGGCTGCTCTCCCCCGCCTCCTGGGACGAAAACATGAATATGGCGTACATCATGATCAGCGCCGGAAGGAATGACATGGGTTTAAGCACAAACCGAAGTGTCTGTTTAATATATTCCAAAAAGTATTTCATAATTATGTATCTTCCGCAGTCT
>JAILFT010000167.1 GCA_024697425.1 Butyrivibrio sp. | reverse complement strand
TAATGCAAGTACTTTTTTAAAAAATTATTTACAATTTGTTGCCCAATATGTGGTATTATAGGTTTCGTATTGATTTACACTGTATTTCTAATAAATATCTGGAGGACTCGTATGGGCGGATTTTTCGGGGTAGCATCAAGAGAAAGTGCGGTATTTGACCTGTTTTACGGTACCGATTACCATTCTCATCTTGGCACACGTCGTGCCGGACTCGCGGTTTATGACAAAAAGAAAGGGTTTGATCGTTCAATCCACAATATCGAGAGATCGTATTTCAGACCCAAGTTTGAAGAAGACATGATGAAGATGGAGGGCCATCTTGGAATCGGCTGTATTTCAGATTATGAGCCTCAGCCACTTATCGTAAGGTCTCATCATGGCACCTATGCCATCACCACTGTTGGTAAGATCAATAATATTGAGGAGATCACCAACAAGCTTTTTGCGGATAACCGCTCCCATTTCCTGGAGATGAGCGGCGGAGATATCAATCCCACTGAGCTGGTAGCTTCTATCATCAACCAGAAGGTTACCATTGTAGAGGGAATAAGATATGCGCAGGAGATCATAAAGGGCTCCATGTCCCTGCTTCTTATGACACCTGAAGGCATCTATGCCGCAAGGGACAAAATGGGAAGAACTCCCGTGGCCATCGGACATAAGGACGAAGGTTACTGCGTCTGCTTTGAGAGCTTTTCTTACCTTAATCTGGGATATGTATCCGACAGGGAACTCGGTCCCGGAGAAATAGCTTTTATCACCCCTGAGAGCGTAGAGATAGTTGCTCCCGCCTTTGACGATATGAGAATCTGTACTTTCCTGTGGATTTACTACGGATTCCCTGCATCTACCTATGAAGGCCTAAGCGTTGAGAAAATGAGATATGGCTGCGGCGGAAAGCTGGCTCAGCGCGATCTTCAAAGAGGCCTGCATCCTGACATGGTAGCCGGAGTACCTGATTCCGGTGTTGCTCATGCCATTGGATATTCAAACACTTCAGGAATTCCCTATTCACGACCTTTTGTTAAATATACACCCACCTGGCCCAGGTCCTTTATGCCTACAATGCAGTCCCGCAGAGACCTTATAGCCAAGATGAAGCTTCTTCCTGTTAACCAGCTGATCAACAACAAGAGCCTTCTTCTTATAGATGATTCAATTGTAAGGGGAACACAGCTAAGGGAGACCACAGAGTTTTTATATAAGAGCGGAGCAAGAGAAGTCCATATAAGACCTGCCTGTCCGCCCCTTATCTACGGCTGTAAATACCTTAATTTCTCCCGTTCCAACACTGAGATGGAGCTGATAACCAGGAGAGTTATTGAAAGACTTGAGGGATATCCTTCCCCCAATGAAGAAACAGTAAGAAAGTACACCGATCCCGATTCACCCCAGTATGAGGCTATGCTTGAGGAGATCCGCAAGGAGCTTAATTTCACGTCCCTTCATTATCATCGTCTCGATGACATGGTGGAGGCAATTCCCCTTGAGCCCTGCAAGCTTTGCACCTACTGCTGGAGCGGCAAAGAGTAATCTTTAACCAAGGGCCACATCAAGGGCCATCATAAGAGTAAAACCAAGGGCGAACATGATAACTCCGATGTTAGAATGTTCGCCTTCTGACATCTCGGGGATGAGCTCCTCAACAACAACATACATCATTGCTCCCGCTGCAAAGGAAAGAAGATAGGGCATTGCGGGAGTGATGAAACCTGTAAAAAGAATAGTGATAAAAGCCCCGATGGGCTCAACTGCGCCGGACAGAACGCCATCAATAAAGGCTCTGAACCGGCTTTTTCCGTTGGCGTGGAGGGGCATGGAGATAATGGCGCCCTCAGGGAAGTTCTGGATAGCGATACCGATGGCAAGGGCCAGAGCTCCGCCTGTTGTTATCATGGCAGAACCTGCGATGATACCGGCAAAGACAACGCCGACAGCCATACCTTCGGGGATGTTATGAAGAGTAACAGCCAGCAGCATCATTGTGGTTTTCTTCAGACTGCTCTTTGGTCCTTCAGCCTCCTCAGCATTCATGTGAAGATGGGGGATAACCATATCCAGAAGCAGCAGGAAAAGAATACCGCCCCAGAAACCCACAGCGGCAGGTATAAAGGAAAGATTTCCCATATCGGAAGACTGCTCCATGGCGGGTACCAGAAGGCTCCAGATGGAAGCCGCCACCATTACACCGCTGGCAAAGCCTGTGAGGGCACGCTGGACCAGAAAATTCATTTCTCGTTTCATGAACAGCACGCCGGCGGAACCTGCGGCAGTGCCGACAAAGGGGATAAGGATTCCCAATAATATATTAGCGTTCATATGGTATGCTCCTTCGTTTTATAATTTTATACCGGCATTCTTAAGGAAAAGTGCAGTATCAGTCCCTGGGTTTTGTATAGAAGTTACCCATGACCTCCTCAGTTCTTATCTGATTGATGAAGGCGCCGGGATCAATCTCACGGATCTTGGGTATCAGCTTTCTGGTATCCGCAGCGCTGACAATGGAGTAGACGATCTTCTTGTTTCTGTGGGCAAAAGAGCCTTCACCGTCAATCAGGGTCGCGCCGTGGCCGCAGGTTGCGTAGATCATTGAGCATATCCTGTCGGGCATGTCGGTGATGATGAAAAGAGTTCTCTGCTGATAGGTCCTGTAAAGAACGTGCAGGGCCTGCGTGGATACATACTGGAAGATCATGGAATAGAGAGCTTTATCCCAACCAAAGAGGTGACCCGCAATGCCCAGGATCACGATGTTGCCTCCAAGGATATAGGGGAAGGCATCTATTCCTTTTTTCTGGGATAAATAGATGGAAATGAAGTCGGTTCCTCCGCTGGTGGCATCAACCTTAAGGCACATGGTGATGGCAACGGCGTTTACTATACCGCCGAAAACAGCCACCAGAAGCGGATCATAGGTAACAGGGTAGCTGGGAAGAAGGTCGACAAAGAAACCGCAGGCAAGAACCATGATAAGCGAGAAACTGGTGAATTTCTTGCCTATGAATCTGAATCCCATATAGACGGGAAATGCATTCATCAGGATATTTACGGGAGTATAGGGAAGGTTAAAGCCGAAGTATTTAAGGGCGATACGCTGAATGATAATGGTAAGTCCTGTAGCTCCGCCGGGATAAAGACCTCCTGCGTTAACGAAGGAGTTGATATTCATAGCCATGAGAAATGCGGCCAGAAGTACTACCACAAGGCGAACCGCATCTCTTTCAAGCATTTCTTTTAAGCTCTGTTTATCGCTGTTCATTGACATATCCTCGGTTTCAGATTGATGCATATTTATGCCTTAAGTATACACCTTTTTCACCTCAGTTCGTAGATTTTCGGCGATATCTTAAGCTTCATATAAATGTCAGCATACTGGGAGGCGGAAAGGTCCTCCACATAGTTCAGCTGGAAATTCTTGCTGATTCCGTTTTTTATCAGAATATCAGCGGCTTTGTTGTAGGCGATGGCCGCCTCGGCTTCAGTGTTGTAGCTGCCTACAACGTAGTTGCTCTTTATGTGGATCACGGCCTTGTACTTAAGAAAGCCCTTCTCGGCGTACTGACGAACACCCCGGTATCTGTTGAGGATAATGATATTCTCATAGCGAAGATCTGTTGGGTCGTCGTTGGCAAAGCGGTAATCTCTTCCTTCAACAGCGTAGCTCTTGATGCCGTAGCGCTGAAGTATAGAGACCTGACTTCCGTAATCCGCCACAAACAGATGGGACCCGCGCTGCATTATCTTGTGGGAGGAGTAGTAGAAAAGGTCTTCAATATCGAATTTAAGAGGCTTTGAAGGGGACAGATAATAAAGGAAATATTTCTTTTCAAGGTAAATGGGTGTGGAGATATACATGCCCTTGTCCCTGAAGTTCACCAGGGTAACAACCTTGTCGAAGGACAGTGACATGCTGCTCTTATAGGATTCCACGGAAAAAGAACTGTCGGCAAGGATCTTCGCTGCTTCTTTATAAGCCTTTGAAGCTTTGCCGATATTATCGTAGCTTCCCAGGGCAATGTGCTTGCCGCTGTAGGTGATGGAAGCCCTGTAGGACGGAGTTCCGTCCTTTAATGCCGTAGTATACACACCAATTACTTTTTTTTGATTCATTTTTCCCCCAAAACGAGCTGTATTATGGTATACTGAATTGCAATAAGCCCATGTGACTATGCTTTTATTCTATCATGAAGCATTTGCCATGTGTCAAAATGGAGGAGAATAATGAAAGAAATCTTGTATTCAAGCACCAGAGGAGATAAAGGGCGTATTCGTGCGTCAGAGGCAATATTGCGGGGACTGGCTCCCGACGGTGGACTTTACGTTCCCGATTCCATTCCCAAATTAGAAAAGACACTTCGTGAGATTTCAGCTCTCACATACCAGGAAACAGCTTATGAGGTTATGAAGCTGCTTCTTACCGACTATACAGAAGATGAACTCAAATATTGCATTTCTCATGCATATGATTCCAAGTTTGATACAGAAGAGATAGCGCCTCTTTCCGAGGCAGGCGGGGCATATTACTTAGAGCTCTATCACGGAGCTACCATTGCCTTCAAGGATATGGCACTTTCAATCCTGCCTTATCTTATGACCACTGCAGCTAAGAAGAACAATGTTAAGAATGAGATCGTTATCCTTACCGCCACCAGCGGTGATACAGGGAAGGCTGCACTGGCAGGTTTTGCCGATGTTCCCGGCACCAGGATCATTGTCTTTTACCCGAAACATGGCGTAAGCCCCATCCAGGAACAGCAGATGGTTACCCAGAAGGGTGACAATACCTGCGTTATCGGTATTGAGGGCAACTTCGATGACGCTCAGACAGGTGTTAAGAAGATCTTCACAGATCCGGCGCTTAAAGAACTTCTGGATTCCAAGGGCTTCCAGTTCTCATCCGCCAATTCCATCAACATCGGAAGACTGGTTCCTCAGATTGTTTACTATGTTTATTCCTATGCGAAACTCCTTAAGGAGGGCAGGATAGCTGAGGGAGATCCCATAAATGTAGTGGTTCCCACAGGTAACTTCGGAAATATCCTTGCTGCATATTATGCCAAGAATATGGGTGTGCCTATCGCAAAACTTATTTGCGCATCCAATTCCAACAAGGTTCTCTTTGATTTCTTCCAGTCGGGAGAGTACGACAGAAACCGTGATTTTGTGCTCACCAGCTCACCTTCCATGGATATTCTGATCTCTTCCAACCTTGAGAGGCTGATCTATCACATCGCCGGCAACAGTGCCGAGGCAGATGCAGCATATATGGAGAAGCTTACCAAAGAGGGCAGATATGAGATCACAGATGAGATGAGAAGTAAGCTCACCGACTTCTATGGCGGATTTGCCACAGAAGAGGAGACCTTTGCCACAATATCGGATCTCTTTAACAAGACAGGTTATCTTATAGATACACATACCGCTGTTGCCGCATCCGTTTACGGCAAGTATGTAAAGAAAACAGGAGACAAGACTGTTACTGTCATTGCCTCCACAGCAAGCCCCTATAAGTTCACCAGAAGCGTCATGAACGCGTTGGGTCATGGGGATGATAACAGCGATGACTTTGCTCTTGCGGATAAGCTCTCGGAAATCTCGGGAGTAGCAATCCCTGAGGCAGTAGAATCCATAAGGAATGCCGAGATCCGTCATAAAACCGTGGTTGATAAGACACAGATGGAGAAGGCAGTTAAGGATTTTCTTAAGGTATAATTCAGAATAAGTTTTGTTTGGAGGTGCGTATGGATTACGGTAAAAATATTTACTCAGAAAACACACCCGAGATCGTGGAACTTGCAAAGCTTTCGGAAGAAGCAGATCTTATAGAGAATGAACTCTTCCTTAAATATGATGTAAAAAGAGGTCTTCGTGACCTTAACGGTAAGGGCGTTCTCACCGGACTTACAAGAATATCCGAGATTATTGCCAAAAAGGTTGTTGACGGAAAGGAAGTTCCCGCCGACGGTGAAATTTATTTCAGAGGTTACGACGTAAAGGATCTTATCAGGGCAGCGGAAGAGGAGAACAGATTTGCCTTTGAGGAATGTGCATATCTTCTTTTGTTCGATAAGCTCCCCACGGGAAAAGAGCTGTTTGAGTTCGAGAAGCTTCTTGGCTTTTACAGAAGTCTTCCCACAAGTTTTGTGCGAGACATTATCATGAAGGCTCCAAGCCGCGACATGATGAATACTCTTGCAAGAAGCGTTCTTACACTTTACTCCTACGATGATCTGGCTGATGATGTGACTCTGCCCAATGTTCTTCGGCAGTCCCTTCAGCTGATAAGTCTTTTCCCGCTCCTTTCCATATACGGGTATCAGGCTTACAACCACTATCATGAAGGAAACTCACTCTTTATCCATCCTCCGAGGGAGGAACTGTCAACTGCGGAGACCATTCTTTATCTTCTTCGTCCCGACAGTCAGTACACGGAGCTTGAGGCCAAACTTCTTGATATCTGCCTTGTTCTTCATATGGAGCACGGCGGTGGTAACAATTCATCCTTTACAACTCACGTTGTCAGCTCCAGTATGACCGATACCTATTCGGTTATTGCAGCTGCCATCGGATCCCTCAAGGGTCCCCGTCACGGCGGAGCCAATATCAAGGTTGTTCATATGTTTGACGATATCGAGGAGCACGTAAGCGACTGGACCAATGAGACAGAGGTAGAGAATTACCTAAGAAAGATCCTTAACAAGGAAGCCTTTGACAAGGCCGGTCTTATCTATGGTATCGGACATGCCATTTATTCCAAGTCGGATCCGAGAGCTGTTATCTTAAAGAGTTTTGTTGAGAAACTTGCTGCGGAGAAGGGCATGGAAGATGAACTTCATCTCTATCAGATGGTGGAGCGTCTTGCACCTATGATCATCAGCGGAGAGAGAACCATGTACAAGGGTGTTTCCGCCAACGTGGATTTCTACTCAGGATTTGTTTACAAAATGCTGGATCTTCCGGAAGAGCTTTATCCCACAATCTTTGCAATGGCCAGGATCGTGGGCTGGAGCGCTCACAGAATGGAAGAGCTGGCCAATAACGGCAAGATCATTCGTCCCGCCTATATGGCTATCGAACCCCGTAAGGAATACGAGAAAATGGACGACCGCAAATAAAAAATACCCCGTCATCACTTGTGATGACGGGATTTTTTTACTCTAATCCGGCAACTGTTACGTTTTCCATTTTTATTACAGAAGGTACAAGGAAGTTATTGTACTGTTTCTGCTCTTTGGAGAGTTTAACGTTCTTAAGAAGCTCGCCCAGATCACCTGTTACGGAACCTCCGCTTACCGGGGTTACGGTGTCACCGTCATGAAGGTAAGCAAGACGGATCTCTGCAGCAAAGGTGCCTTCGATGAGGCTGATGGAGAAGTCTGAGAACTCCACAGGCTCAAGGTAGTTGCCTTTTCGAAGCTCAGCTTCGGGTGTGCTTCCGCCTTCGGCGCAGTAGTTGCCGATGATGCAGCCGTCCTTGACGCCAAGGTAATATCTGAACTGTACATTTCCCCAATAGTTCTGTGGAACGTTATCCTTAAGAAAATACATGTCGCAAACAGGAGCACCCTCCGAATCAACAGGAGTGTTGTTGGAGGAATTGGGGAGCTCTTTGACACCTCTTACGGTGAATTTGTCACCCAAAACTCCATCCACGATTTCTTTTCCAATCTCCCAGTTGGAGTAGCCCTTGTATTTAACAGAGGCATGAGTCTTGTTACAAAGATAAGTCACAATCTCTGTTATGGGATCCTTGGTGGAGAAGAGTACCGTTGTCTTATCAAGGTTGGGAGTGGGCTTTGCGATAAGCTTGTCCTTTCCGAATTTAAGAGAGTCGGTTATCTCCTTGAGGATGCTGTCTTTGTCACAGGAACCTGCCTTATACATACGATAGAGCTCAATCTCGTGCTCATCGTTTCTGGCATTTAATATTACTTCCAGCATTGAAGAAGGGTAGGTGGTTGTTACATCGATGCCCTCTGAGTTGACATAGCGGCGTGTGGTTTTCTCTGCAAAGATCTCGTAGGAGTTTATGTACTCCGTGGAAGTCTCTGGAATCTGCTGCATAACTTCGATGTAATCCCTGGCTGTCTTTTCAATGTCGTAGTCCTTGTTTTCTACGGTTATGTTTTCCTTGTTGAGCTTAAAGTAAGGATTTTTTACATAGGTGGCTCTCTGGCACAGATCGGAAATGATCTTCTTTGCTTCCTCATCGGTTGAGGTGGGGGCCACCTCATCGGAAGCACTTCCAAGGAATTTGCCGTCTTCCGACTTTTTGTAAACAGTAACTTCTATATGCTCAACTTCTTTGGCTCTGTTCTGATCAAGCTTGTGTCCGATAAAGTAGAACTCCCAGCCTTCTGTGACCTTGTCGGTAACTTCAAAGGCGTCGGCACCGGACTGTCTTAATAATTCCAAGATTTTGTCTGTCATAATTTCCTCCGATTAAGTGATGTGGTTATATTAAGTATCAGCCCAGTATGGCTCTGGCCTTAAGGTAAGGGCCGCCATCTGAGGTTTTTACGTATTCCTTGTAACCTTTACCGCAGTAACCGGTTCCGAAGGATTCGTAGTCACCACTTGCCATGGAGATAGAATTAAGTAGATCCGGAACATAGCCTGTCATAACAACAGGGGAAACAACCTTGCCGGTAAGCTTGCCGTCTACAATTTCATAGCCTCTTGAGAGGATACACTGGATGCCCCAGTGCTTGGGATCTTCCATACCGGAATCCATGCCGGAGAGAAGATATCCGTACTTTACGGAAGCAATCATTTCCTCGACGGTTGAAGTACCTTTATCAAACATGGTGTTGGTCATTCTGGTGTAGGCTTTATGCTCAAAATTCTGGCGCTTGCCGTTGCCTGTAGGGTTGCAGCTTAAGCGAAGAGCAGAGAGGGCGTCGCATACACCTGTTTTGAGGATACCCTTTTCGATTTCGATGACATCTCCGGCAAGAGTTCCCTCATCATCAAAGGCATAGCTTGCAACGTCTCTTACGCAGTTTGCTCCCTCGTGCATGGTAACCAGATCTGAACCTACACGCTGACCGATATATTCGGCACCAAGAGCACGTCTTTTTACGAACATATCCATCTCAACGCCGTGTCCGAAGGCTTCGTGGGCGATAAGGCCGGAAACCTCGGGAGAAGTAATGACGTCATACTCGCCGGGAACTATGCTCTCGGCGCCAAGGGCGTCAGACAGATTCTTACAGGATTTTTCTACAACTTCACCCATCCTGTCAAAGAGGGCAGGACCTTCTCTGTCGGAAATTCCGCTGTAGCCGTAGGAGCTCTTTTCCCCTCTTGCTCCAACAGCTGTAACAGCACCCTCAGAGATTACGTAGCTCTGTCTGAGATCCCTGTTTGATGTCAGGAACATCTTACAGATATGGGTTGAAGCTGCCCTTATGTTACAGTCAAAGATCTCATCGGAAGAAGAGACGCCTTCGTCGCTGAACTTCTGGAGCTTGTCAACGAGAGCTGAAAGATCTGCTTCTTCCGGAAGATCGGTGGTATCCATCTCAACAAACAGTTCCTGAGGTGTATCGTCCAGCTTGCCGGTCCAGTAAACGTTAGATCCCGTTTCGTTTAAAACATCAAGCTGAGCATCCAGGATCTTCCTGGCTTTTGCAGCTGTCTCTTTTGCCTTTGAAGGATCAAAGAGGTTGAAGGAGTACTCACTGTAGAGACCGTCCTTGTAAACTCTTACCACATTGCCCTTCTCGGTGGTGAGGGTAGTGCCGGCAATGGCTTTAACCCTCTGAGAGACTGTCAGCTGGAAACCTCTGGAGTCGGTTGACAGAACACTTACATAGTCGTAATGAGCAGAGAGCTCATTTATAAATTCTTTTATCCCCGGTGCAATACTTTTTAAATATGGTGAAAAAGTTGCTTTCATCATTTCATACCTTTCCAATTTAATTAGCGGCTTTGGATCAAAGGCCGTACTTGGCTGCGATCTGAGGCGCAACCTTGGAAGAACCGATTCTGCTGCAGCCTGCCTCTGCATAGGCCATAGCATCCTCGATGGTGCGGATTCCGCCGGCTGCCTTGATCTTAACGTCGGGACCGATGTGCTTCTTGAAGAGCTCAATGTCCTCAAGAGTAGCGCCTGCAGTACCGAAGCCTGTAGATGTCTTGATATAATCAGCCTTAACTTCTGTAACGATCTTGCAGAGCTCGATCTTCTCCTCCTCAGTGAGGTAGCAGGTCTCGATGATAACCTTAAGAAGCTTGTCGCCGCAGGCCTGTCTTATCATCTCAAGCTCTTTCTTAACTTCGTCATATCTGTGGTTCTTCACATCACTTACATTAACAACAGTGTCAATCTCTGAAGCGCCGTCCTTGATGGCTTCCTTTGCCTCAACAACCTTAGACTCAGCGCAGCTGTATCCAAGAGGGAATCCGATAACTGTGCAAAGCTTCAAATTATCACCGTACTTATCATGAGTCCTCTTAAGATATGTGGGAGGAATACAAACAGTAGCAGTACCATACTTAACTGCCTCATCGCAAAGTGACACAATATCTTCCCATGTAGCATTGGGCTGAAGCTGTGTGTGATCAATAAGTTTCAGAATATCTCTTTCTTCCATAATTTATTTCTCCTTTTTCCTTAATCTTTGTTAGATATATGCAACATACGCATACGCCCCTTAATTATAGCAACAGTACCACCTATGTGCAATGCGTCATCATCCTTGCGCTTTACCATTCACACCTTGCAAGTCTTCCCCGGCGCCGGGGGAGGATGTGAAATCTGTGAATGGTAAGTGAGAAAATGAGGCAGCAATGAGGGTGGGTTTTGTGGTACAATCATTGGCGATGGATAAATGTCAGTAAGGAGTTAGCGATATGAAACAGGAAAATAGAGTGATTAGAGAACGTATTTCGAAGCTTCGTGAAGTGATGAAGGCGGAGGGGATAGATTACTATTTGATGCCTACTTCGGACTTTCATAATTCGGAGTATTCGGCAGACTTTTTTAAGGTAAGGGAGTACTTCTGCGGATTTGACGGATCCAACGGAACGCTGGTGGTAAGCGCCGATGAGGCCGGCCTTTGGACCGACGGAAGATACTTCATTCAGGCTGAGAATCAGCTTGCAGGTACGGGAGTGACTCTTTTCAGGATGATGGAAGCGGGAGTTCCCACCATCGAGGAGTATCTCAAGAGCAATATGAAAGCGGGACAGGTTCTGGGATTTGACGGAAGAGTCCTTGCAGCCGGCATTGGCGAGAAATATGAGAAGGCCCTTGCGGAAAACGGCGTTACTCTTAAGATTGATAAGGATCTGGCTGAGGCGGTCTGGACAGATAGACCAGAACTTCCCTGCCACGATATGTATGTGCTTTCCGATGAGCTGTGCGGACAGAGCTTTAAGCAGAAGCTTGAGCTTGTAAGAAGCAGAATGAAGGAGTACGGCGCGCAGCATTATCTCTTAAGCAAGCTTGATGATATCATGTGGCTCACAAACCTTCGCGGCAACGATGTTGAATGTAATCCCGTAGCTCTTTGCTACGCCTACATTACCATGACGGACTTCGTCCTTTTTGCCCAGTCAAAAGAGATAACGGCTGAAGTTAAGAACTACTGCGACAGCAACGGGATAAAGCTTTGCGATTATCATGAGCTGGTTTCCTTCGTAAAAGAGATCAAACCTGAGGGGGATATCCTCTTTGATAAGAGAAACACCAACTTTTTGACCTACAGAGTTCTTAAGCAGCTTGCAAAGGACAGCGACAGAAAACTTAAGAATGAGAAGGATCCCACTGAAATCCTTAAGGCCTGCAAGAATGAGACAGAGCTTAAGAATATCAGAGAAGTATATGTAAGGGACAGCGCGAAGCTTACCGAGTTCATATACTGGGTTAAGACCAATGTGGGCAAGATTCCCATGACTGAGTATTCGGCAGCCATGAAGCTTGACAGCATGCGTGCAGAGCTTCCCGGCTTTATCGAGCTGTCTTTTCCCACTATAAGTGCGTATAATGCCAATGCTGCAATGGCGCATTACGAGGCAACCGAGGATAACTGCGCAGAGGTTAAGGCGCGGGGACTGCTTCTTGTGGATTCCGGCGGAACCTACATGGGAGGCACCACAGACGTAACAAGGACCATGGTTGTGGGAGAGATATCCGACGAAATAAAGCGCCACTACACAGCTACCGTTGCCGGAATGCTTCGTCTCTCAAAGGCAAACTTCCTTGAGGGCTGCAGCGGCAAGAACGTTGATATACTGGCAAGAGGACCCCTCTGGAATATGGGCATCGACTATAAGCACGGAACAGGACACGGAATCGGCTATATACTGAATGTGCACGAAGGACCTCAGAACATAAGATGGAGATTTGCAGCCGGGGCTGATGAGGCAGCTCTTTTGCCCGGAATGATCGTATCCGACGAGCCCGGTGTATATATTCAGGGCAGCCACGGAATAAGGATTGAGAACATTCTTGAGGTGGTAGCGGGACAGGAGAACGAGTACGGAAGATTCCTTCACTTCGCGCATCTGACCTATGCACCTATAGATCTTGAGGCCATTGACACAGCATATATGACCTCGGAGGACGTTGAGAATCTCAATGAATATCACGCCCTTGTCTATGAGAAGATAAGCCCGTACATCAGCGATGAAAAGGTGCTTGAATGGCTTAAGGAAGCCACCCGTGCGCTGTAATAAAATATGTAAAAAGTATCTTAAATTAAGTGCAGATGCTTGAAAAAATAAGGCATTTGACTATAATAAAGATATAAGGAACTGCGTAAGTCAGTTCTCCTGAAATGCTCGACAACTCCTGTGTAATTTGAACCTACATTACTTTAAACGGGACTCTTACATTACCTGCTTGAATGTCACGCCTTCGGCCCTGCGTATACGCAGACCAGCTACGGGAGAGGAAGACAGGAGACCAGGTTGCGGTAACCCACCTGGCGTTAGCTAGGAGTCAAATAACAGGAACCGGCATTTTGGGAATTTCAAAGAATGTAAAAGCAGTCATCGCGGTGGCTGCTTTTTCCGCGTATGGCAATAAGAAGGGAATGCGTATGGATATAAGGGCACAGCTTTTTGAACTGGCCAAAGATTTTGCTGCGAAGATGCAAAAAAAGAATATAGCGGCTTTTGCGGGCAGCTGTGCGTATTTCTTTATTATTTCCCTTGTTCCCCTTCTTATTCTTATTTCCTCGATGATCCCCTATACATCGGTGTCGGAGGCAGATCTTTCGCGAGCTCTTTTGCAGATAACACCGGATTTTGCCAATGATATCATCTTAAGGCTTATTGAGGAAACATATGACAGGTCCGTTACTGTATTTTCGGTATCGGCCCTGGCCACTATCTGGTCCGGCGCTCTTGGCATGATGTCCATAATAAGGGGACTTAATGCTATCTACGATGTTCCGGAGCGAAGAAACTATTTCCATCTGCGGTTTATCGCAGCACTGTATACTATAGCCATGATCGTGATCCTTGTTGCCATGCTGGCTATCATGGTATTTGAGCGGGTTGTAAGGAGTGTGGCAGTCAGCCATTTCCCCAAGATCATGTTCGTTGTTTCTCTTTCGGCGTATTTTAAATTTATAGTTGTGATACTTCTCGCAGGTTTTGCTTTTGCGCTTATCTATACTTTTGTGCCAAGTGCCAAGATGACCTTTATCTATCAGCTTCCGGGAGCAGTATTCTCGGCAGTTGTATGGTATATCTTTTCCTGGCTGTTTTCTGTTTATGTCAATTCAACAAGCTATTTTTCAATTTACGGCAGTATTGCCACACCACTGATTATGATGGTATGGCTGTATTTTTGTATTTATATATTCCTTATAGGTGCTTTTATAAACAGGTTTTTCCATCCTGCGGTGAAGGTTCTTTATGATGACCACCACCAGAAGAGAGTGCGGGAAAAAGTCAAAAAGAAGAGCACCAGGCAACTTAGGAAGCCAAGGAAATTTAATGAATTCGGATGAGAGGAAGGAAATGGCAAGATGAAGCTAAACAGCAAGTGGTTAAAGAAAAAATGGGTGTCCTATACTATCGCTACGTGTTCTGCAGTGATACTGCTGATGATACTCATGCATCTGGGAGATATTTTCGGCAGTCTGGGCAAGTTCTTTTCTTTCTTAAAACCTGTCCTTGTGGGGATAGTTATCGCGTATGTTATCAATCCCCTTGCAAACTTTTTTGACAGGAAACTTTTTAAGAACATGAAGAGCGTTAAGCTAAGATGGAAGATCTCATCCATTGTTGCCATCGTTGCTCTGGTGGCATGCGTCA
>JAILFT010000159.1 GCA_024697425.1 Butyrivibrio sp. | reverse complement strand
CACGATGACTTTCCCCGTGGGTAATTTGTATAATTATGCATAGGGTGCCCTCTGAATTTTTGGATAATCTTCCATATATATACGACACATAATATGGTATGCTACTTGCTAAGTTTTGGAAACTGGATTTCCAAAACGAATGACAAGTAGCATATTTTAGTATAATTGCGGAAACTAAAAACCGCAAAAACAGTATCTGTGGAGGAATGAAAATGGGAGTGAGAATACTAACGGATTCAGCAAGTGATATATCTCAGGAGAGGGCTGTAGAGTGGGGGATAACTGTGCTTCCTCTGAAAGTAAGATTCGGTGATGAGGAGTTTCTTGACGGGGTTACTCTGAAGCCCAGAGACTTTTACAGCAAGCTGGTGGAAACTGATGTAATACCCAAGACCAGCCAGATCTCGCCCTTCGATTACGAGCAGGAGTACAAGAAGGCTGTTGATGCAGGTGATGACCTTATATGCTTTACACTTTCGTCAGGGGTTTCAGGTTCTTATCAGAGCGCATGCATTGCAGCACAGGATTATGAAGATAAGGTCTTCGTGATCGACACTAAGCAGTTTTGCATTTCTCAGTTCATTATTGTTGAGAGAGCGGTTCAGCTTCGCGATAAAGGTCTTTCGGCAAAAGAAATAGTGGCTCAAATCTCGGAAGAGATGAAAAAAGCTCACGTTATAGCGGTATTTGATACCCTTGAGTACCTTAAACTCGGTGGCAGGATTTCCTCCGCAGCAGCTTTTGCGGGAAACGTACTGATGATAAAACCTGTCCTTACTATCGAAGAGGGGGTTGTAAAGATCATCGGTAAGGCAAGAGGATCAAAGAACAGTCACAACATGCTGACTGAATTCGTAAAGAGCACAGGCGGCATAGATATGGATAAGCCCGCCTGCCTTGGATACACAGGATTTGATGATAAGATGCTTATGAAATACGTGGAGGATTCAAAGTTCCTCTATGAAGGCTACGAATATAAGCTAAAGTATGCAGAAGTCGGCGCAACCATCGGTACCTATGCCGGGCCCGGAGCCATTGCCCTGGCATACTTTGAAAAATGACCCCGGTATGTTTCCGGACAGACAGTGAAAACGCGCTGATTTAAAGACGATAAATAAACAAATATCAAATACTTCGCCCTGTAACTGTGGTATACTTGTTGCAGGGCGTTTTTGCGCCATGAAAAGAGAATAACAGTTGGGAGGATACATATGTTAAGAGACGGTAAGATATGGGTAGCTAACAATCTTGAGGGTGAGAATATATTTCTTTTGCCCAAAATGGCTAATCGCCACGGCCTCATTGCAGGTGCCACCGGAACAGGTAAGACCATAACACTTAAGGTTCTTGCCGAGTCTTTCAGTGACATGGGCGTGCCGGTATTCCTTGCAGACGTAAAGGGTGACCTTTCCGGAATGGTCAGGGAAGGCGCAGACAGCGAAGATATGCAGAAGCGTATCCAGAAGTTTGGCCTTGCAGAGGCAGGATTTGAGTACAAGAAATATCCCGCTACTTTCTGGGATGTGTTTGGAGAGCAGGGAATCCCGCTTCGTACCACGGTTTCCGAGATGGGACCGCTTCTTCTTGCAAGGATTCTGGGACTTAACGATCTTCAGAGAGATATCCTCACAATCGCTTTTAAGATAGCCGATGATCAGGAGCTTCTGCTTGTTGATACCAAGGATCTCAAGGCGCTTTTGAACCACATGTCCGAGAACAAGAATGATTACGCCGCTGAGTACGGCAATATCAGCCCTGTATCGGTGGCAGCTATTGTAAGATCCATTGTATCTCTTGAAATGGCAGGAGCGGACAAGTTCTTCTTTGAGCCCGCCCTTGATATCCATGACTGGTTCAAGACTGATTCAAACGGCAACGGAATGATCAACATTCTGGATTCCACAAGCCTTATCAATAACGGAACCCTGTATGCAACCTTCCTTCTTTGGATGATGTCTGAGCTCTTCGAGACACTGCCTGAGGTGGGAGACCCCGAGAAACCCAAGATGGTATTCTTCTTTGATGAAGCTCACCTTCTGTTCAAGGATACTCCCAAGCACCTTATGGACAAGATCGAGCAGGTTGTTAAGCTCATCAGATCCAAGGGCGTAGGTATCTACTTTGTAACCCAGAACCCCAGAGATATTCCCGACGGCGTTCTTGCACAGCTGGGCAACAAGATCCAGCACGCGCTCCACGCCTACACTCCTTCAGATATGAAGGCCGTAAAGGCAGCAGCTGACTCCTTCAGAGAGAATCCCGCATTCAAGACTGCGGACGTTATCCAGGAGCTGGGAACAGGAGAGGCTATCTGCTCATTCCTGGATGAGACCGGAACACCTACAGTTTGTGAGAGAGTGAAGATCCTTCCTCCTCAGTCCTTTATGGGAGGCATCGACGCTTCCACAAGAAGCCGCGAGATCAATAATAGCGACCTTTACGGCAAGTACTTTGAGCCCCACGATCCCGAGTCAGCTTACGAGTTCCTCTTAAGGAAGGGCATAGCTGATGCGGAGGCGGCAGAGAAGCTCAAGGCCGAGGAAGCAGAGCGTAAGGCAAAAGAGAAAGAGGAGGCAGCCGCAGCTAAGGCAGCCGAGAAGGAAAAAGCCGCCGCTGAGCGCAAAAAGAAACAGACAGCCAAGACTATCGGAAACTCAGTTGTGGGAACTGTTGGCCGCGAAGTCGGAAAGACTGTCGGCGGTAAGTTCGGAAAGTTTGGAAAGACCCTTGGAGGAAACCTGGGAGCTAGCCTTGGAAGAGGAATCCTTGCCACACTTTTCAAATCATAATACAGATCTGATGTCTTCCGGGATAAAAAAGCAGCCTTCGATAAGATCAACTTACCGGATTGTACGAAAAAAATTTAAAAAAATATTTTACAGAATTTTTAGCCTATCTAGTGGATGAGAAAAAACACAACCACCAGATAGGCTATTTTTTGTGAAAAATTAAGCTCGCTTTAGATTAATTTCATGGAAATATCACATTTATACCTTGTTAAGGCTGATTTTTTACTTTATAATGAACTCAAGTGGTAAAAAGTGGCAAAAAGTGGTTGAGAGTGGTAGAAAAGTGGGAGCGTTTTTCAAGGGCGAATACAGCCATTCCCTCGACGCGAAGGGAAGGCTCATAATTCCTACTAAATTCCGCGATCTTCTTGGTGACAATTTTGTGGTAACCAAGGGGTTTGACGGATGTCTTTTCGTGTTTGCCCAGGATGAATGGGAGAAATTCGAAGAGAAGCTCCAGTCACTGCCGATGGATAAGCCCGAAGCCAGAATGCTTAGCCGCTTCTTCCTTGCCGGAGCCACTGATGCGGAGCTTGACAAACAGGGCAGAATACTTATCCCATCCACTCTTTTGGAATACGCCAGGATCGAGAAAGAGGCCGTGGTTGCCGGCGTCGGCAACAGAGCCGAGATCTGGAGCAAGCCTGAGTGGGAGAAGGCCAGCACCTTTGATGACATTAACGGTATTGCTGCCAAGATGAGTGAGTACGGACTTAGCTTGTGATATGGAATTCAAACACTATTCGGTACTCCTTGACGAGTGCCTGGACAATCTGAATATCAAACCTGACGGAATATATCTTGACGGAACCCTTGGCGGAGCCGGTCACTCTTTTCACATTGCAGAGAAACTGACGGCTGGAGGCCATCTGTACGGGACGGATCAGGATGAGGACGCCATAGCTGCCGCAACGAAGCGTTTGCAACCCTTTGAAGACAGAGTCACTGTCATTCGTGATAACTATGAGAATGCAGTAACAAGGCTGAGAGAACTTGGAGTAAAGGGCGTTGACGGTATTCTTTTGGACCTTGGAGTTTCTTCATTCCAGCTTGACAACGCTGAGAGAGGATTCACCTACAAGGAAGATGTTCCTCTGGACATGAGAATGGACAGGAGGCAGACTCTGACCGCCAGAGATATAGTGAATGACTACTCTGAAACTGAGTTGTTTCATATTATAAGGGATTACGGCGAGGATAAATTCGCCAAGAATATTGCCAAGCATATTTGCATTGAGAGAGCAAAAGCCCCCATTGAGACCACCGGGCAGCTCAACGATATCATAAAGGCGGCGATCCCGGCCAGGATGAGGGAGAAGGGAGGACACCCCTCCAAGAGAACCTATCAGGCCATCAGGATAGCGCTGAACAGAGAACTGGATGTACTTCAGAATTCTCTGGATGGATTTATAGATTTCCTTAATCCGGGAGGAAGGCTGTGTGTTATAACCTTCCATTCACTGGAAGACAGGATAACCAAGACTAATTTCAAAAGAAATGAGAATCCCTGCACCTGTCCGCCGGATTTTCCGGTGTGCGTATGCGGGAATGTTTCAAAGGGCAAGGTTATAACAAGAAAGCCGATACTTCCGGGGCCCGAGGAACTTACAGAAAATAAGAGATCACAGAGCGCCAAGCTGAGGGTGTTTGAAAAGGCACAGTCTTAAGAAAATTTTAGGACTCGTCAGAACACTTTTTTAACAGGGCAAATGAAAGGAGGCGTGAACATGGCAAGTGAATATATTCGCGGTACGACTGTAAGAAAACCGAATAAGAAGCATGTTGAGAGACCTGTCCGTGTTCACGAAACCGAGCACAGGGGCAGAAGACATCACATGAGCCTTGGATACCTTTTGTTCCTGACATTGGCACTGGTACTGATGCTTGGAACTTTGGCATGGTATATCTCTTTGCAGTCGGAGATTAAGAACAGCGTTAAATATGTGGCCGAGCTTGAGAGCAGGCTGAATAATTTGAAACAGGACAATGATGAGGCGTATAATAGAGCCAATGGAAATGTGGATCTGGATGAGATAAAGCGGATTGCTATCCAGGAGTACGGTATGACCTATGCTTCCGAAGGGCAGATAATCACTTATTCAGACGAGGGCGGCAATGACTATGTAAGGCAGCTGGCTCCCATTCCTGAATCCGGTGGCAAATGAGAATGAAACCTTAAATTGCGGCCAAGGAAGTGTAAGTGTATAAATGAAACAACGAAAAGTCAGTAATGAAATCAAATTTGTAAAATGGATGAGAAAAAAGCTGGTAGTGCTGTTTGTATTGGTACTACTGGCTTTCGTTGGGTTAGGGGTCAGACTTATCCTTATCACCAGAAATAACGGAGAAGAGTATGAGAGGCAGGTTCTGTCCCAGCAGCAGTATGATTCCACAACTCTGCCCTTCAGAAGGGGAGAGATACTGGATGCCAACGGAACGATTCTGGCCTACAGCGAGAAGGTATACAATGTTATCCTGGACGCGAAGCTTCTTTTAAGAGACGAGAAGTTCCTTGAACCCACTATAACAGCTCTGGTAAAAGAGTTCGGACTTGACCAGGGAGAGATCAGATCATATTTAAGTGACCATCCCACATCCCAGTACTATGTGCTGGCCAAGAAGCTTCCTTATGATGAGATCAAGAACTTTCAGGATATGATAACACCCGGAATGGATGGTTATGATGCCAATATTCAGGGCGTATGGTTTGAGTCGAGTTATATAAGAAAGTATCCCAACGGCTCCCTTGCCTGTGATGTTGTTGGCTTTACCTCCAACGATAATGCAGGTATGTACGGACTCGAGGAATATTACAATAACACTCTTTCGGGATCTGCCGGAAGAGAGTACGGATACCTTGATGAGGATTCCAATCTGGAGAGGACCACAATCCCTGCCGAGGATGGAGACAGTATTGTTACCACCATCGACGGCAACCTTCAGAACATAGTTGAAAAGCACCTTCAGGAGTTCAACGACACCTACGCCAATGCATTCCGCTGGGGAAATGCGGCCAATAACGTAGGCTGTATCATGATGGATATACACACCGGCGAGATCCTGGCCATGGCAAGTTATCCGAATTTTGATCTGAATAATCCAAGAGACCCTTCAAAACTTATCGGAATGCCTGCTGTTGATGAGAACGGCAAGAAGGTTAAGGGAGAATCCGAACTGGATTCCGGCGTGTATATTACGGAAGAGATGCTTGAGAGCTTCTCTGATGAGCAACTGTATCAGAATTACAACGCTCTTTGGAGGAATTTCTGCATAAGTGATACCTATGAGCCCGGATCTGTCGCAAAGCCTTTCACGGTTGCAACAGGCCTTGAGAGCGGCTCAATCACCGGTAATGAAGTATACGACTGTAAGGGAAGCCTTGAAGTCGGCGGATGGACCATCAGATGCCATAACAGATACGGTGACGGATATGTTTCCGTAGAAAGAGGAATCGAAATCTCCTGTAACGTCGCTATGATGCATATTGCGCAGGCTACAGGTGTAAGCACCTTCACCAAGTTCCAGAAGGACTTTGGGTTCGGACTTAAGACCAACATAGACCTTGCGGGAGAAGCCAGAACAGAAGGCCTTACTTACAGTGCCGATGCCATGACATCTTCGGACCTTGCCACAAACTCTTTTGGCCAGGGCTTCAACGTTGATATGATCGAGATGATCACCAGTTTCAGTTCACTTATCAACGGCGGATACTACTACGAACCTCATATTGTAAAAAGAATCGTTTCCAGCAGCGGATCTACGATTAAAAATATAGAACCCAGAATTCTGAGACAGACAGTATCGCAGAGCACCTCTGACAAGATAATCCAGTACTGCAACAGAGTTGTAGCAGGAGAAGAGGGAACCGGTAAGACAGCGCGTCCTGCAGGCTACATGATCGGCGGCAAGACGGGAACAGCCCAGACCCTTCCCCGTGGCAACAAGCAGTATGTGGTTTCTTTCATGGGATACGCTCCTTCGGTAAATCCTCAGATTGCCATCTATGTTGTGGTAGACAGACCCAATACGCAGTATCAGGATGATGCGAAGTTTGCTACAAGGATTGTAAGGGCGGTCCTCACTGAGGCTCTTCCTTATCTCAATATTCCCATGACAGAAGAGCTTTCCGAAAAAGAGCAGCAGGAACTTGCAGAGCTTCATGAGAAAATGGTGACACCTGAGGTGCCTGAAGCAGAAACTGCAGAAGGCGAAGAGGGAGACGGGACGGAAGAAGGAGCGGAAGGCGAATCCGCAGAAGGTGAAGAAAACGCGCAGGAAGGCGAAAACCCAGACGGTACGGTTGATCCAAGCCAGCCGCAGGAAGATGCTTCATCCATCTGGGAGACATTTGACGTAGACCCTTCAACGGGGTATTATATTGACCCGAATACAGGTAATCCGATCGACCCCACAAGCGGGTATGAATTCGGAGGAGACACATTGCCTGATTTCGGCGCAGGTACTGAAGATTCCGAGCCTTAAAAGCAGGCGTATTTAGGATGGAGAGCTTAAAGCAATGAATGATTATCTTTTTAGGATTCTGATTCCGGTTCTGGTTTCGTTTTTTATCGCTGTAATTATCGGCCCCAAGGTCATTGAAATGTTAAGAAAGCTCAAGGCAAGGCAGACCGAGAGAGAAGAGGGACTTGAGTCCCATCAGAAAAAGACCGGAACACCCACCATGGGCGGATTTATCTTCCTTATTCCTTTTGTAGTGATAGGTGTGTTTTACGGCGCATCTCACAAGGAAGTTATACCGGTGCTTCTTTTGACCATAGGATTCGGAATAATAGGATTCCTGGACGACTATATTAAGGTAGTAAGAAAGCACAATCTGGGACTCAGAGCCTGGCAGAAGATTCTGGCTCAGTTTGTTGTAACAGTTATATTTGCTCTTTATGTTGAGAATTTTACGGACATTTCTCTGGCTATGAGAGTTCCATTTACGGACATCATGCTGGATTTCGGATTCTGGAATATACCGATACTGTTTTTCATTGCCCTTGGAACTGCCAATGGCACCAATTTTACTGACGGAGTGGATGGACTTTGTGCATCTGTTACCGCTGTGGTTGCTGCATTTTTTGCAATAGCGGGTATTCACTACGGCGCAAGCGGAGCGCAGGTTATGTCTGCAGCTATGGCAGGAGCGCTTCTTGGCTACCTGGTTTACAACGTTTACCCCGGTAAGGTAATGATGGGTGATACCGGATCACTTGCTATCGGCGGGTTTGTTACCGGAATAGCATATGTTATGCAGATGCCCATCTTTATCGCCATTGTTGGCTTTATCTATGCTTTGGAAGTTATTTCGGTTATCATGCAGGTTTCATATTTTAAAATAACACATGGTAAAAGAATCTTCAGAATGGCTCCAATTCATCATCATTTTGAAAAAGGCGGCTGGTCAGAGACAAGAGTTGTCAATGTGTTCACCACAGTTACTGTGCTTTTGGCACTGGTGGCATATCTGGCTATGCTGTAATACATAAAATATCATCTGATTATTTAAAGAAGGTACAAGGATATGAAGAGAGATCTTAAAGGAAAAAAAGTACTTGTTATCGGATCGGGACTGTCAGGCGTGGGTTCTGTACAGCTTCTTAACAGAGTGGGAGCAATCCCTGTTATGCTTGAGGAGAACACGAAGGTCACCGAGGAAGATATCAGAAAAAAGCTTCATGAGGAGGACAGACAGTCCACAGCCATCATTGTGGGAGAACTTCCCGATGCTGTTCTTGACGAGATATTTCTTACGGTACCAAGTCCTGCCGTGCCTTTGGATTCACCTACAATTCTGCGTATCAAAGAAAGAAATATCCCCATCTGGAGCGAGATAGAGCTGGCCTATAATTTCTCGAAGGGAAGAATGGTGGCCATCACCGGTACCAACGGCAAGACAACCACTACAACTCTGGTGGGAGAGATCATGAAAGCCCATTTTTCTTCGGTATATGTTGTGGGGAATATCGGTGTCTCTTTTGCCGAGAGTGCTCCCGATATGACTGATGAGACGGTAACTGTCGGAGAGATCAGCTCATTCCAGCTTGAGGCAGTTGAAAATTTCCATGCAAACGTATCGGCGATCCTGAATATCACTCCGGATCATCTCAACAGGCATCACACCATGGAGTGCTATGCTTCCATGAAGGAAAATATCACCTGTAATGAAACAAAAGAGGACACCTGTGTCCTTAATTATGACAACAGCTATACGAGGGATTTCGGTTCCAGATGCCCCGCAAGAGTGGTATATTTCTCGACTCAGGAGAAGCTTGAGGACGGATTCTACCTTGAGGGAGAGGAGATTGTCATGGGCAACCACGGCACTCCCATGCCTATAATGAATATCCATGATATGAATCTGGTGGGACTTTGCAACGTTGAAAATGTTATGGCAGCCATTGCAATGTCCATGGCTATGGGCGTTCCGCTGTCAACAATAATAAGTGTTATACGTGATTTCAAAGCAGTTGAGCACAGAATTGAGTTTGTTGCCACAAAAAAAGGCGTTGATTATTACAACGATTCCAAGGGCACGAATCCCGATGCGGCCATTCAGGGTATCAAGGCCATGAGCAAGCCTACGATCCTTATCGGCGGCGGTTATGACAAGGGCAGCGAGTACGATGAATGGATTGAGAACTTCGGCGGCAAGGTAAAGCTTCTTGTCCTCATAGGACAGACCAGGAAAAAGATAGCAGAGTGCGCCAAAAAGCACGGCTTTACCGACTACGTGTTCAAAGACAGCTTTGAAGAAGCTTTGGAATTCTGCACTGAAACAGCAAAAGAGGGAGAGGCGGTGCTTCTTTCTCCGGCATGTGCAAGCTGGGATATGTTCCCTAATTATGAGATTAGGGGAAAGAGATTTAAGGAGTACGTAAACAAACTTGAAAAGTAAACTGTTTAAGAGGGAATCTTATATCGATTACAGTATGATCTTCATCATTCTGTTTTTGCTTGCATTTGGGCTGATAATGCTTTATTCCACCAGCTCTTATGAGGCGAACCTTGATTTCGGCGATTCTGCCTATTATTTCAAGCATCAGCTTGTAATGACACTGGCGGGATTGGTGGGTATGGTTCTGATGTCCTATTTCCCTTACAGATTTCTTGAAAGACTGGCGCTCCCTATTTACATTATCTCAGCGATACTTCTTATTCTGATCATTCCCTTCGGAAAGACCATCAACGGAGCCAAGAGATGGCTTATTTTCATGGGCGTGTCCATTCAGCCTGCGGAGGCTGCAAAGGTGGCCACAATTATCTTTACCGCTACCATGATCATCAAGGTAAGAAAGAACCTTATGACATTAAGGGGCTTTGGGATGACTCTGGGATTCCCTATGATCTTGGCGGGCATGGTATATCTTTTGACAAGGAACTTAAGCTCTGCGGTTATCATCATGGGAATTGCCATACTGATGCTGTTTGTTTCAACTCCCGGTTATAAGAGATATATTATATTTGCTGTGGCAGTGCTTGGATTTGCCGCGGCTCTGGTGGCTATAATTGCCAATTCCGAGCAGACCAGCGGAATGAACTATCGTTTTGAGCGAGTTCTTGCATGGCTTGATCCCAAGGCTCATGCCAGCGGCAAGGGATTCCAGACGCTGCAGGCTTTGTACGCCATAGGCTCCGGCGGAGTATTCGGAAAAGGCCTTGGTGAGAGCATGCAGAAGATGGGATTCATTCCTGAGGCCCAGAACGACATGATCTTTTCCATAATCTGTGAAGAACTGGGGCTTTTCGGCGCTATAGCCGTCATGCTGATGTTCCTTCTTCTGATCTGGAGACTTTTGATAGCGGCCAATAATTCGCCCGATCTGTTCGGGGCGCTTCTTGTAATAGGTGTTATGGGACACATCGCCATTCAGGTCATCCTGAATATCGCCGTGGTTACCAATACCATTCCCAACACCGGTATCACTCTTCCTTTCATCAGTTACGGAGGATCGGCGGTGGTGATCCAGCTGGCGGAAGTGGGTATTGCCCTGAATGTGGCCAGAAATATCGGCAGGGAATAATCGGACATGGCAAAGCGTAGAAGGAGAGTAAGAAAAAGAGAATACTCGGAGTACAGTCCGGGAATTGGGGAGAGGCTTAAGGATTTTCATCCCTTTAATGGTTTTGGCAGATCTCTTTTCCTCCATAAGAGCCTGTATATCATATTCGGGACGCTGATCCTGCTTCTTGTTATTGCGGCTGTTGTCATCGGCCGTATAAGTGACAAGTATGAGATCAAGAACATATATGTTACCGGCAATACTCATTATGAGGACAAAGAGATTGTGGATATGGTGCTGTCTGATAAGCTCAGCCGCAATTCCCTCTATCTGTCCTTTAAGTACAGGGATAAGAGCATCGATAACATTCCCTTTATCGAGAAGATGGATGTGGACATTCTGTCGCCGGATACCGTGAGGATCAACGTCTATGAGAAGGCTATAGCCGGTTATCTTTCGTATCTGGGAAGATATATGTACTTTGACAGGGAAGGAATCGTGGTTGAGAGCTCTCTGGAACCCTCGGATAATGTTCCCGAGGTTATGGGGCTTAGCTTTGACTACATCATCATGCATGAGAAGCTCCCCATAGACAATGAGAACGTGTTTGAGGAGATCCTGGATATCACCCAGCTCATGGACAAGTACGAACTAGATGCCGACAGGATATTTTTTGACAGTGATTACAATGTGTATCTGTACTTCGGTGATATAGAGGTTTCACTGGGGACAGAAGACTACATTGATGAAAAAATAATACAGCTCCGATACATCCTTCCGAACCTGGAAGGAAAGAGCGGAATCCTTGAAATGAAGGACTTCGACATCGATACGAAAAACGTCACGTTTGAGGAAAAAAGTCATTGAATTGTCAGTAAACTGATGAAAATTTTATAAAAAAAACGTGTTGATAATTAAAGAAAAAAATCGTATCATAGGTAAAGGAGTTTATGAGGTATGTGAAGGAGGAGTAGTTTTGCTGGAAATCAAGAACGATGCTGAATCTGCATGCAAAATCATCGTAGTCGGGGTCGGTGGTGCAGGTAATAATGCTGTAAATAGAATGGTGGACGAAAATATTACCGGTGTTGAATTCATCGGTATAAATACTGATAAACAGGCACTTCAGCTCTGCAAAGCGCCCAAGCTCTTACAGATCGGTGAGAAGCTTACAAAGGGCCTCGGAGCCGGTGCTAAGCCTGAAATCGGACAGAAGGCAGCTGAAGAGAGTGCGGAAGAGATATCTGCAGCCCTTAAGGGAGCGGATATGGTTTTCGTTACCTGTGGTATGGGCGGCGGAACAGGAACCGGTGCTGCTCCTATCGTTGCCAAACTGGCCAAAGAGATGGGAATCCTTACTGTAGGCGTTGTTACAAAGCCTTTCAGTTTCGAAGCCCGCGTTCGTATGCAGAACGCTATGCTGGGAATCCAGAATATCAAGGCAAACGTAGATACGCTTATTGTTATCCCGAATGATAAGCTTCTCCAGATAGTTGACAGACGTACAACAATGCCCGATGCCCTCAAGAAGGCCGATGAGGTTCTTCAGCAGGCAGTTCAGGGAATCACAGACCTTATCAATGTACCTGCGGTTATCAACCTTGACTTTGCTGATGTTCAGACAGTTATGAAGGACAGAGGCATTGCTCATATCGGTATCGGAAGCGGCAAGGGCGATGACAAGGCTACAGACGCAGTTAAGATGGCAGTTGAGAGTCCTCTTCTTGAGACCAAGATCAACGGGGCTTCCAATGTTATCATTAACATCTCCGGCGATATCACTCTTACAGATGCATCCGATGCATCCGAGTATGTTCGTCAGCTTGCCGGCAATGATGTAAACATCATCTTCGGCGCTATGTATGATGAGAACAAGACTGATTCCTGTACAATCACTGTTATTGCTACAGGTATTGATGACAGAGCAAATGTTGCACCTCAGTCCAAGCCTGCTCCTGCAACAGCGGCTACTGCACCTGCTCCTGCAGCTACAGCAGCAACCAATGTTACACCTATTCAGCAGGTGGTTACACCCAGTGCGGCAACTGCAACAACAGCAGCTGAGCCCAAGATCATGACTCTTGGCACACCTGCAGCTGATCAGCCCGCTACTTCATCAGCCACAAGACCTCTTGGCGGAATCTCAAGACCTACGGTTACTTCTTCCGTAGAGCCAAGATCCCTTAAGATTCCGGATTTCTTACAGAGAAAATAATAATTTTGATTTTCAAGGCTCTCTGCATTATACGCAGAGGGCTTTTTTGTTGTATTTTAATCCAATATTGTATAGAAAAAAACGAAAAACAATGATACAATTATTTGTGGAGTGACATTTAGTTTATACAGTATATTGTGGACATATCATCATACAAATTGGAGGATAAGTTATGAAATGCCCTTTTTGCGGTAAAGACGACACCAGAGTAATTGATTCCAGGCCTGCTGACGAGAATACTTCCATCAGAAGGAGAAGGGTTTGCGATTCCTGCGGAAAGCGTTTTACCACTTACGAGAAGGTTGAGACAATACCGCTGATCGTAATCAAGAAGGGTGATGTCCGTGAGCCCTATGACCGTGCCAAGATTGAAGCCGGTGTATTCAGAGCCTGTCACAAGAGGCCTGTAAGTGCTGAGCAGATAACCAAGATAGTTGATGCTGTTGAGACTGAAGTCTTCAATATGGAACAGAAGGAGATTCCATCCCGTGCCATCGGCGAGATCGTAATGGACAAGATGAAGAATCTGGATCCTGTTGCATATGTAAGATTTGCATCTGTTTACAGAGAATTTAAAGATGTAAATACGTTTATGGATGAGCTTAAGACAGTGCTCAAAAAAGAGGCGGAAGGCACTATTACCGATACTACAGACAAAAACACACCTCTTCTTAAAAATCAATAACTGTGATTTTCAGCCCAGGCCAAGAAATTTTTGGCCTGGGTTCTTTCTTGACTTTTTATTAACAAAGCCTTATATTTCTCTTGTGACACAATCGTGTCACGAAAATTTGCCGATTCTTCTCGGCAGACAAACAATTTAATATAGGAGGAAGATTTTAACATGATTAAGAGGAGTTTTATGAAAAAGAAAGGAACTTCGCTTCTGATGGTCGTGTTAACAACGCTGACTATTGCATTGAGCGGATGCTCAAGCGACAAGGCAGGGGATTCCGCTAATGTGAGTGAGGTTACAGAGACCGGCACTGAAGCAGTGACCGAGACACAGACCGCAGACGCTACACAGGAGACGGATAATCTTTCTAAGCTTATCGTTGGTATACCTCAGGATATCGACGGACTTGACCCCCACAACTCAACAGGGGCAGGAACCAGAGAGGTATTCTACAACATCTTCGAAGGCCTTGTTAAGGCTGATGAAAACGGTAATCTTAACCCCGCTGTAGCCAGTGATTACACAATCTCAGATGACAGTACAGTTTATTCCTTCACATTGAGGGATGGAATCAAGTTCCATGATGGCAGTCCGGTTACAGTAGAGGATATCAAATATTCTCTTGAGCGCAACATGGGCGTAGATGGCAGTGAGCCACTCATCAAAGCTTATTCCAAAATTGACAGCGTAAATATTATTGATGACAAGAACGTAGAAGTAGTACTTAAGGAGGCAGATTCTGACTTCCTTACACAGCTTACGGTTGCCATTATTCCTGCATCCAACGAGCATCCGGAGACAACTCCCATAGGCACAGGCCCTTACAAGTATGTTTCCAATTCTCCCCAGGAGAACTTCGTTGTTACAAGATTTGACGATTACTGGGGACAGCCTGCTTACATCAAGGACGTGGTATTTAAGATCGAGTCCAACATGGATGCCATCGTTATGGACCTTGAAGGCGGCTCAATCGATATGATGGCTCGTGTTACCAGCACACAGGCAGCACAGCTTTCAGACAAGTTTGAGGTATACGAGGGAACAATGAACCTTGTTCAGGCTCTTTACCTTAACAACGATGTAAAGCCTTTTGACGATGTAAGAGTACGTCAGGCTCTTTGCTATGCTGTTAATCCTCAGGAGATCATGGACTTTGTATCAGACGGTGCAGGCACAGAGGTTGGAAGTGCCATGTTCCCTGCTTTCACAAAGTACTTCATGCCTGAGCTCAATGACACATACAACACAGACGTTGACAAAGCGAAAGCTCTTTTGGCCGAGGCAGGATATCCTGACGGCTTTGAGTTCACCATCACCGTAGCTTCCAACTATGGCCAGCATGTGGACACAGCACAGGTTATTGCAGAGGAGCTTAAGGCCATCGGCGTTAACGCCAAGATCCAGGAAATCGAGTGGAACTCATGGGTAAGCGATGTTTACACAGACAGAAAGTTTGAGGCAACTGTAGTAGGTATTGATGCTTCAACACTTTCCGCATCAGCTCTGCTTTCAAGATACGTTTCCGATTCAGGCAAAAACTTCGTGAACTTCAAGAGTGATGCCTATGATGCAGCTTATGCAAACGCTCAGTCATCCAACGATGACGCCGCAAAGACCGAGTACTACAAAGAGTGCGAGACCATCCTTTCCCAGGAGGCAGCAAGCGTATATATTCAGGACCTTCCTGAGTTTGTAGTTCTCAACAAGAAGTTTACGGGATATAAGTTCTTCCCGCTTTATGTTCAGGATATTGCAAGCATAAAGCCTGCAAACTGATAGAAACACCTATATATCAACTTATCATGCGAGGTTTATGCATATGAAATATACACTTAAAAAGTTTGTTAGTATGATCGTGACTTTGGTAGTGGTTTCATTATGCGTATTCCTCGCATTTAACGTTTTGCCGGGAGATCCGGCGGTGAGGATGCTGGGACTTGAGGCATCTCCGGAACTGATTGCCCAGACCCGTGAGCAGATGGGACTTAACGATCCGTTCCTTGTAAGATATTTCAGATGGTTTATTGCTTTCGTTCAGGGAGATTTTGGGACTTCCTACAGCTACAGCGTCCCTGTTGCTGGACTTGTTGCAAATAAAATCCCCATTACACTGACAATGGGCCTTATGGCTTTTGTCATCACGGTTTTGATATCTATTCCTCTGGGAATTGTTACCGCCAAGTATGAGAACGGTATTCTGGACAGGATCATCAACGTCTCCAACCAGATCGTTATGGCGATTCCGCCTTTCTTTTCCGGAATCCTCATAACCTTTGTGTTCGGACTCATTTTGCGGATATTTACCCCCGGAGGTTTTGTTTCATATACGGAGGACATGGGAAGATTTGTGAGATATCTCTTTTTCCCGTCACTGGCAGTGGCGCTTCCCAAGATCTCCATGACAGTTAAGATGCTTAGAGGAAGCCTTATCGATGAGGCTGCCAAGGATTATACAAGAACAGCCTACAGCCGAGGCAACAACACCAACGGCGTGCTTTACAGGCATGTTCTTAAAAACGCAATGATACCGGTTATCACTTTCCTTGGCATGGCCCTGGCGGATATGGTTGCCGGAAGTATCGTAATAGAGCAGGTTTTCAGTATCCCCGGAATATCGAGGATTCTTCTGACCAGCATAAGCAACAGAGATTATCCCGTGGTTGAGGCCATTATCATGGGCATCGCGGTGATAGTAATTGTTGTGAACTTTTTGGTGGATGTTATCTACAGGATAGTAGACCCCAGGATTGGAATAGAGTAAATGGCAAAATACGTTATCAAAAGAAATTTAAAAGATAACCCATATCTGGTGGCCGGCCTTGTGATCACAGGGCTGGTTCTTTTGCTGACCATTGTTGGGATATTCTGGACTCCCTATGAGCCCACTGCCATGAATGCATCCCAGAAGCTCAAGGGGATATCCTTAAGTCACCCCATGGGCACCGACAACATGGGAAGGGATGTTCTAAGCCGCGTTATGTACGGAAGCAGGATCACCCTTCTTATAGCTATGGGTACTGTATTTATCGGAGCTACGGCAGGAACAGTCATCGGAGCCGTCACAGGGTATTTCGGAGGGATGATGGATGAGGTGGTGATGAGGATAATAGATGCCCTTTTTGCCTTCCCCAGTATTCTTCTTGCCCTGGTAATCGTCAGCGTTTTCGGCACCGGATGGGTTCAGCTTCTGATATCTTTGGGAATCGCCTTTGTGCCAAGCTTTGCCAGGATTGTAAGGGGCGAGGTGCTTCGTAGCAAAAACATGGACTATGTAGCAAATGCAAGACTTCAGGGTGTTTCTGACCTTAGGATGATCTTTGTGCATATTCTGCCCAATATAAAGGGCGTTATGGCTTCGGCCATACTTATAGGCTTTAATAATGCGGTTCTGGCAGAAGCGGGTCTTAGCTACCTTGGCGTCGGCTCTCAGCCTCCCTATGCCAGCCTTGGTAAGATGCTTTCGGACGCACAGCAGTATATGTTCACAAACCCGAGCTATGTTCTGTGTCCCGGTATTGTCATTGTACTGATGGTGCTTGGATTTTCATTCTTAGGAGAGGGAATCAGCAGATGGAAATAATACTGGATGTGACTGATCTTCATATAGAGTTTCATGATCATGAGACCCCGGAGGTGGCAGTCCATGACTTTGACCTGATGCTTGGAAAAGGCGAAATTGTCGGAATCGTGGGAGAATCAGGTTCAGGCAAGAGTATGAGTGCGCTTGCGATAGCAGGTCTTTTGAACAGAAAGACTCTTACCAAGAGCGGAAGGATCATGTTTGACAAGCACGACCTTCTTACCTGTGACAGAAAGACCTTGAGGTCCTATCAGGGAGATGAGATTTCCATTATCTTCCAGGAACCCATGACAAGCCTTAATCCCGTGAAAAGAATCGGATGGCAGGTGGAGGAGCCTCTTAGGATCCACCATCCTGATATAGACAAAAAGACCAGAAAAATGAAGGCCATAAATATGCTAAAGGACGTAGGCCTGGAAAATGCGGCGGATGTCTACAACATGTATCCCCACGAACTTTCCGGAGGAATGCGCCAGAGGGTCATGATTGCAGCAGCCATGATAGGCGAGCCCAAGATCCTTATTGCAGATGAGCCCACCACGGCTCTGGATGTTACAGTGCAGGCTCAGATAGTGGACCTTCTGAAAAAGATCAACAGGCAGCAGGGGACTTCCATTATTTTTATTTCTCACGACTTAAGTCTGGTGAACCAGCTGTGTCAGAGGGTTATCGTAATGCAAAAGGGCAATATTGTGGAATCGGGAAAGACTGTCGACGTGTTTACAAGGCCCAGACACACCTATACCAAGAAACTTATTGCCGCCATTCCCAAGATAGACCTTAATGGCGACGGAGATATGGCATGAGTGAAGATGTAATCAAGATCAGCAATCTCAACGTGTTCTACAAGAACCGCAAGAGAAAGCTCTTTTCAGGCGACAAAAAAATACAGGCGCTCTTCGATGTATCCATGCACCTTGAGGAGGGTGAAGTTCTGGCCATTGCCGGTGAGTCCGGCTGCGGCAAATCAACCCTTGCCAGGACCATTGTGGGCATCAACAAGGACTACACCGGTACTATCTGGCAGAAGTACGACCGGCCCCAGATGGTTTTTCAGGATCCTTACAGCTCATTAAATCCCGCCAAGAAGATAGACTGGCTTTTGAAGGAGCCCTTAAGGGTTGATTCCCGGCGCAAGTGGACAGAGGAGGAGATGGACGAAAGAGTCAGGCAGATCATGGAAGATATCGAGATGCCTTTGTCCATGCTTGACCGCTATCCCGCTCAGCTTTCCGGAGGACAGCGTCAGCGCATCTGCATAGGGATGGCTCTTATGAGATCCCCTAAGGTGCTTATTGCGGATGAGCCGGTATCTGCTCTGGATGTTACCATCCAGGCACAGATTCTGGAGCTTTTGGAGAGCCTTCACAAGAAACTGGGAATATCCATTATCTTTATTTCCCATGATCTGAGGGTTGTTTATAAGATCAGTGACCATGTGATGATCATGAAGGAAGGAAGAGTGGTGGAGTACGGAAAGACCCGTGATATCTACCGGGATCCTCAGCATTCATATACCCGTCAGCTGCTTGAGGCGGCCGGAATCCGCTAAAACAGAGGGGTTGCGATACATTTTTTAATGATTGGTTTATTGTGTTTTTATTTTTATTTAACACAATAGATTGTGTTTTGGCGCCCCAGATGATATAAAGTATTTGAAAGAGTGTGCCGATATCATATGTGAACTGATATGAGTATTTAAGAAAGGAGGACAATATTATGGCTTACAACGTAATAGGCGGCTTCGGCGGCGGATATAACGCATATAATATTCCCTCTGTTAAAGATAATTCACATGTGAATCCTGCGGCTCCTCAGACTGAGCCCAAGGCACAGCAGAATCAGGAAGAGAATAAGAGCTCTAAGCAGTCCCTTGACCTTACAGTTGAGGTTCCTGCCAGAGAGAATGCTTCAATTGAGAATGTTGCTATTTCTTTCGGACAGTTCGACAGCTCATCCCTTGATCTCTACGGAGATATGGGACTTGCTTCAAGAGATATGAGACAGGCTATTTCAGGAATGCAGAAAGACCAGATCCTTCATGAGTATCAGTACTTCGTAGGTAAGGACATGACAGGAAAGAACAGCAATATCATTGCAGGCACCGAGGACGGAATGGTCATCAAGCTCTGATCGCATGATTAAATTTAATAGATAAATTAAGCCACCTTTAACGAGGTGGTTTTTTTATGCACGGATTTCATGGTAAAATGTAAAATGCTATGTATGAAAAAAGTGTAGAAAACAAAAAACTGAATATTATGAATGCCGTTCTTGCGGCTTTGATGATCCCGGTCTTTTTTATAATCATATCGGTAGTGTGTAGGATAACACCGTTTGGGGACAATACTTTCCTGATGTTTGATCTGAAACGCCAATATGTGGATTACTATGCATATTTAAGGACTATTCTCTCGGGGGAGAATAACATTACTTATTCTTTTTCTACTACCTTGGGATCGGGGATATTCGGATTCTTTTCCTATTATCTCACCAGTCCTTTTATTCTCATTCTGGCTCTTTTCCCGCAAAGCGCCGTACCTGTTGGGATCAGTATGATTATTTGTCTTAAACTCATGCTGGCGGCTTTTATCATGAATCTGTTTCTGCAAAAAACTGTGGATGCATCAGCTGCAGCATCTGTCCTTGGAGCTGTTTCCTGGGGATTTTCAGGTTTCTTGTTTGCCCACAGCATGAATATGATGTGGATAGACGTTGTGATGCTTTTGCCTCTGGAGATCCTGGCTCTGGAGTCCATCCTGGAGAAAAACAGAAAGCTGCCTTATGTGGTGGTCCTTTCCGCAATGCTTGTTCTAAACTATTACATAACTTATCAGGTCCTTTTATTCAGTGCTCTTTGGACTCTTATGAGGATTTTTGTAAGGAATGATGACAGAAAGTTCCTGCAGATCATGAGAGTGTTTGGGGCAACGCTGACAGCTGTTCTTATTGATGGGGTTATCCTGCTTCCGACAGCACTTCAGCTGATGGACAGTCCCAAAGATATCACTCAGCTGGGGCTGAAGCTTAAGGGGCAGAATTTAAGCATCATTGATGTTATGTCCAAGAGTGTGACCTTATCTTATGACTACATTGAAGCCAGATTCGGATATCCTCAGATCTTTTGCGGTGTTTTACTGGTCATTCTTACAACCTTGTACTTTGTTGACAGGAAGATATCCTTAAGGGAAAAAATTGGGATGGGAGTGATGTTTTCTGTTCTCATGCTTTCATTCAGGTTTGACATACTGAATCTTATCTGGCATGCAGGTATGGAACCATCAGGACACCCCTACAGGCAGGCATTTTTGTGGACCTTTTTAGTAGTTATTTGTGCCACCGGGGCTTTCGATAATATAAGGACCGGTATTTCGCCTGTTAAAGCTGTTGCGGTCACATGCGGCTTCGGGATTCTGATCATCGCCGTCAGATCCGGAAAGTATGATCATATTTCTGATATTACCTTTGCTGCTAATGTGCTTATAACAGTGATGTATCTTCTGGTTCTGACTGCCCTTGCATTATCCTTCAGGAAAAAATCCGGGAAACTTTCCGGGGCTCTTGTGATACTGCTTGTCTTGATAAATTGTGCCGATCTTATGGGCAACGCTGCCTATACTTATCATTTTCAGTCTATGAAAGGGGAAACGGCCAGCTTTTACAGAGACAATGTCAGGAAGAATCTGGAGGCGGTGAACTTTGTAAAGAGCGGTGACAGCTCTTTTTACAGAATGGAGACCCTTAATCCCAGGCAGCAGAATGATGCTCTTCAATATAATTACAACGGAGTAACTCATTACAGCTCTGCCGGCATGATCTACGTGAGGTATTTTCTGCAGAGATTGGGCTTTAATGATGATACTCTGTATACACATTACGGCCATGACAATACTGCGACAGTGGATAGTATTCTGGGCATAAAGTATGTTATGAGCGATGGAACCCATGCGGCGCATTCGACATATCGATTGATCCATGATGGGGATGAGAAGGTTTATGAGAACCCATGGCCTCTTTCCGTAGCAGTAGGAACACAGGACTTTGATCTTTCGGGTATATCCAATCCGGCAGACAATTATCCGGATCCTGACCTTAAATATGTTCCTGTAATGGATCCGTTTTCTCTGCAGGAAGATGTCTATTCCAGGCTCCTTGGGAAAAGAGTCGGTGTTTTTGAGCCGGCATCTGTTGAAAAGAGTGATCTTTTTGAGCTGGATGGGAAGTATTGCGAGGAATATACGGTCACGGCTGTCAGTGACGGAGAACTGTTCTTTTATCTGGATGGACTTATCGGTGCCACCGAAGGACTCTCTGTTTTTGTAAATGACGAGTTTTTGAGTACCTACGGCAACGCATCCTGCGTCAAGATACTTAATCTTGGTTTGCACAAGACCGGAGACCGGATAAAGGTAAGGGTACAGTCGGAGAACAAAGAAGATGACAGAGGGACTGCGTACTTTGTAACAGAGAATACTTCGGCATTATCTGATGCTTTCGGGGAAATAAAAGCCCGGAACTGTAACGTCATCAGGAAGTCTTCGTCTAAACTCATTATCGAAGCAGGAGATTATAACGGTGTATTTGTGACCATCCCCTATGAAAAGGGGTGGAAGGTTAAGGTTGATGGGAAAGAAATACAACCCGTTGCGGTTTATGATTCGCTTACCTATATCCCCATCGGTACAGACGGAGACAGTCACAGTATTGAGATGAGCTTTTATTCCCCCGGACGCAGAGCAGGGGGTGTGATCAGTATTGTAGGGCTTATTATTCTTGCAGCCATATTCTTTCTTGAAAAGAAAGGGAATAGCCATGAGAATCAATAAACTTCCCATTATAAAGCTTGTACTTCTTTTGACAGCTCTTTTTCTTACAGTACTGATAGTGAGGGATGAGCTTGATCAAAAAGGCGTAAGCGATGTGGATTTCATGTATGTTACCGCAGGCGGACAGAGGATCAATATATTTGAGAACAGCGGGGAGTACTATCTTTTCCTTCCGGATTTTTTTGAGGAGGAAGATCTTACCTATTCTCCCGAAGCCCGTTCTCATGAGATAAAAATCTTAAGCTCTTCCCACATCCCTTCCGTTTTTGTTACGACTAATTCCGGAAGTCTCGAAAAGGTTTATGCAGATAAGGAATACAAAGAGAGTGGGAAGATATCTGTCATGGAAGACGGGGGCGACCGGGCAGATGTCATGGGGCTTGAATATATTAAGGGAAGGGGCAACTATTCCTGGAACAACTGGGATAAAAAATCCTTTAAGATAAAGCTTTCAAAGTCTGCCTCCATCCTGGGGCTTGGGACCGGAGAAGAATATGCACTCATCGCCAATGCTTCAGATGCAACACTGATACGCAATCATATTGCCAGGGGTATGGAAATCGCTGTGGGCATCCCGTTCTCAAGAGTCGGATGTTTTGTGGACCTGTACGTTAACGGGGACTACATGGGAAATTATTATCTGTGCGATTACATAGATATAGGCAAGGATAAAATAGACATCACCAATCTTGAGGAAATACAGAAAAGGAACCTTTCACGGATCAATATCAGCCGTATCCCTCTCTATGAGACCCCGATGGTAAAGGGATATAATCTTCCGGATGTTGTGGATGATATTACCGGAGGATATTTACTGGAGAGGGAATTTGTCGACAGATACTTACTGGAATATCCTGAAATGAAAAGCGGTTTTATCACCGATGAGAAAGATTACTTCACGGTGAAGTCTCCAAAGTATTGTTCTGCCAGGGAGATAGAATATATTTCAGATGTCTTTTCCCGTGCAGAAGAAGCTATCCTTACAGGAGGAGGCTATCGGGACTATATTGATGAAGAATCCTATGCCAACAGATATCTGGTTGAGGAAACATTAAAGAATTACGACGGGGGCGTGAGCAGTACCTATTATTATAAAGATTCAGACCTTGTTGATAGCCATATTTATGCGGGGCCGGGCTGGGATTTTGATATGAGCCTCGGGAATTATCTGGATTGGATGGAATACTATGGGGAGGATGCCACCGGAATAACCGGATTGTATCTTTCCGAGCATAGTTCCGTGATCTTCAGAGAACTTATGAAGTACGATGATTTTTCAGCTCTGGTCCGGAGGAATTACCGCACTTATTGCAGACCCTATCTGGAAGAGCTTTTGTCAAAAGAAATAGATACCTGCAGGGACACTCTCAAAAAGAGCGCAGCGATGGACCGGATAAGGTGGCAGAATATGTACAATGAAAAGGGATATTTTGCGGGAGATGAAGCGGAATATAACAGACTTAAGGATTTCATAAGGGAAAGAATGGAATTTCTGGATAAGGAGTGGGGTAACTGAAGTGTATTATCGTGTTGAGGACAAGTACCTTATATATGAGGATGAAATCGCATATCTGAAATCAAGGCTTGCTCAGCTGATGAAAAGAGATCCCCATTGCCCGGAAGGCGGCTATCTTATACGAAGCGTGTATTTTGACAATCGGTGGGACAGTGCTTATTCGGAGAATGAGGCGGGACTTGATAACAGAGTAAAGATCAGGATCCGCAGCTATAACAACGACAGCTCCTTTCTGAAACTGGAGGAAAAAAGCAAAAAAAGCGGTTATACTCACAAGGAAGACGCAGCAATACGAAGAGAAACCGTGGAGAAGCTTATAAGCCGGGGATCGGACAGTGCATCGGCTGCGCTTCTGTCATCGGATCTTCTTAGAGAAGAGGGATTTCTTTCTAAAAAGCTGTATTACAGAATGAACTCTGAGATGCTGTATCCGGTGGTGATAGTGGAATATGAGAGGGAAGCTTTTGTGGACCCGGCGGGGAATGTGAGGATAACCTTTGACAAAAATGTGGGCGGCAGTCCCCTGGTGGAGAGGTTTTTTGATGATAACATCAATGCAGTTCCTGCCCTTGACAGGGGGTGCCACATCCTGGAAGTAAAATATGACGAACTGCTTCCGGATTATATAAGGACACTGCTTGATGAAGGGTTCCTAAGGCGTACAGCTTTTTCAAAATATTATTATTCAAGAAACAATATGATTTTGAATGGAGAGAGATTATGAGTTTTCAGGATGCAATCAAGAAATCGGTATTAGAGGGCTTTGCGGCTTCAGATATACCTTCAAGTCGTATTTTTACCATTTTGGCAGTCACCTTTTTGATAGGTGTCTATCTGTTTTTTATCTACAGATTAGTCAATAAAAGCTCGCTTTATAACAGGAGTTATCATGTGGCAATGGCTATGATCTCGGTTATCACGGCGGGAATCATAATAGCCATGCAGTCAAGTATCGTCATTTCCCTTGGTATGGTGGGTGCGCTGTCAATCGTAAGGTTCAGGACTGCAGTTAAAGACACTATGGATCTTCTGTTCCTGTTCTGGTCCATAGGAGAAGGAATCATCTGCGGTGCGGGACTGTTTAAGCTGGCGGTTCTGGTGGCGCTGGTTGTGACTGTGGGGATTTTTATACTGGAGTATCTTCCTGTGGGAAGAAAGCCTTATATTCTTATTGTGAACAGCAGCGATGTCAATGCTGAAGACAAGATAACCGCAGCTGTAAAAGCCAGTTCCGGAATGAACCGGGTAAAGTCCAGAAACCTGAAAAAGAGTGGTCTGGATATGATCTTTGAGGTCAATACAAGCCATGAAAAAGAACTTTTGAGGGCTCTTTCGGATATTGAAGGTATAGAGAACGTTTCTCTTTTGTCCCATGACGGAGAGGTAAGACTATAAAAAGGCAAGTTCATAACCACAGACATAAGAAAACCACCTCGCAAGAGGTGGTGTTTTTTTGGGAGGAGGGGTTGCCTAGTGGGGAACCAGACAACCCGTGTATGAAAAAAAGTATTGTTGGGGGTTCAGAAGTTATGTTCTTCTGATGAGTATTATATTATCCGCTAAATTTAGACAAACTATGTCAGAACTCTAAATTAAATATAATCTATTATTAAGAAAGTATTAATGCAAAAGCACCCACGGGGGGACGTGAGTGCCTGCGATTTTCTTATGAGGGGGGAAAGTGAAGACGGCGGATCCGCGAGTGTGACGGATCTTCAATGCACGTTCATCACTAACTTGAGATTAGTTTATCACTCAATTGTGTCCATATTGTGAAAGAAAATGTTATATTTTGTGTTTTGATGTAAAAAAGTCGTAATATTTTAAAAAATATCAATTTTTTTGGAGAAAAGACAGATAATTTTCGCAGATTATGCTTGTATACACACGCACATTTTTGGTAAAATGTACGTGAGAGAAAGACAAGTGTCTTTTAGTCGTGATAATCTTGATGAATATTAATCAATTGGAGCGATTTTAACCTGATATACTTGACATAATGTAATATCGAACGTACACTAAACGAAGGCTTGCACGTTTCATTCAACGAAACGTGTGCTATAGGAAGATCATCTTCGGTGCAATGACGTACGGGCAAGTATGTGATTGCATTTCTTTTTTATAATTTATTGCTTTAGCGCGTTGAAGTTTCAACGCTTTGCGGGGATGATAATCCATAGTGCCTGAATTATTTAGAAACAGGTTGGAGAAACGTATGAATACTAAGACTTTGATGTACATTGTTAAGAGAATTTTTCTGGCAATCGTTACGATCTGGGTGGTTATCACTGTAACATTCTTCGTAATGCATGCAGTTCCCGGCGGTCCCTTCATTGGTGAGAAGGCCGTAAGTGAATCTGTTATGGCTGCCATGGAGGCCAAGTACGGACTGGACAAGCCCCTTGGCGTTCAGTATCTGACATATCTGGGAGATGTTGTTACGAAGTTTGATTTTGGCCCTTCTCTCAAGCAGAAGGGAAGAACAGTTAATGCGATCATCTTTGACGGCATGAAGACCTCAGCTAAACTTGGTCTCATCGCTGCTCTTATAGCTCTTGTCACAGGAGTTATTCTTGGTTCTGCAGCTGCTCTTCGCAGAAACAAACTTATCGACAGAATTATCATGATCATAACAACGGCCTTTGTGTCTATGCCTTCGTTTATTATGGGATCTCTTTTGCTGATTGCCTTTGCCATCAACCTGAAATGGTTCCCGGCAAACGGAGCATCCAAGAACGGACTTGTTCTTCCGGTTCTGACGCTGTCTCTTTATCCTATGGCTTATATCACAAGGCTTACAAGATCATCGATGCTTGAGGTTCTTGGACAGGATTACATAAGAACAGCCAAGGCAAAGGGTGTTTCAGGAGTAAAGATCATTTTCGGACATGCACTTAAGAATTCACTTATTCCTGTAATCACATATTTTGGACCGATGCTTGCAGGTATCGTTACCGGATCACTGGTTGTAGAGCAGATCTTTGCTGTTCCCGGAATAGGAAGGGCATTTGTAAACAGTATCACAGGTCGTGATTATCCGCTTATTATGGGAACCACAATTGTTCTTGCAACACTTATCGTTATCATGAACCTTATCGGTGACATTATGTATAAGGTAGTTGATCCGAGAATCACACTGGAATAACTTCCTTTGAAAAAATACAGATTGGGAGAGTTTAAAAAATGGATATCAGCAAGTTAAGCGCACAGGTTAATATGGATGATTTCATTCCTGCAACCGACGAAGAAAAAGAATATATGGTGCAGATGCGTCCTTCATCTACATTCTTCAAGGACTCTGTAAAGAGACTTCTTAAGAATAAGGTGGCGACGGTTTGCTTCTTTATCATTGTGATCATAGCTCTGGCAGCTATCTTCATTCCTATGTTCTGGCCTTATTCCTACGACAGCATGCTGGGAATGACACCCGGTAAGCCAGTGGACAACAGCTTCAAGGATCTTCGCCCCTTTGAGTACGGCAAGTCCGAGCTTAAGAGAATGGCAGCAGGAGAATCAGTAGTTCCTCACATCTTCGGAACCGATTCTCAGGGCCGTGACTATTTCATCCGTGTGGTATATGGAACACGTATTTCACTGGCAGTTGGTTTCTTTGCCAGCCTTATCGTACTTATCATCGGTATGACCATCGGTTCTGTTGCAGGTTATGCAGGAGGCGCTGTGGATCTGGTGATAATGCGAATAGTAGATATCATCTATTCACTGCCTGACATGCTTATGGTAATTCTTTTGTCATCGGTGCTGAAGGTGGTTATGGAAGGAGCCCTGGACGGGACGGTCCTGGCCAAGATAGGTTCCAATATCATAAGTTTGTTCATAGTTTTCGGTGTTCTGTACTGGGTATCAATGGCAAGACTTATAAGAGGTCAGATATTGTCTCTTCGTGAACAGGAGTATGTACTGGCTGCTGAGGCTGCAGGCGCCAAGGGAAAATGGATCATCTTAAAGCACCTTATTCCCAACTGCTTCTCAGTTATCATTATTTCTACAGCACTTCAGATCCCCAGCGCAATCTTCACCGAGAGTTATCTTTCGTTCCTTGGACTTGGTGTAAATGCCCCCATGCCATCACTTGGCTC
>JAILFT010000128.1 GCA_024697425.1 Butyrivibrio sp. | reverse complement strand
TTCAACAGACAACAGCTTGCTGATTATCTGAACCTTGAGCGCACCAATATGTCAAAAGAACTCTCACGCATGCAAGATGAAGGGCTTATAGAGTATAGGAAAAGTCATTTCAAGCTTCTTAAGGCTGATTAGCCAGTATATGCATCTTCTGCAACGTTGTAGAAATCGTTATGTGTCCATCAAAAAAGTTCGTCAAGAAGTATATAGTAGTCGATTTTTTCCATATCCGGCTCTATACCCAGCTCCTTGAACAGAAGGTCGGGATCGATACCCTGATACACCTTGCCGTATGTCCCGTCGCAGTTATGTTTAAGGCTCCTGTAGCACATAGCGATATCCTCCCACTTATCAGCGATACCGCAGTTACCCATATCGATAAAGCCGCTTATGTCACCGCTTTCTATCATAATATTGGGAAGACACAGATCGCCGTGGGACAATACAGGCTCATAGGAAGGCCTGTTGTCCTTAAGCCATGTGAGGAGCTCCTCCGGATCCTTGAATCTGCCATTCTCACCGAAAGTATCAGGCTCGGCATCACTTATATCCACAAGATGGTTCTTTACCCTGTATTCCGCTTTCGGAAGTTCACTGTCGAGGTCCTTTATCACAGGGCAATCCTTTATATCAATGCTCCAGAACATCTTTATCGCCTTGGCAAGGAGAGGTATCAGTTCATTCGGGTGCTCCATATAGTATTTATCGCAGGACATTTTTCCCTTTATCCTTGTCATGAGCAGATATGTGTGATTTTCATCCTCCAGGAACGATATGACCCTGGGAGCAGGGAGCTTACCTTCGAGCCAGCGCATCATCTCGACGGCATCTCTATCGTCAGAAGACTTATCCGTTATCTTCAGCACCAGGTCATCGAAGATAAGTATCTTCGACCCTGACTTACCTATATCGTCTATCGTATATTCTCTGCCTTCAATATGCTTTCTTATTTCTTCAGGCAGACTCTTTATCAGGCTGTCCATCATACAAATACCCCTTACTCCACATTATCTAACGAAAGATACTTTCTATTCTCAGGTTCATTACCTGCACCCGCATTATCATACCTTTTTTCATGCAGAATAAAAAGCCATCTTGAAGCATTTTGCCCTCATATATTATCCGCGATATAATTAAATTAACCATTTATCGAAACTTCAAACACAAACCCACTTTAACACAAACCTACTTTATAAAAAGAGGGAAATGCATGACTTCTAAAAATCAGGTACTTGAAAGACTGTTCTTTAAACTTCTTCCCGTCCAGATCATGATCTTCGGAATGAACTCAATAAATTCCATTGTGGACGGTGTCATCGCCGGGCGCTACATCGATGGAAAGACCGTTGGCGTAATCGGTCTGTTTTTTGCCGTGGTAGGTATCGTGTCTGCCATAAGCTCAGTAATCCTTGGGGGTGGAACCGTCCTTAGCGGCAACTATATCGGAGCCGGAGACCTGGAAAAGACACGAGGAGTCTTTTCCCTGTGCATCAGCCTTTCCTTCATTATAGGAGTAGCAATCTCTCTTGTATGCTTCTGCTTTCCGAGACAGATTGCAGTATTCTGCGGTGCCGATGAGTCTCTGATGATGAGCGTTATGCAGTATTCAAGGGGATATGCCCTGGGAATTCTTCCAATGTTCCTTTCCCAGCAGCTGGCATCCTACCTTCAGCTTGAAACCCAGAGCAAAAGAAATTATATGGGCGTTGCAGCCATGATTTTTTTTAACATCACCCTGGATATCCTCTTTGTTACGGTACTTGGTCTTGGTGTCCTTGGTCTGGCCTATGCAACCAGCGCCTGCAACTGGATATATTTCCTGGTGCTTGCGCCCTATTATATTTCCGGCAAATCCCAGATGAAATTCAGTTTTACAAATATCCTCTGGGAAAAGATATTTGAACTTATCAGGATAGGAAGTCCCGGAGCCCTGCTTCAGTTTTGCCTTGCCATGAGAGATCTGACCCTGAACAGAGTCATACTTCGCTACGGGGGAGAAGCCGGCCTTTCCTCAAGAGCTTCAATGGGAATGATTGCAAGCTTCTTTGTAGCTCTGGGAGTCGGAGGCGGAACAGTCATCAGGATGCTTGCCAGCGTATATGTTGGCGAGGAGGACAAGGATTCTATCAAACAGCTGATAAAACTGGCTCTGACCAAATTGATGGCAATGACCTGTGTTCTCATGGTAATCATGATCCTGTTTGCCGGGCCCATGGCTGCCATATTCTTCCCGGATAAATCTTCAGAGGTCTACATTCTTACCAGGCAGCAGTTTATGATCTATACGCTTGCTCTGCCGGGAGTTCTTCTGGTTCAGATACAGACCAATTATCTGCAGGCCACCAGGAACACTCTGGCGGTTCACGCCTCATCCATAGTGGACGGATACCTAAGCGTTGTTGTTCCCTCACTTATCCTGGCACCTGTAATGGGCGCCCTTGGTGTATGGTGGGCCACTCCTATCGGTATCGTAATAACCACGATGGTATACCCCATCTACGCACTAATCTACTGGAAACGCCTTCCGAAGGGCGTGGACGAATGGCTCCTGTTCAGAAGCGGCTTCGGAGTAAAAGATGAAGACAGATTGTGCATCACTGTTAACAGCATGGATGATGTTATCGGCTCCTCCGAAAGGATACAGAAATTTGTTTCTGATAAGGGATATGCAAAAAGAACTGCCTATTTCTCCGCTCTTGCCATGGAGGAAATGTCTGGTAATATTGTGAACCACGGTTTTAATGCCGACAGCCGAAAGCATGACATGGACGTAAGGGTAGTTTCCCTGAATGATGGGATCATGCTCAGGATCAAGGATGACTGCAAAGCCTTTAATCCCGTTGATATGGAGAAGCTCCTTAAACCCGAGGACCCTTCCAAAAACATCGGAATCCGCATGATTTCCAAGATTGCTGACGAATTCTCATATCAGAATATGCTGGGCCTTAACGTGCTCACCATAAAAATCAAGTAAGTTGTCCTACTATAGTCCCGGGGGCTTTTCCCCCGGGCTTTTTTTGCTATAATAATAGGCAAGTTTATCGAATTTTAATAAGGAGCAGAACATAATGGATAACATGTATGATAACATCATCGAGCTCAAGCACATCAACCGGGTATTTGAAGATGGCTTCAAGGCTGTTGAAGATTTCAATCTGGAAGTAAAGCGCGGAGAGTTCGTAACTTTCCTGGGGCCTTCGGGCTGCGGCAAGACCACGACTCTTAGGATGATCGCCGGTTTTGATATGCCCACTTCCGGAGATATCCTTCTTAACGGCAAGGACATCTCAAAACTCCCGCCCTATGAAAGGCCTATTAACACGGTATTTCAGCGCTATGCTCTGTTTCCTCATATGAATATATTTGACAATATAGCCTTTGGTTTAAAGCTCAAGAAGCTCCCTGCCGACGAGATCAGGAAGAAAGTCAAGAAGGTCCTTGAGCTGGTGGATCTTGAGGGCTTTGAAAGGCGAAGCGTATCTACCCTCTCCGGCGGTCAGCAGCAGCGTGTGGGTATCGCCAGAGCTCTTGTAAATGAACCTGAGATTCTGCTTCTTGACGAGCCCCTTGGCGCCCTGGATCTTAAGATGAGAAAAGAGATGCAGATAGAGCTTAAGGCTATGCATGACGAGCTTGGTATCACTTTCATCTATGTCACTCATGATCAGGAGGAAGCTCTTACCATGTCTGACAAGATCGTTGTCATGGCAGAGGGCAAGATCCAGCAGATCGGAACCCCCGAGGATATCTATAACGAACCTAAAAACGCCTTTGTTGCGGACTTTATCGGTGAGAGTAACATCTTTAACGGAATCATGACCGGCAGCATGCAGGCAAGATTTGCCGGCGGTCTTTTCAAATGCGTGGATGATGTTCCCGAAGGGACGCAGATCACTGCTGTTGTACGTCCCGAGGACATCGAGCTTGTAGCTCCCGGTGAGGGCCAGATCCGCGGCAAAGTTACTTCCGTTATCTTCAAGGGTATCCACTATGAGATCACTGTTCAGTCAGGCCGCTATGAGGTTGTCATCCAGAACACCAAATCTGCTGAAGTTGGAAGCAACGTCGGCATAAAAGTCGAGCCCGACGGAATCCACATCATGATCGCAGAGAACCACACCAATGTCTTCCACGTGGATATGAACAGAAACCACCGCCTTGAGTTCAATAACAAGGAGCTTGATGTAAGCCTCACACAGCTCATTAAGGGAAGCCGTCGAAATGAAAACCACGAGCTTCTGGACGAGCACGGCGAGGTCATCGATCCCGACAAGATCCATATCATAGCTGCCATTGAACCCGGAGACATCCAGATGACCGATAACGCCGAAGATGAAAAGGTTCTTGTGCAGGGTGTAATCAGTAACCTCATCTATAAGGGCGATCACTACAGCTATGTCATCAATACCGATTTCGGACAGGACTTCATCGTAAATGATGAGTACCTCTGGAATATGGACGATAAAGTCGGTCTGATCCTGCCCCTTGATAAAATGCATTTCACGGTAAAGAAATAAGGAGGAACCCATGAGATTTTCCAGAAAGACCTTAGGTATCCCATATGCCGTGTTCCTGCTTATCTTTGTGGTAGCACCTCTCCTGGTGTTGTTCTTCTATGCCTTCACCAACGGACAGGGACAGTTCACGCTTCGGAACCTCACAGACTTTTTTACTGATCCAAATACTCTGGGCACGCTGGTTTACAGCTTTGCCCTGGCACTTACCACTACGGCTCTGTGCCTTCTTCTTGCCTACCCTACGGCTTATATTCTTACCACGGGAAGGCTCAAAAAGAATACTGTAATAATCATGATCTTCATTATGCCTATGTGGATCAATTTTTCCCTGCGCATAACTGCGCTTAAGGAGATACTTGGACTTATTGAAGGCAACCTTGCCTTCTACCCCTTTATCAACTCCGTTATCGGAATGACCTATGACTTTTTGCCCTTCATGATACTGCCCATCTATAACACTCTTGCAAAGATGGACGGCTCTCTTATTGAAGCAGCCAAGGACCTTGGTGCCAATGACAGAAATGCGTTCCTTCGGGTAACACTGCCCCTTTCCCTTCCGGGGATCATAAGCGGTGTTTCCATGGTTCTTCTTCCTGCCATGACCAACTACGTGGTCCTTGATATGCTTTATAACAGCACCTATATCATGGGAAGTCTTATAGGAAGCTACTTCTCCGCCTACAACTGGAACGGTGGTTCTATGATCGCACTGATCCTGCTTGGCATCATCTGCCTGTTCAATCTTGTGAACGACGATGATAAAGGCGAGACTACACGGACAGGAGGTGCGCTGTTATGACCAGAAAGATAACCCGCATCGCGATACCGACTCTTGTTCTTTTGTTTTTGTATGTACCGATCCTGGTTCTTGCACTGTACAGCTTTACAGACTCAACCCAGATCGGAGCCATACGCTCTTTTACCCTTGATAATTATGTGACGCTATTCACTACTCCGGAGCTTCAGAACATGATCCTGGGCACTGTTCTGCTGGCGCTTTCGTCGGCACTTATTGCCACAGTTCTGGGAACTTTAGGAGCTATAGGCGCCTTTTATTCCAACAAGCGCGCCGCTTCTGCAATAGACACGGTGAACCAGATCCCGGTCATCAACGCTGATGTTGTTACCGGTTTCTCCCTGTGCATCCTTCTTGTAGTGGTTCTTGGCATCAGCAAGGAGAGCTACCTTCCTCTTCTCTTCGGCCACGTTACCTTAAGCGCGCCCTTTGTTTACCTGTCGGTCATTCCCAAGCTCAAGCAGATGGATTCAAGTCTGTATGAGGCCGCACTTGACCTTGGTGCCAAGCCCTTCCAGGCCCTTAGGAAAGTAGTTATCCCACAGATCCTTTCAGGTATGATCTCCGGTTTTTCGCTGGCCATCACCCTGTCCCTGGATGACTACTTCATTGCCACCTACACCAAGCCTGCAACCTTTGACACCATCAGCACCTACGTGGTTAATGCCACAAAGGGATCCCAGACCAGCATCAAGACAGCACTTTGGGCACTGTCCACACTGATCTTCCTGATAGTTATCCTGATCGTTGTGGTCAGAAATATGAAGATCGAGAGAAGAAATATGAAAGAGGAGAGACTGTGATGAAAGGCAAAATTATTCCTGCTCTCATTTTAACAACAAGCCTTCTGGCGGCTGATTGTCGTCCTGTATATGCTGCACCGGAGGCTGAAAAGCCCGTAACACTGCGCATCTGTAACTGGGAAGAATATATTGACCAGGGTGACTGGGAAGATGACGAAGTCATTGACCTTGAAAGCGGAGATATATTCGGTGAGAATTCCATGGTCAGTGATTTTGAGGACTGGTACTATGAGACCTACGGGAAAAGAGTCATCGTAGAATATTCCACCTTCGGAACAAACGAAGATCTCTACAATATGCTTACCATAGGCGACGTGTACGACCTTGTATGTCCCTCAGAGTATATGATCATGAAGCTTATGGCTGATGACATGGTTCAGCCTCTCTCCGAGGAGTTTTTTGACCCCGGTATAGAAACCAACTACTACATCAAAGGTGTATCCCCCTACATCAGGAACATCTTTGAGACCCACGATATAGGTGGTGTCACCTGGGACAAATGCGCTGCCGGCTACATGTGGGGAATAACGGGATTCGTTTATAATCCCGAAGTTGTCAGCAAGGAAGAGGCTTCCACCTGGAGGCTTCTAGAAAATCCCGCATACCGCCGTCAGGTTACCATCAAGGATAATGTAAGAGACGCATACTTTGCCGCTGTGGGGGCACTTAAGTCGGATCTTCTGACCTCGGCAGAGTTTACAGGCCGTGATGACTACGCCATGGCGCTGCAGGAAGAAATGAATGACGTCTCACCGGAAACCATAGACAACGCCCAGCACTATCTCCAGGGCATCAAGGACAACCTGTATTCCTTTGAGACCGATTCCGGAAAAGCCGATATGATTACCGGCAAGGTTGTTGCAAACTACCAGTGGTCCGGAGATGCGGTATACGCCATGGACCAGGCTGAAGAGGACGACTATTATCTTAACTTTGCCGCTCCCAAGGAAAGCACCAATATATACTTTGACGGCTGGGTAATGCTGAAAAAAGGCATCGCCCAGGACCCCGCCAAGCAGCAGGCTGCCGAGGCATTCATCAATTTCATCTCCCGCCCCGACAATGCCATCAGGGATATGTACTATATCGGATACACCTCTGTTATCTCAGGGGGAGACGACGGACGGGTATTTGAATATCTTGAGTGGAACTACGGCGCCGAAGACGAGGATGAAGCAACAGATTATCCCGTTGGATATTTCTTTTCCGGAGATCCTGAGGATGAAGACTATGTACTGACAGTACCCACAGAGCAGCTTGATCGCCAGCTGGGGGCTCAGTACCCTTCCGCTGACGTGATACGCCGCGCTTCCATCATGATCTATTTTGACAAGGTACAGAGTGAAGTGATCAATCGTATGTGGATCAGAGTGAGGTGCTTTAATATCCTCTCCGTTCCCGTCTGGGTGTGGATATTGGCCCTTATGATCATTGCAGCCTGTGTTGCAATCTATTTCAGAAGAAAAGCCGCAAAAGAAAGGCTGTACAGCTAACAACTGTACAGCCTTTTTGGCATCCTTTTATTCTGCAGTCAGACTATTCAGGGACAAAAGATCCGTGAAAGCCCTGTAATACTTGAAGTGAGCATGGTTCCACTGATTGCGCTTTCCTACGCTTGAGATTATAAGCACGCACTCTTTTTGGTCTCTGTCATAGAACCTGATAAAAATCAGCGAGTAGATCTTTCTCTTTTCCAGAAATACCTTTATGGGATGAGCGTATGGCGGCAGCATCTCAAGGCGGTTAACTACCGAAAAATCTCCAAGAGCGAAGTATTTTTCCCTGATCTCGCTTTCCATAACTCTTATGGCCACATCGATTGCAGCTTCATCATCTATGGCATCGCTTCCCGCCGAATACAGATGTCTGAAGGGCGGTCCCGCAAAAAGCATCACATTCTGGAGTTCGAAAGCTTCAGCGAACTCAGACATGTAGTGTTCCAGCGTGCTCCCTTCGTCATGAAGAGACATATCAAACATCTTAACTATCACATCACCAAAGGAAATGTCTCTTTCATTTATCTTCTTTGAAGTCTGATGCTGGAGCTTTATTGATTCCAAGTCGCCATGTCTGTCCAGTGTATAAATGATATACCTGTTCCTTCCCCTTTCTTTGGCAAGATAAACACAGTGATCCGCTATGGTAAAGAGATTCTCATAATTATCCGCATCACGCGGGAATATGGCAGCTCCTATTGATACCGAAAGAGGGTTATCCTTATCTACTCCCTTATCAGGGAACGTAGAGGAAACCTTAGTCTTGATTCCCTTTAGGATAGCTCTTAACTGCTCCTCTGATTCTATGTTGTAGAAGACCACAAAAAACTCATCGCCGCCAAAACGTCCGGAGATACCGTTATCGCCAACTTCATTCGATACTATGTCGGCAACTTTTTTAATTACTTCATCGCCAAACTGATGGCCGTAGGTATCATTGATGCTTTTAAAATTATCTATGTCTATGATTGCGAGAGAAGTTCCTTCCACTCTCCTGTCATCAATCCTCTCTCTTGCTATCTTGATGATATCTGCTTTTTCAACAAGTCCTGTAAGCGAGTCGTGTTTGATGACATTGGCTTTAACGGTTCCCTTCTGTCTCCTTGGCTGTATATGCCCGACTACTCCCTCCGTCTCCTTATCATAGAAGATGAAAGCCTCATCCAGCACTGTGTTGGTTACAGAAGGATCATCATTGAGAAGATTTCCATCTATCAGTGTTGTGCTTCTCCCAACCTTTGACCTTACCTGAGTGATAAAGCCTTTTACTGCCTGCTTCTGATCCTCCTTAGCCCTTTCCAGAAGAATTCTCTCAAACTCATCCAGTGAATACTCCCCGGTCTCAAACAATGCAATATCTGTATTGTAAACATATACAGTATCTTTGTCCGAGTTATATTCAAAAAAGACATCCTCATAGAGGTCAAGCTGAGCCTTAAAAGCATTTATGGTCTTCATGAGGGTGGAATGAGCATTTAAAAGATCGTCAGCATTCACAATGGTGATCCTGATCAGATTATCTCCGTCCTTCTCCATGCTCATATAAGTGTAATACATGTCATCCGGGCACATTATTTTACTGGGGTACCAGTTGCCGTCACAGTTCCTGACATTATTCCTGTAGATTTCAATATCCTCCACAGCAATAAGTTCATTCATTGGCTTTACGGCATCACTGCCAAGGATGTCATAAATCCAGGCATCCGCTGATACAATTTTCTGATCGTCTCTTGTAATTATTACCTCGTGAAAGCTTACGTCCTTCATGTTACTCCCGATCTTCCATAAGTGCTTCAAACTGCGCCCCGGTGAGGCGATTCTCCTTCACCAGAACATCCACGATCTTCTCAATCTTATCTTTTCCCTCAGTGATCATCTGAAGGGTATTAGCCATCTCTTTTCTAAGGAGCGAATTGATCTTCGCTACATACTCTGAGGCCAGAGCAGACTTCATGATCTCGTC
>JAILFT010000125.1 GCA_024697425.1 Butyrivibrio sp. | reverse complement strand
CGATATTCATCACTTCATCGTAATTCATGTGAGCTCCTTTTTATATTATGTAATATATTACCTATATGAAACAATGTAATATATTACATATTTTTTGTCAACACAATTCCAAAGAAAAAGCTTCGGGATTTAACCGAAGCTAAAATGTACATTATACTGAAAGTCACTCTTCCTGCTTCGCAAAATAATGTTCCTTGGCGTAAGCAAACATCTCATTGAAATTATTTATTGCCTCTTTTCCTGTCGGATGCTCCGGTTCGCTCATATCAAATGCATGATACATTCCTTCGTAGACATCAACTTTAGCCTCTACGCCTGCAGCCTTAAGATCATCTATGTACTTCAGTGTCTCGCAATAGAAGGGCTCTGCCGTACATACAAAAGTATAGGCAGGAGGAAGGTTTGAATAATCAGTCTGCCTTGAAGGAGCTGCATATGGAGAAACTTCCTTCTTTGCATCTTTTCTCAAATACACAGCCCAGGCCTGATGGTTTCTTCTGGTGTTCCAGACCTTAGCGTGGTTATCCTTAGAACTTTCTGTATCGAAATTATCAATCATAGGATACAGCGGCATTTGAAAAGCGATCTTCACTTCACCCTTGTCTCTTGCCAGCATTGAAATAGCTGCAGCAAGACCACCTCCGGCGCTCTCTCCGCCAACCATTATCTGATCCGGATTTATTCCCAGCTCTTTTGCATGGTCCTTAATATACAAAAGCGTGGCATAGCAGTCATTAAGTGCTGTCGGATATGGATGAAACAGCGACAGATGATAACCCGGAGCTATCACAACCGCGCCGTGATTTCTCACAAGATCAGCTGCCCTTCCGATATAAGCCATTGCTTTCATGCCGGTCATATACCCGCCGCCATGAATCCACATAACCCCGGGAGCATTTTCCGGCTCAGTCAGAGGCTTCAATATCAAAAGAGGAATTCTAAGCCCGTTTGCCTCTATTTGGATTCGCTTGCTGCGGATCCCTTTAGTACTGAAATTGTACATTTGGTGCTTTTACCTCCGCCTATATAACCGTATGATCAGTCATTATCACGATTGAAAAAGAATGATCTAACCCTCATTATTTCCAAGGAACTGCGAAAGCACAATTGCTCCAAACATCAGCACGCAGCCTAACGCTTCGCGCAAAGACAGCTTCTGGCCAAGAACAATCCACCCTGACAACGTTCCAAATACGCTTTCCAGGCACATAGCAATCGAAGCTATTGCCGGATTAAGATTCTTCTGGCCAAGAGACTGAAGTGTATATGCAATGCCACTGCTAAAAATACCCGCATACAGGATTGCATGCAGCGCACTGTGAATTGAGGCAAGATCCGGTTTTTCCAGAACAAGCATCACTATCGTAGCAAGAAACGCCTCAACAATGAATTGTGAAAGCGTAAGCTTAACCGGGTCAATCCGCCTGGAATATCTTGAAACCGCCAGAATCTGAACAGAAAAACCTATTGCGGAGAGTACCATCATGGCATCACCCATTTCCAGATAGAATCTCCCTTTCATGCATAACATATACAAACCAACCACAGATAAGGCAATGCAGATCCAAAGCTTATTGTCGAACTTTCGCCCAAAGAAAAATGAGATGATAGGCACAAATACCACATAGAGCGCGGTAAGAAAGCCTGCCTTTGCAACAGATGTGTAGGCGATGCCGTATTGCTGTGCGAAACTTGCCAGGAATATGAAGAGGCCAGCTAATATGCCCCCTTTAATGAAGGCATTAAGCTCCTGTCGGCGTTCTTCCTTACTATTCCGGTTATCCTTACTGTCCCTGTATAATACAAAAGGAAGCAAGAAAAGTATTCCAATGTAGGTTCTCAGCGCCAGATAAGTTCCCGCACTTACATATTCTGCTCCGAGACTCTGTGCTACAAAGGTGGTTCCCCAAAAGAATGATGCCACAAGCAGCATCAGCGTATGCGAAAGAGTGTATAGTTTATCTTCACGGTTCATGAGTTTGTCGTTGTTTACTCCAGTCTGACCAGTATAATTAGTCTAATATTCTCCCAATAAAATCCAGTATACAGCTCTCTTTGCCTTTCGGATCCATTTTAATGAATGCCTCTGAGTGAATGGTTGCAGACAATCCATACAGAACCTGACCTGCAAGTATCTCAGAATCTGTACTGTTATCAACACCCCACTTTTCGATAAGCAATTGAATAGCCGGTTTCAGTGCCAGAAGTGTTCCCTCGTGCATCGCAGCCTGCACCGTCCAATGGATGTTACCCTTAAGCTTTCCGAAATCCTCCATGGATTTCTCATAAATGGGCGTCAGGATCTTCACAAGCTCTTCACGCGTATTACAGGTCAAAAGAGCTGTCTCAAACTTTCCGCGGTATTCCTTAAAAAAACGCTCAACCACCATATCAAACAGCATATCTTTTGACTTGAAATAATGGTAGAACATCCCTATCTCACCGCCGACCTCGTTCATGATCATCCTGACTGAAGTCGCTTCATATCCATGTTCAAAAAACAGTTTCATCGCGGTCACGATTATCTCATCTCGCCTGCCGCCTTCAAGTACTGCTTTCCTTGCCATCGGTTTTCTCCTCGATCCATCCTGCTATAGTATCAAGCAAGAGTCCCATATTGCCAATCTGACAATGATGATCTGCCTGATCCTCTTTTGTAAAGAGCCTTCCCGTTACACTGCGGGCATTCACAAGTGCATCTATCTGATCCTGATAGAATACTGTATAGATATCAGCTTCTCCCGCAAGTACCAGTGTATCCTGAGTGATCAGTTTAGATATTTCTCTCGTATTGTATAACCTTATATGATTGAAATACTCACACGGCGTATGTACATCCTCATAGATAGCATAGCCCTGCAAAAGGAGCCATTTGGTAAAGTATTTCCGGTCAAACTTCCTGTTAAGTGACTTCCACAAAATGTTCTTCGGATGCCTTGTCAGGTAATCGAACATTTTCGCAAAGCTACCCATTTTGTTCAATATTGCGCCGTAGAAATCATAGATAAGATCATACATCACAAGGCGGGAAATTCTCTTCTCATAAGCTGCTGCTCTTGTCGCCAGATATCCCCCAAGCGATACACCAATCAGCGTCACATCATCCAGCCCAAAGTAATCCAGCACCGCTCCGGTGCAATGTTCCCATTCCGGCGTCATTCTGACATCATATCTCATCAGAACTTCACCCTGCCCGGGCCCCTCAAAGAAATATACGTTATATGACAATTCATGGAAATACGGAAGCATAGCCAAAAGATCCTGCGCTATACTGTCATAGCCGCCGTGGATCACGATGTTTCCCCTGGAATGCTCACACTCCGCATAATAAACCGGCAGCTCATAGTCCTTGTATGGAATCCGTATCACCTTTAGATATGGAATTTGCTCATAGTACTCATTATAAAGTTTCATGCATTTATCGTACAGAGCTTGTTTGAGATTCCTGCCCTCAGAATCCTTCTCTCCGCTAAGGGTATAGAACTGTGCCGCACGGTAACATGTAGCCGCCTTAAGAAGTTCGTTATTTTGCTCCGCCTTTCTTCCGGTTTCCATGAAAAGAGCTATCCATTTCTCGAAACTGTCTATCTTGCCCCCAATATCCATCAGCTCTTCCCTGGAAAAAACTCCGTAGGTATAGAACCTGTTGAGCTGGAAATTCAGCCCCGCATCCTTGTTAAATTCGTAGTAGCCTGCCTGAAACATTACTTTTTCATTTACCATGTTCGTCACCTCCATAAACCGAATATCGTTCTGTTAATTCAATATAACCTCCTCTCTGGGTTTTTGTCAATAATTAAAAGAACATTATTCTGTTTATTTTTGAGCGCAGAAAAACCGCCTGCTTGGGCGGTTTAGAGCGCATAAATACATATTGTCAAAACATGTATTTATGCCAGATGATCGTTGATATTTTGCTGCTTTTCTCAGTCCGAATAGCGCAAACGCTTTCTAATTTAAAGGCTTTATGGACTTTCTCCACTTGACTCTGGCTCCAATCTTGAAATTTTCAAAATTACCGGTGCCGTCAATAATGTCAGAAAGAGCCTGCATAGCAAGATATCCCCTCTCGTAATTTGGAACACACACCGTAGTAAGTCCCAGATATTTTGACATTATTACGTCGTCAAAGCCGCAAACAGAGATATCGTCCGGGATTCTGATACCGTTCTCCTGAAACTTTCTTATGGCGCCGATTGCCATAAGGTCATTGGCGCATACTAAAACCTGCGGCATACGCGGCTGTAACATAATAAGCCTTGCAGCTGCTGCGCCGCTCTTTTCTGTCCAGTTACCTTCATATAACAGATTTCTGTCAAAAGAAATATCGTTTTCCCTCAGCACATCCCTGAAAGCCCTGTATCTCTCCCTGTTATCGTCGGAATCGATGCCTCCCAAAAAAGCAAAAGAAGTAAAGCCTGAAGATACAAGCTTCCCAACAAGCGTCTTTTCGCTCTCATAGTTGCTTGTCACCATATTTTTTATAAGCTTGTGGGGCATCTGCCTGTCCAACGTGATCATTGGAATGCCTTTGTCCGCAATGCTAAAGATTGTCGAATCGTCAGTGCTCCAGTCCATTATAATGCAGCCGCATATACTGTCTGAGTCAGCATATTTGGCAAAATTCTCCTTGGTACATATAAGGAGATTAAAGTCTCTTTTCACAGCATAATCACTGATTCCGTGAAGGACATCAAAATAGAACTGCGCATCAAAATCACTGAAGTTTATGGCAACAGTGTTTTTTCTCCTTCCGCCAATCGCTGCATCAGGCTTCTTATGGACATACCCAAGTTCTCTTGCAGTTTCCAGGATCCGATCTCTGGTCTTTTGCCCTACATTATTCTTATTGTTCAGAACATTTGATACGGTGGTTGGTGATACACCGCATCTGTTTGCTATATCCTTAATTCCAACCATGCGTTATTAAATTCCCCCTGTAAATATGCTGCCTCTTTTATTGCAATTATACCATGTACCCCCAAATAAAAGCTCCGCTACAATACTGTAACGGAGCTCCTGCAATCAAAAATATAATTCAGCTGTCATGCGGGAATGAATTCAAATTCATCAGCTGTCATCATGCCGGCATCAAACTGAACTGTGTACTTCCAGTCACCCGCTTCGACTCTGGCTTCCCTGACTATTCCTACTCCATATTCAGGATAAATCCTAAGAAGAACCTTATCTCCAACATTGAAGTGCTGAGGCGGGATATTGAGCCCCTTTCCACCGGCAACATTATTTAACTGATCATCGTTTAATCTGTTATCTTTCATATCATTCACCTCTCATATATATATTGTAAAAAAAGTATGTTCTTTTAGCTACATATATTTATACGAGAGCTCCCCTCTTATGGCAAAAAAATTCAGTTCTAAAATTTTCAGCAGAAAAATTTCCCGAAGGTTTAATACACATTTTAGAATATATAGTGTATATTTGAATCATGAAGTACAACATATTGTGTTAATTGTTTTTGAGAAAAGCAAGCGGGGAACACTAAGATGGGTAGATCCGGTATGAAAAACCTTTGTGGGAAGCCTGTTCCAAAAACCATTGATGCCATAAGATTTGGCAAAAGGTACCTTGATCCCGATGACCTGAAGCAAAAATGCCTTGATGCAGCAACTCTTGGATTAACAGTTATCACCGGAATAATGGTCTTCATTGTTTATTTCATTTAAAAGAACTATTGCGTGCCATTTCGCATGCCTCCATGACAAGGGCGATGTCTTTGCGTATCATACATACGTCAAAGCATCGCCCTCTCCCTTTTTATTACCACATATTTAAATGTCTTTTAGTCTCATCATGAAGATAGAATACTCATCGTTCTGAAAATCCAGATCCGGTGAGTTTTCCCCGCCGCCGTTGGTGCTGCGCTTTATCTCGGCATAGAACTCCTCGCCCTGATTGACGATATCCATCACTGACATGGGAAGCCCCATATCCGTTGCAATCTTACAAAAATCCGCCAAAGGATTAGCTGAGTCTTTTGTCCCAATAAGCTTCTCCTTCAGAGCCTTGTCTTCCTTAGCCATTTCAAGGAGTTTATCCAGCATTTCAGTTATCATCATGCCTCACACCTCCTTTTCCGGATTCGGCAAAGCTTTCTATCTTCTTATCTCCCTTAAGTAATAGTTTACACTGCTGCGAAACCTTTCTCAAGGTCTGCAATGATATCGTCAATATGCTCTGTTCCGATGGAAAGTCTGATTGTACTCTGTGTTATGCCCTGATCGGCCAGTTCATCATCGTTAAGCTGCGAATGCGTTGTGGATGCAGGGTGTATAACAAGGCTCTTTACATCGGCCACGTTGGCAAGCAGAGAGAAAATCTCCAGGTTATCTATGAATTTCCATGCAGCATCCTTGCCGCCCTTGATCTCAAATGTGAAGATGGATGCTCCGCCATTAGGGAAATACTTTGTGTATAGAGCATGATTGGGGTGATCCTCCAAAGAAGGATGATTGACCTTTTCTACCTTAGGATGGTTCTTGAGAAATTCCACTACCTTTGCGGTATTCTCGGCATGTCTGTCAAGCCTTAAGGATAATGTCTCTACGCCCTGAAGAAGCAGAAATGCGTTGAAGGGAGATATTGTGGCTCCCGTATCTCTTAAAAGAATTGCTCTGATGTATGTAACAAACGCTGCAGGACCAACTGCATCATAGAATGAAACACCATGATAGCTGGGATTGGGATCAGCTATATTCGGATACTTGCCGCTTTCTTTCCAGTTGAACTTACCTGCTTCTACAATTATTCCGCCAAGAGTTGTTCCATGACCGCCAATGAACTTTGTAGCTGAATGCACAACAATATCAGCGCCATGCTCGATAGGTCTGATTAGATAGGGTGTTCCGAAGGTGTTGTCAATTACCAGCGGAAGTCCATGCTTATGGGCAATCTCGGCGATTGCATCAATATCCGGGATATCACTGTTGGGGTTTCCGAGAGTCTCAAGATAGATTGCTCTTGTGTTGTCCTTGATAGCTCCTTCTACTTCCTGAAGATTATGTGCATCAACAAATGTTGTATTTATGCCAAACTGAGGAAGAGTATGAGCCAGCAGATTATAGCTGCCGCCGTAGATAGTCTTTTGCGCCACAATGTGTCCGCCGTTAGCGGCAAGAGCCTGAATTGTATATGTGATTGCTGCCGCACCGGAAGCCAGGGCTAGAGCTGCACTGCCCCCTTCAAGGGCTGCAAGTCTCTTTTCCAGGACATCCTGTGTAGAGTTTGTAAGTCTTCCGTATATGTTTCCCGCATCAGCAAGGCCAAATCTGTCTGCTGCATGCTGGCTGTTCCTGAAAACATAAGATGTGGTCTGATAAATCGGTACTGCTCTTGCATCTGTAGCCGGATCCGGCTGTTCCTGCCCTACATGTAACTGAAGTGTCTCAAATCTGTAACTCATAATGCTCTCCTCCTATCGCCTTTATTTATGATAGGTGTATTATGGCACCAGATTACATGCAGGGCAATTAAGTAAAACTTATTACCAGCGATAAGTCGCTTAGTTATTCATATAGAACATCCGCGCCAGCTCTGAATTCTGATCCAGAATGATGGTCTTTTCGCCCTTACCAAGGGACTCCTTGAAGGCATCCAGAGATCTCATAAAATTGTAGAACTCAGCTTTTTCTTCTGTATTATAAGCTTCTGAAAGAGTCTTCATATACTCAGCTTCGCCTTCACCACTGAGCTTTGCTGCAGTCTTTTCGGCTTCAGACTTAAGAATTGAAACCTTCTTATCTGTTTCATTCCTGATCTTCTGAGCTTCAGCTTCACCTTCTGCCTGATATGATGCCGCGATATTGTTTCTTTCGGAGATCATACGCTCATATACTGCTGTTCTGTTGTCATCGGGAAGGTCAAGGGCTTTGATCTCAGCCTTCACGATCTCGATTCCATAACCGCCCATATCTGAGTTTGCATCCTGGGTGATGATATTAGTCAGCGCCTCTCCTCTTGCCTCGATAACTTCGTCCTGGGACATGGATGAGATTGCGGTCTTTGTTGCATTATATACAGCAGCTTCTATACGCTCCTGAGCCCTGGTATCAAGTGCATTCAGTGTCTGAATATACTTGGTGGGATCAACAACCTTCCAAAGCACATATGTATCGGTGATCATGGATTTTTTGTCCTTGGTGATAACGTCAGATTTCGGAATATCATAGAGCTTGGTTGCTGCGCTGATACGCTGTGTGCTCTGTACAAAAGGTGTAATTGCATTAAGCCCGGGCTCTGATTCTATCCTTACTATCTTACCGAACTGTCTTACAGCCACATATTCTTTTTGATGAACCGTATAAAGCGATTCTGCCAGTACGAATACTACCGCGATCACTATTACGGCAATAATTGTTTTTGTGATTTTCTTTCTCATATCTTTTCCCTCAACTTTATTCGTCAATTGCCGGATACGCTGTCACCGTTGAATGAATCCAGTGGCAGGATCTGCTGGGTTTTTCCGTCAGTAATGATAACCTTTGCGTCAGGAAGCACATTCTCCATTGCTTCATAGAAAAGACGCTGCTTGGTTATCAGAGGATACTTGCTGTACTCCTCAAAGATACTGTTAAACCTTGCGGCCTGACCTTCAGCTTCGGCAATTCTTGCTGCCTTTTCAGCTTCCGCATTCTGTACAATCCTGTCGGCTTCAGCCTCTGCTGCGGGAACCTGCTCGCTCTGATACTTACGTGCATTGTTAACCGCTGTCTCTTTTCCCTGCTTAGCTGTCTCAACAGCTTTGAAAGCCTGCTTGATCTCGTCTGTCGGGGGCTCTGCATCCTGTACGGAAAGGTTAACTACGGTAAGTCCCACGTTCTCAGCCTGAAGTGCTGACTGTAATCGCTCCTTGGCTTCCGACTGGATCTGACCCTTCGCTGTAGTGATTACCTCATCAACAGGATAGTTGATTACGGTAGAACGAATGCTGGCGAGTGCAATGTTCTTCATGACACTCTCGGGATTGTTGGTGTTGTAGATGTAGGCTACAGGATCGCTGACTTTATATTCCAGATAGAAATCGATATCTACAAAATTAAAGTCCGATGTGATCATGATGCCCTCTTCATCCACCGTGATGTTCTGGCCGTTCTTGTCAATCACATAGCCGATTCCGATGCCGTGGGTGGTCATGTCAACCATGTGAACCCTCTGAATAAAGGGGATTTTGAAGTAGAGACCGGCTGTATTTGTGGCCACTACCTTTCCAAACTGGGTGACAACCGCCTGCTCCTGCTCACTTACGTTATAGAACGAGCCCATTACCGTGGATAATATAAAGATTCCAACGATAATCGCAAGCGTGGTCTTCCCGATCTTCGCTGCGCTGAAATTGTGTTCTCTTTGTAGTTTCATTACACGTCCTCCTGTCTATTCGCGATACGCTCATCGAATATATATAGAATATAAAGCAGGCGGAGCCTGCGGTCAAACCAAAACATGGCGAAATAATGCCCTATATTCCTAAAAAAAGGCATATGCCTCCTTTGCAAATGCCAAAAATAAGGGCTACTCCTTCATATCTGAGGAATAGCCCCATAAATTCACTATTGGTATGGTTTTATCTGGCTGTACAAATCTCGCCGTAATCTATAGTCTCAAAGGAATTGATCTTACCTGTTGCTCCGTCTACATCATATGTATATTCTGTTAATCCAATGTAGAACTTAACTCTGTAGGTTTTATATTCATCACTGATATGAACTTCAACCTGCGGGAAAAGAACGTCCTGCTTATCTACTCCGGCATGATTATACGCTATCTTTACTGCCTGCTCGGAACTTATTTCCTGCTGAAGCAGGTAGGGAATTATCGATCTGTGCTGATCTGCTGCAACCGGTTCACTTGATGCGGCATGCGACGGAATCGACGAAACCAGGATTATTATAGCTGAAAGAACTGTTAATACTATTGCTTTAACTATGATAGCTTTCATGGCCCCATACCTCCAATCGTGGAATAACGCACCTGTGTATCATCTTTTCTGATTATTTATACGAAGGTCGGGGCTGTCTGGCAAAAGAAATATGAAAAAATCAAAAATTAAAGATAGCAATACTCGCTGTGTGTAGCTCCAAAACGAATGATGCCGTTGATAACTGCTCTGTAAACTCTTGCAAGAAACTTCTTGTTCATTGTCATATACCTCCAATTATTGCTGGTTTGAAAGCTGCTAAATGTGCAAATCGAAATGGTTTTAATTTAATTGCACAAGAATGAATTATAGAAATCGCAATAGCCGGAGTCAATGTTAAAACAAACAATCTTTATGATGGCCTTGGCAAGATCATGGGCATTTTTAACAAATATCAATTGCTATTTTTTACGTCCTGATTCAATAAGCTCCTTTTCGAAGGCTTCAGGGTTCTTTAAATAGAAGTCCTGGTGATACTCCTCAGCCTCATAAAAGCTTTTGAAGGGTTCAAGGGCAATATGTACCTCTTTTCCGGACTCCTCTTCAAGTTTTTTGATCCTGCTGTAAGACTTAAGTTTTTCTTCTTCCGTATTGTAGTAGATTGCCAGAGTGTAGGAGAATCCCTTATCGATAAACTGGCCCTCCCCATCAAAAGGATCTACATTGGCAAAATAAATATCCAGCAGCTTATCATATGAAACCTTCTTTGGATCATATTCCAGCATAATAGTTTCTCTATGGCCTGTTTTCTGCGCTTTTACATCTTCATAAGTGGGATTCTTCTCATCGCCGCCTGAATATCCGCAGATAACCTTATCAACTCCATACATTTTGTATATTGGTGTAACACACCAAAAACATCCGCCGGCAAAATATGCTTTCATAATCATTTCCTTCTTTCTGTAAAAATATCTTGTATTAAGCGGCCTTGTAACGGTAACGCCCAAAACTTTTGTTCTTATTTGTGATATAATTAAACAATAAACCGTAAATGTGCAGACTATTCCGTGAGGGTTATGGCAATGAAAAGATTACGTGGAATTCCTTCTATTATTCTTCTTTTATCTCTTATTCTGGCATGTTTTCTTCCAATTGCAAGGGTTTCTGCTGCAGAAACAACAGAATACACGCATGCAAGGCCTTCCGCTAACGGTAATCTCTCCGTCGACGGTCTTCAATTGGTGGACCAAAACGATAATCCCGTCATTCTCCGAGGCTTGAGTCTGCACGGTCTCACCTGGTTTCCCGAATTTGTAAACAACGATCTGTTCAAGCAGCTTTCTGTAGAATGGAACTGCAACATGATCCGTCTTCCGATGTATTCCGATATCTATTGCGAGAATCCCAAGGAAAGCTGGAATCTGCTTATCAAGGGAGTGGACTATGCCATTGCCAACGACATGTACGTGCTCGTAGACTGGCATATCCTGGATGACTATGATCCCAATATGCACTTAAGCGAAGCCACTGAGTTTTTTGGCAGATTCAGCGCAAAGTACGCAGATTCTCCGTATATTATATATGAGATATGTAATGAACCCAACAGGGAAACAACCTGGAAAGACGTTAAAACCTATTCCGAACAGGTTATTCCCATCATCCGCAGAAACAGCCCTAATTCCGTCATTGTTGTGGGAACCCCCAATTATGACAAGGATCTTTCAAGTGCAGCAAGGGATCCTCTTGCTTTTGATAATCTTATGTACGTTCTTCACTTCTATGCAGCAACTCATGGCAGTGATCTCAGATCAGAGCTCATTGAGGCCTTGGACAGGAACCTTCCTGTATTTATCTCCGAATGCGGTATCTCGGAAGCCAGCGGTGACGGACGTGTAGGCTACAAAAATGCAGCTACGTGGTTCGGACTGTTACAGGAGAAAGGCATCAGTTACGCAGTCTGGAGCCTCTCCAACAAGGACGAATCCTCCGCACTTCTGTACCCTTCCTACAATCCGACACAGCCTATCACAGATAACGATATTACCCCTGTCGGAAGCTGGATCAAAGCGCTTATACAAGGCCAGTATCCACACGATATTCCCATTCCTATCACCCCCAAAAGAGAAAGCTTTCTCCCGGTATGGCTGAAACAGTCCCTTACCCAACGAGATATCATAATCACCGCAAACTGGCCAAGGCAAGCTCTCTATATCCTTGCCGGAATGGCAGTATGCCTGTTGCTTGCCCTCTTTATTAAAAAAGTCACCGGCAAAAAATATAAGACATACGATACCGTGACAAAATACGAAAACACACAGCCATCCCTCACCAAAGACCGGCTTTTGGCAGTTCTTCGCATAATTATTCTGCTCCTTAGCATGTTCTTTACTCTTATGTATTTGTACTGGCGTGTAGCATATTCCATACCGTGGGAATATGGTGTACTGGCCACCTCAGCCAACATAATCCTGCTCATTGTGGAGATCTTCGGATTTATTGAGTCCATAATCCTATATCTTCATCTTCTGGGAATGAAGGATCATCCCCTTCCCGGGATTGCGGATGATGAATACCCGGAAGTTGATATTTTCATTGCAACCTATAACGAGCCCACAGATCTTCTTGAGAAGACCATAAACGCCTGCAACCACCTGTCCTACCCGGATAAGAGCAAGGTCCACATCTGGGTATGCGATGACAATCGTCGTCCGGCCATGAGGGAACTGGCCGAAAAAATGCATGTTGGATATTTCGACAGGCCTGACAACAAAGGCGCCAAGGCCGGAAACCTGAACCACGCACTGGGACTGACACATGCCCCTTATGTGGTTACTTTGGATGCGGATATGCTTGTAAAAAGCGACTTCCTGCTAAAGACCATCCCCTATTTTGTTGATAATGAGAAAAGAAATGCCGCCCTTCCCAGGGAGGAACAGGCTCCGCTTGGACTTATACAGACACCTCAGTGTTTCTATGAGCCGGATGTTTTTCAGTACGCGCTGTACTCCGAGAAAAATGCTCCCAACGAGCAGGATTTCTTTTACCGTACCATCGAAGTGTCCAAAACCTCTTCAAACAGCGTAATCTACGGCGGTTCCAATACTGTAATCTCCAGGAAAGCCCTGGATAAGATAGGCGGATTCTATACAGAATCCATCACCGAGGACTTTGCAACAGGTCTTCTTATAGAATCCAATGGTTTTGTAAGCCTGGGACTTCCTGAGCCCCTTGCCAGCGGCAAGACTCCCGATACCTTCGCAGAGCACATCAAGCAGAGGATTCGTTGGGGCCGCGGCGTTATCAGCACAGCCCGTCAGCTTAAGATCTTCCGCCGCAAAAACCTTTCTCCAATCCAGAAGATGAGTTATTGGAGTTCGGTAGTTTACTGGTACTCCCCGCTGAAAAACCTGATTTACATTTTATCTCCGCTTGTGTTTGCAGTATTTACGATTCCGGTATTCCGCTGCAGTTGGATAGACCTTTTGATATTCTGGGTTCCCATGTTCATCCTGCAAGACCTTTGCCTTAGAGCCCACAGTAACAACGCCGTGTCCCTTAAGTGGAGCGGAATCTACGAAACCAGTGTTATGCCATTCCTTCTTGTGCCCGTGGTTAAAGAGCTTTTTGGCATAACCACCAAAAAATTTGCAGTTACCGACAAGAGCAAAAAAACCATCAAACGCCACACAGATCTTAAGACTGTTATGCCTTATCTGATCCTGACCGCTCTTTCCATCGCCGGAATAGTACGTACATTATCTATAGTTAAAGGCATTCGATCTCTTGGTCTGTTTATACTGCTCTTCTGGCTAGTACGAAATTCCTACTTCCTCATAATGTCCATGTTCCTGGTTGATGGAAGAGACAGCGATTCGGAAACCGTGCATGTTATAGATGCTGAACCCGCAACCATCATAACTACCGGGGAAAAGAGCTCTCGCTTTGACGGAATTACTACTCACCTTACGGAGCACAACCTTAAGATCTTTCTCGATGAAATGCAGGATATCTCAATAGGTGATTATGTTGATGTAGAGGTGGAAAGCGGTAACACAACCGCAAAAATGCAGGGAGTCATCACCGGAATCAAACCCGCCAGGACCGGTGTTTCTGCAGTATATGACATAGAGATCCTTGATTTTAAAGGCCACAGATTTGACTATCTGCAGGTGCTTTACGATCGCGTTCCCACTCTACCTCAGACCCTTAACAGAGATAACGGAATCATCGCTCACCTGCTAAAAAATATTGCCCAGCGCATATTAGAGCACTGAGCAATACAAACGTAACATATTTAATTAAATATCACTTGATTTCCAATAACTCAATAGTAAAGTTCAGCTCTTTTCCTGCCAGTTCATGGTTCGCATCAAAGGTGATGGTGGTATCATCCTTAGCAGCTACTGTGCAGGGGAATGGTCTTCCGTACATATCCTGAAGAGCTACTCTTTCGCCTACTTCGAGCTCCTCTGAACCGGGGAGCTCTGTTATTTGCATTGTAAGCACTGCTCTGGGATCAACCTCACCATAAGCTTCCTCGGGCATAAGATGGACATCAAGGGTTTCTCCAACTTCCATGTTGGCTACAGCCTTGTCAAATCCAAGGATCATCATGCCTGCGCCGCATACAAACTCCAGAGGAGCATTCCTGTCATAGGATGAATCAAACTGTGTACCGTCATTGAAAGTTCCCTTGTAATGTACACGGGCAATCTTTCCAACATTCTTACCCTCTATAACGGGAGCTGAATGGCAGCCTGAGCATCCACCGCAACCGCCTGCTCCGCAGCCTTCCTCATCACATCCGCAACCGTCGGAGCCACAGCAGCCTTCGCTGTTCTCGCCACCGCAGCAGCTTGTCATTTCTTCGTTATTATCAAAATCCATTTCATTTTTCATTGTAAGTAAATCCTCCAAAAAAAATCAGTTAACGCTCGCCGTAATAATTTAACACAAGCATGGTGATATCGTCAAACTGTGGTGCCTCGCCGACGAATCCGTCTATCGAGCTCTTCATGTTTTTCAGAAGATCATAAACCGAAGAATCCTTGTTATTGTTAAGCACGTAGAGCATACGCTCATTGCCGAACAGCTCATTACTTGAATCTGTCGCCTCCGGAACACCGTCAGTATAGACAAACAGGCGGTCTCCCGGGTGAAGTTCAAATTCATGCTGTCTGAATTTCATCCCTTCCATAGTAGCAACCGCAGGAGAATGGCGATACTCCACAAGTTCAAAGTCTCCACCGGCCCTCATCAGTACAGGGTGCTCGTGGCCGGCATTTGCAGCCACTCCCTTTCCTGTCTTGATATTCAGAACCGCCAGCCATACCGTCACAAACAGATCAGCCTCATTGCCCTCGCAGAGCTGCTCATTTACATATTCGAGTATTTCGGAAGGAGTTCCGTCCAGTATAGCCCTGTGCTTGATCAGCGTCTTTGCGATCACCATGAAAAGAGCTGCCGGCACACCCTTACCGGAAACATCAGCCATTACGAGACACAAATGTGTATCGTCAATGAAGAAAAAGTCATAAAAGTCACCGCCCACTTCCTTGGCAGGATCCATTGTGGCGTAAAGCTCGAACTCTTTTTTATCCGGAAAAGGCGGAAAATTGGTGGGAAGCATATCTGCCTGGATCTGAGTGGCTACATTAAGCTCCGCTCCGATCCTCTCTCTCTCGGCAGTAACCTCTGTCAGATTTGCAATATAATCCTTGAGAGAAACAGCCATGTTATTGAAGCTTACTGCCAGGTCACCTATCTCGTCATTCTGATAAATCTTGGCTACATGATCCAGATTTCCGCTACTGATCACAGCCGCGTCCTTTTTAAGGTTTAAAAGAGGCTTTATCAAGCCGGAAGATAATGCGCCCGCAGCAGTAAGGCTAAGGAGTGTGATAAAAGCAAATATTGCCAGAAACATCAGCACAGATGATTTGATCTTGATACTCATGTCCTCCACCGGCTGAAGCACCATTTCCTCAGGCACATGCAAGCACAAATTCCAGTTTACCGCTTTAATAGGCGCATAAGCATAATATGCTCCTGAAGTTTCTGAAAAAGAGACACCGATTTCCGGTCCAAGGATCTTCTCGCAGATCTCCTCTCCAATTTCGGGGTCATTTTTAATATTGCTGTCTTTGTACAATGGAGAAACCGCGCGGCCTGTGCCGTCTACAAGGAAAGCATAGTCACTGCGGCCTTCAAGGATATCAAAATCTATAAGCACGTTGTAGACGTGGTCAATCATCATATCCATGGCTACAACGCCCGCAAATGCACCGTTTCCGTCATAGACCGGAGCCACGCAGGTAATCATATATCCTCTGCCATAGGTATCTTCATATACGTCGGTAAAGCAGACCTCCTGCCTTTCCTTACACATTTTGTACCAGGGGCGCTCGAAATAGTTGAAATAAACCTCTGACCGGTCCTCATGGGCCGTCACTTCTGAATCCTTGTCGTAAGATATCTGCAGTCCCGTCTCTGTGCTGTAGAAAATGGCCACTATCTCATCTTCATTTTCCATAGCTATCGGCTTGAACACGTCGTCTGCATTACCAAGGAGATCACACTCTTCCTTCAGGCTCTCATAAGATATATCCTCGCTGGCGATGTATCTTTTCATTACGAATTGATCCGCATCTGCCTTAGAAGGAGGCAAAACCTCGTACGGAGGGTAATCCTCCGGACTCATGTACAACATATGAAGATAATCAGCAAGCATGTTGGCATAACCTGTATAGCGCTGCAACTCAGCGTTTGCCACTTCTGCCTTGGTTGTGACCATATTGGTCAGATTATTTTCCATACGGGTTTTAAGCACATCAGAAGCATCCTGCCTGATTCGCAGCATACTTACAACAGCCACCATGGTAGTGATCACCAGTGCCAGCGCAACCACGCCTATAAAGGCTATTCTAATCTGTGCTTTAATGGATACTCGCTGCTTATTCTCCATCTTCCCTTGGTTTCCCCCTGTATATAAACCTGAAAACCCAATAGATTATAAATACACACACCAACATAAACAGATGCGTGTAGAATATTCCGACAATGTAATAGTTTCGCTCCAGGAAAAAGCCCATCTTAAAACCGGTAAGGCCCAGGATTCCCGTCAGCATCAAAGTCATAAGTAAAAACGGCAGGTTAAAAAATACGTTCTTGAGATTATATGCGAAGTCCATGAAGCTTGCGTCAAAATAAACGAATCTTCCGACCATTAATCCGAAATAATACATCATAACGGGGCCATATTGGCTCTCATCACCTATGGTGTTCAGATATATAAGGATTACTATAACGTAGAACATGCCCAGCATCCTCATAGTGGCTTTTTCTTCTTTGGTCAGCCTGCTTAAGGGGATAAGGAAATGATCCAATATTGAATTAACAACGCAGGAGATCACTATCATGAGCAAAAGAATAAAATCCTTGCCTTCACTCCAGGCTGCAGCCAGCATCTGAAGTGCTTCGGGAGCTTTTCCCGCTGCTCCGCTGCCAACCAGTGTACAAATATGATTCACCACGACATACGAACAGGAGAACATCATTACTGACGTTCCCGAAATAATCATCTCCATAAACCTTTGTATTTGATCGTTCAGCCTGTCTTTATAGACTTCGTCGCAGCCTCTTTTTCTCCCATGGTCCTTCACCATGACCCTTTCCACACCCGCAATTATAAGGATACAAATGCTGATAAGCAGATACGTGATCAGAAGGAAAAAGAGCTTTTTGTACCAGGTAAAATCCGGGTTAATATATGCTTCTACACTCATTTTGCCTATTTTCTTGTCTATACATGCGATGCCTTCACAAAATACTTATCAAGCTCCTGAATCGGAATGGGCTTGGCGTATTTATACCCCTGGAGGTATCGGGCATACATCTGCGTACAGAGTTTTTCATCCTCCTCATACTCTATGCCCTCGTAGAGCACAGAGTAGTTCATATCAGTAAACATATGGGCCAGATATGACACCATGGTCTCCGACTTGGAATCGCTCCTGCTGGCCATCACCAAAGACCGGTCAAACTTGATTATATCAAATGGAAGCTCCATAATCCTCTCAAAATTGGAATATCCCGTACCAAAATCATCGAGATAGAAGGTGATACCACTGCTCTTAAGCTGCCTGAAGGTCTCTTTAACAGCATCAAAATCCTTCTGATTCTGGCTTTCTGTGATCTCTATGGCAATTTTGTCCATAGGAATGCCGCAATCATTTACAATACGCTGAACATTTTGCGAGAACTCTTTTTCCCTGATATCAAGGATGGAGAAATTCACTGAGATTCGCTTGATCACGTAGCCTTCATTGAGCATCTTCCGAATCTGCTTGCAGGTTTTTGCCAGAATAATAAGGGACAGCATATGAATGCAGTTGTGTTTCTCCGCAATCGGAATAAACCTGTCCGGATAAACCATTCCTGTTTGAGGAAGAGTAAGCCTCATCAGCGCTTCCGCCGTATCATAGCGGCCGGTCCTTAAATTATAGACAGGCTGACAATATACCAGGACTCTGTCATCATTCAGATCCTGCTTTTCATTAATGTCGTTTAGCTCGTCTACAATATATTTGTGACTGGAAAACTTGTTCAGAATATCCTCATCAACATATTTAATCTGATTTTCCGGCATTCTGTTTTCGACATATTGGATCAGTGCTATGTAATCGTCGGGATTTGTTATCCCGTCTTCGCTTCTGACTATAATTATCTTGTAATCATATTTGTATAGATTGTAATGATCGTGGAAGACATCAAGAATCTGTTTCGTTCTCTCCTTATAATCCGGATTAAGATCAAGATCTACCACCATCTCCATACGACCGCCCGTTATCTGGAAAAGGGCCGCACCATTAAAATATCCCTCTACATATGATCTGATAATATCCCGCATTTCTTTGGGATATTTATGTCCCGCTGCTTCAAATTCATGAAGCAGAATGCTTAAAATAGCAAACTTTTTTCCTGCCTGGATCCTGTGCTGAAGATCTGATTCAAAGGAATCCAGCTTAAGAGACCCCATTTCAAGGTCATAGGGGTTCGAGTGAAGCAGATAAAGAACCGAAAGCGCAGGGAAGACAAAGGTCGACGTGGTGAAGGACTGCTGATTAAACAAACCCTGAATATACATAAGTATCAGAGCAATGGCTATGGTCAAAATAAAGGCCCCGATAATAGGTTTATACACCCGGTCCCTGAATTTAACGATCATGAACAAAGCAATACCAACAAAGAAAAGGTATTCTATAAGGAACAGATTAACCTGGGATGTGATTCTGAAATCATCTGTAATACGGAATCCGAAGCCAAAAACAGTTCCGAGAATATCAATTACCCCAAAGCCTATAAGGCCAAAAAGTCCGGCTAAAGGAAACGCCTTCTGCTCTGACGGAAGCAGCTGCATCGTATATTCTATATAGAAAATGTAGCACTCCAGATTGATAAAAAGACACTGGTGATACAAAAAACGCAGAGCATACGGTACTATTGCGGGAATGTGATCGAAATTAGACAAAGCAAGATGATACACGATATTCGTATATGCCGCCAATGTCAGCACAACCAATATCCACTTAAAAAGGCGAAACTCCTTACTGGGCTTTATATACGCAGCACGAATAAGTATCACGAAGATACCTATGATTGCAATTACCAGTATATCCCCAACTGGGGTATAAGACGTACTAATCAGAGTTTCCATACACTAATAATAATAATACCTGTGCGCCTAAATTGTCATAAAATTTCCATTAATTTATGCAATTACCGGCTTCTTCAGTGCCAGATTACTTCAAGATTAGGCTCGGTCGTTGTTACCATCAGATCACGTTCTTCTGTAACCGGTCTGAAAGATGTACTGCTATCATGAACATCCCTTCTGAAAACCGGAGTTCCGTCTCCGGCCATAAAACCCTTAACAAATTCTTCTATTGTATGTATGGGATAAGGAAAACTCATTCCGCCCATGTTATTAAGAGAGTAGTTGTGAATATCCGATCCTCCTGACATCAGAAAGCCTTGTTCCAGCGCATACTCATACCCCAAAGCATTCTGCCAGTCCGGGTTTGCGGCATTATATACCTCAATGCCGTCGCTGACATCGGGAGTTAAGTGAATCGCGGAAAGATACCCTCTCTCCCTGTATGGGTGCGCATGGATCATGATGCCTCCGACTCCGTGCACCGATTCATACAGCTGCCTTCGGCTAAACGACTCAATATCCGGATTGTCTAAAAGCCACTGTCTCGTTACACCATATAAAAGAAATTCATCCCCCTGGAAGTTATACTCTATCCCAAAAAGTACAGTAAAATCAAGTCCCGCCGCAGCCTTGACATGGTCATATCCTGAGCAGTACTGTTCTATTCTCTTTTCCCAGGGAAGATTCCTCGGAACACAGCTGTTGCCCGTAAAAAAGTGATCGGTAACAACTATACCCGAGTAGCCAAGGCTCTTCATATATGCCGGATACTCCTCCCCCGGCATGCTTGCGCAAGCACTGGCTTCGACTGTATGAAGATGTGTTTCGTAGATATATTCCATAAAAATCCTGTTCTATATTTTATATATGTTATATATAATTAGTTCTGTTTTCTCACTCGTTCGAAACAACAATCTCTGTAGATGGCCATTCTATGGTAAGATCATCTGCTTTTATAAACTTTGTTGAGGTTACCTCATCTGTCTCACCGTCCCTCTCCGTCCAGGAGATGGTTTTGTCATCATAGGAGATCACACCGGATCCGTTGATATATTCCACTTCGTCAGAATAGGTCTCGTCATCCTCGTAATAACGGATAACATACATACAATCCGTATAAGTAAGGGTTCCGTCATCTTCAAGCCTGCCATGCATGAAATAGGTATCCTTCTGAGGAAGATCTTCGCGCCAGGTTACAACTATGTCGTAGTATCCTTCCATATCCTCGGATTCTCTGACCATCATGATAACGCGCTCGGAAGACTCCTCTGCCCATGTACCGATATAATTTCCGGCTTTTCCGGACGCAGAACTACCGGCGCCTCCACATGCTGTAAGTGAAAGCGCCAGTAGTATAGTTGTCATTGTTATTGCCCATATTTTTTTCATGGAGTGTTTCCGCCTTTGCAGTTTTTATAATATTATACTGCTTTTGCGAAGAGACTTACTACCCCTGCAATAATAAGTATCGGCAATGCTATATAGATCAGTCCGCCAAGTGCCATGAATATCAGTGTCAGCGGAAGGAACAGCAAAAACATAGCAATCTTAAATGCGCCCCAGGTAAATCTGATGGCGAAGCCGATCATTTTTCCGAAAACCATCATGAATAAAACAAAGAATAAAATTGATAACATGACCATCACCACCTTTCTAAAATGTCATCTCCTGTTATCTGATTACATTATATGAAAGAGGCTCTGCGCGATATATAGTAAGCTTCGCAATAAATCGGTGCCTATTTTTCTCCTGAAGCAAAATACTGCTTCCTACTCACACCCCGGCAGTTTCATCTGCTCATATTCCTGCTCTTTGAGTAACTGTGGCATTTTGGCAAGCAGCATCTGTCTGGCCACACCATCATCATATAGCCAGTCCTTCACGGAATCCGCAGGAATCATTAGCGGCATACGATCATGAACCTTTATCATGGACTCATTGGCCTTTGTTGTGATAACCACGAAGCTGTCGCGATTATCGGATAAAGTATATACTCCCGCCAGATAAACCGGATCTTTGTCCATATCGTAAAATGTAGCCTTATTCCGGTCTCTGTCCCATTCATAGAACGCCCCCGCAGGCATTACGCATCGTCTGTACTCAAAACTCTCAGCAAACATCGGCTTTTCAGATACCGACTCCGCCCGAGCATTTATAACCAGTGACTTGTCCAATATGCCCCAGTTCATATATCTTACTGTCAGTGGAAAAGAACTGTCACCCCGCTGAGGAATTATGACAGCCGCCGACATACCCGGGCAGACATCTCCCTGCGGCATACTTAATGAGCCGGGTTCCAGCCCCAGCTCAGCTTCAACTTTTATTGCGTTTCTGTCCCAAAATACGTATCTGGCGCACATATCCTATATCCTCAAAAAAGCTCTCCTGTTATCAGATCTCTTATTATCCCGAAACACTCCCGAACCATGTTGTTCGGAATAAATCTGGGCTGCATATACGCTGCAATCCCGCATACTCTGGCGTTTGTGTTTTTTCTTGCAATCTGTACTCCCCGGAATACATGAAATCCATTGGTTACAATACCGATTGAAAAATCATCCTCTTCTGCCCCGTCTGCCTCAATCAGCAATAACGCATTCTGTATATTCTCCCCGGTATCTTTTGAGGTTTCTTCAGCAAGTATACGGCTTTCAGGAATCCCCAGGGAAACCAGGTACTTTTTTCCACCCATTCCCTCGCTGATATTCTCATTTACACCGACGCCTCCCGTTGTAATGCAGATTGTATCGGGATTCTCCGTCAAGTATTGGTATGCCTTCTCAAGTCTGTAGCGATAAATGACGCTTGGCCCGCTCTCCCGCATCTGTGCTCCCAAAACGATGACATAATCAAGATCAGGCTCTCCTTTGTCGAAAAAGTGAGATAAAATAGCCCCCTGGCATATCACAAATATTGCAGTAATGACAGCCAGCACGATATACGCAGCGTATCTGAGAGCTTTTGGGATACTGCGCCATCTCTTTTCCCCTGCAAGAAAATAGCACAGGGCAAAAAACACAGCTCCCGCAAGCCAGATTGTGAATGAAAAAGTGCCGCTGCCCACCAGATACACCATAAGCGAGTATCCAAGGCACATAATAAAAAGAATCAGCCATATGATCCTTATCTTGGGTGTGAACAGTTTCTTCATATTTACATAAGCCTTTTGTATATATCCAGCATGCTTTCCATCTGGTATTTTAAGAGCCAGGAAGCGTTCCCGTATGCCGTGGTGCCCTTCAGCACTTTTATCAGCGGCGGGAAGTATTCCTCAGTCTCTTTTATGGTCCTGTAGATCCTGTCTCTGCTAAGTCCCCAGGACATGGTGGTAAGATTGTTGCATCTGTCCAGGCATTTTATCAGAGTTGCTTTAGGGTTTTTAGCGATGTCGTTAAAATAAGCATCCAGCGTTTCTTTCCTGTTTTCCTCATTGGATTCCTTTTTTGTAAGCAGCCTTACCAGTTCTTTGGTCCCATCACTTACCGGAAGTTCCTCAAGCGTTTTGTCGCAGTCCTCTACCACATCGTGGAGCAGGCATGCCGCGATAACATCGTCCTCAATGATGCCCATGGAAAGCGCGTGACAGGCAAGGTTCAGCGGATGATAGATGTAAGGAACGTCAGAACGCTTTCTGGTCTGGCCCCGGTGGGCTTCCTCAGCATAGTCCACGGATCTTAAGGTATCCTCAAGCTTAAAGTTCCTTGCCGTCGTCTTAACGTAGGTCTTCATGTGTTCCCAGTTGTATATGGTCTCTTTCGTGTGGAACGCCTTCTGTCTTTCCTCTGCTATGGCAGAGACCGAAACATCAAAAAGTTCTGCGAGCTTGATCAGTTTATCGGTGTCAGGCTTGTACTCGTCCCTCTCCCAGGAAGAAACCGCCTGAAAGGTGACCCCCAGCGCCTCAGCCACCCTATCCTGTGTAAGCTTCCGCTCCTCTCTCAGAGCTTTTATATTTGTACCTATACTCATCTTTATTCCCTCCTTCTTAATTCAATAATAAGAGTGAAATAAACTGTGTTACAGCCAGTGTGGATTTAGCTTTTTGAATTCTTCTCAAGTCAGACTTGATTTAAATAACACGCGCTATCATGCCCTTACAAGTTTTCTTCGCCCCATCGCTTGAGTTCCAGCAGGATAGGTACTATGCTCTCCGCCTTTTTGGTGAGAGAGTACTCGACCCTTACAGGCATCTCCATATATTGCTTTCTGTCAACAAGTCCGGCCTCTTCCATCTCTTTTAGCGAATTCGCCAGCATTGTATTGGTTATACCGTATACCCTCCGCCTGAGATCTCCATATCTGATGGTGCCTTCTTTATCCATTACGCACAGGATCATTATCTTCCATTTGCCCCCGACAATGTCGATAACTTTCTTCAGTCCACAATTCTGTCCTGCCAGATCTTCGCAAAGATACTCTCTTTCAGGTTTTTCTGCAATTTTTTTATCTGCCATAATCCGCATCCTTTCCCATTGCTCAGGTTTTCTGTACCAGGTTAAAACAAACTGCGTACTTGATATATTTTCTATACCACATATACTAGCATTATCAGCACTGCAAAACAACCACAAATTATCTCGAAAGGAAGGTAACTATATGGAATACCAGTTTACAAAAGATAACTTTAATGAAGAAGTAATGAACAGCGACATCCCCGTAATGGTGGATTTCTATGCCGACTGGTGCGGTCCCTGCCAGATGATGCTGCCTATCGTCGATGAGATGGCTTCAAAGTACGACGGGAAAGTAAAAATTGGCAAGGTAAATACCGATCAGCAGCCTGCTCTTGCAGGTAAGTTTGGCGTCATGAGTATCCCAAGCTTTTTCTTCATAAAGAACGGTAAAGTTGTTGATTCCGCTGTGGGCGGAATGTCAAAAAACGCTTTGGCAACAAAGATTGACGCTCTTATTGAAAGATAAAACAGCTGATTGCTGTACATGCCTCTATCCGTCTTACGGGTAGAGGCTTTTTCATTCTCAAGGATTCTCCAAAATTACTGTGTCATTTATAACCCACCATAAGTGCGATACTGTCAGCATAGAAAAAATAGGCACTTGAAATCTTTGATTTACAGCATTGCAAGGAGGATTGTTATGACACAGAATATGATCATGGATAAGGCCAGTAGCCAGAATATCACTTTCGGTCTCACCGGTAAGGGCATTCTGGATAACAACAATAAGTTTCGCAATATGTGCAGCCAGACAGTCATCATCATCACAGATGAATTTGAAGATGAAGGTATCATCAGAGATCTGGCAGATACAATCCTTACAAGAGGCTGCAAAAATGTGGCTTTCTGCGGGGCCGATTCCGATGAATGGCAGCGTATCTTCTGTGAAGAAGACCGCGAAATTAACGGATTCTATGGTGCCGGCGACTATGATGACTTCGCCATCATGTGGAGATTCGAGGATCTTGACAGCCTGAACGATGTCGTAGGCAGATGCTGGAACGAAGTTCTTATTCTCTGCAGCAATCTTAACCTCATCAGGGAATGCCGCACCGTCCTTAATGAAAACTGACTGCTCCGTTGTTAAAAACCTGCAGATTTTTACATCAACTCCCACAGCCTAGTGATTTTTTACCACTATAATGATAACATGTATTAGGTGGTTATTTTTTCTAAAAAAGGAGAGAAGGTATGAAAATTTACAAAGCTACAGATCCGGAATTTACAAATTACGGAAGAATCATTGAAGGCTATGAAGCTGAGAAGCAGGAGATTTTGGACACTCTCAGGGATAAGACTCCTGTTCCCGAAGGCACAGAGTATGTTGCAGAAGATCCCGCCCTTCAGAGCCTTGCTGCTGCAGACAGGATCACAAATTCACTCTTTGGCGGATCTCCCATGCAGTTCGGCTGGTGTAACGGCCATAACACCAAGCTCAATTGTCTGGAGTATCACCGTTCAAGTGAAATAAACTTCGGACCCAGTGACTTTATTCTGCTGGTTGCAAAGCGCGAAGAGATAAACGATTACAAGATTGATTCTGACAAAGTTAAAGCATTCCTTGTTCCTGCCGGAGTAATGGTAGAAGTTTACGCTACAACTCTTCACTACGCACCCTGCCAGGCGCATAAAGACTCAGGTTTCCAGGTTCTTGTCGGTCTTCCCAAGGGCACCAATGTCGGAAAGCCCGAGTTTACCGCTGTTAACCAGGAAGACACTATGCTCAGAGCAACCAACAAATGGCTTCTTGCTCACAAGGATGCCAAGGAAGCTTCTGATGGTGCATGGGTAGGTATCACAGGCGAGAATATTGACATTGCCGGCGATATCGACTGATAGCACTTCTGAGTACATATAATCAATGCAAAGCCGCTGCTGAGCTAATCATAAAACGCTCAGCAGCGGCTTTTTCCTGTTGTCGATCGCAATCAGCACTTTACGTCAGAACGAAAACCTGTAGACCCGTGCCTCATAAGGCCTTAACATACCGTGGGTAAACTCCAGATTTAACAGCTCATCGCCGATGGCCTTAAGCCTGTGGGCAGGAATATCCTCCGTTTTCTCAGGGTAATTGCAGAGCACCAGCTCTTTTTCCCTGTTCTCATAATCAGCGGGAAGACGAAGCTTAACAGGTAATCTCGAGAAAGAACATATGATAAGATAGCGTTCCTGTTCCATCTTCCTCTCATACACATAAACATTCTTGTCTTTTGGAAAATACTCTTTGTATGTTCCATAGATCAGTGTTTTTGAGCTCTTCCTGAGTTTAAGACATTTTCGATAGAAATTCAGGATACTGTATGGGTCATCCTGCTGGCGTGCAACATTGATCTTCTTATAGTTTGGATTTACATAGAACCAGGGCTCTGCAGTGGAAAATCCGGCATATTCGCTGGAATCCCACTGTACCGGGGTTCTTGAGGAATCGCGGCTCGAAAGATGAATTCTGTGAAGCCTGCGCTCCGGGTCTTCTTTCAGGTGATACGTGTAATAATTTGTCTTTGAAGAAACATCAACATACTGCTCAATGGAAGCAAGGCGTATGTTGGTCATTCCAATCTCCTGCCCCTGATAAATAAAGGGCGTTCCTCTCTGGAAAATATAGCTGGCAGCCAGCATTGTGCCACTCTCCCACCAGAAATGGTGGCTTCCGTAGCGGCTTATGATCCTGGGATGGTCATGATTTTCCATATACAGGGCATTCCACCCATCCTTAGCCAGGGCATACTGCCATTTACTGAAAGCTTTTTTGAGTTTTACCAGAGAAAAAGGCCTGTGCAGATACTCTGTCATGAAGCAGTCCGCCATCATGTGATCAAAGGAAAACATCATATCCAGAGATTTTGTAGGCCCCGTAAGATATTTCCTGGCTGATTTCACCGTGGTCATAGGGCCTTCTCCAAGCTGGAAGCAGTCATACTCATCGCATACCTTGCGAAACTCTGCCAGATATTCGTGAATGTGAGGGCCATCTTTGTACTGCATCATACCCTTTGCTGCAGGCAAAAGAGGCATCCCGTTGGGGAGTCCTTCCTTCTTGGATATGAAGTTGATGACATCCTCTCTGAATCCGTCAACTCCCATATCCAGCCAAAAACGCATAATGTCCTTAACTTCCTGCCTTACTTTCGGATTATCCATGTTAAGATCCGGCTGCTTCTTGGCAAAAATATGCAGGTAATACTGCCCTCGCTCATTGTCATACTCCCAGGCTTTGCCCTCAAAGAGGCTGTCCCAGTTGTTGGGCTTATCACGCCAGATATAATAATCGCTGTAGGGATTATCCTTACCTTTTCGGCTCTCTATAAACCAGGGATGCTCGTCTGATGTGTGATTCACCACCAGATCCATTATCACCTTAAGGCCCAGTTCGTGAGCCTTTGCCAATACTTTTTTAAACTGATCAAGATCACCGAAATCAGGGTGAATATTCTTATAATCAGATATATCATAGCCAAAATCAGCATTTGGTGACGGGTAGATGGGCGAAAACCAGATGCCGTCTACTCCCAGGGACTTCACATACTCAAGCTTGTCGTAAACTCCGTACAAATCTCCGATACCGTCCCCGTTCCCGTCAGCAAAGCTTCGAACCCAGATCTGGTAAAAGCTCATCTCCTTGTACCAGTCTCTTTTTTTATTTGTCTGAGCTGCCATTGAATCTTTCCCTCACCTGTTCTATGTCCTCGAGGATATCATTGCGGATATCGTCCCGGATATCCTGGAAATCCTCTCTGATACTCTCAAAATTCTCCTTCATTCCTTCGTAAAAAACTCTAGGCGCCTTGAATACCCGCTCCGTTTCATCTAGTATCATTGCTGCCGATTTAAGCAGGTACTCCTGGCTTTGATGCTTCCTGTGGCCAAAAGCGCCGGCAAGAGACATTTCATGTAGCTCTGCGTACCTGTCATGGGCCACTTTGACGCTATCTTCCCAGGAAATATAAATTTCATCCATGGCATGCTGTCCAACATCGCCAAGATGTGAAAGGTCACAGCACACTTTTTCGAGAAGCTGCGCCATTGACTGCGCATTTTCTTCTATAAGATATCCATTTCTGTCATGGGTTATTCCCTCAGCGGCGCAGGAACCCTTTACAAGCACGCTGGCCAGGCCACAGGCTGCAGCCTCCCTTACCACAATGCCGTTGGTATCATATACAGACGGGAAAAGAAACAGATCCGCCCTTGTATTCCATGCTCTCAGCTTTTCTCTGTCATGCTCCGGCCCGGTAAAAATAACCTTGTCATCTATGCCATAGTCTTTGACTTTAGCCTGCATTTCCTCGGCATCGGCTCCGCCTCCGACAAACACCATACGATAATCGATATTCCTGTCGGACAGGATTTTCATGGCATCAATGATTATCGGAAGCCCCTTATATTTCATGATCCTTCCCACAAAAAGAAATACCGGTACTCCCTCGGGAAGTGCATATTCAGCCGATATCTCTTTTACCAAAAGTTCATCGCCACGGCCTTTGGGAAAATCGACTCCGTTATTCATAACCCGGTATTCACCCTCGAATCCCAGTGACTTTAAATTCTCGCCGGCTCCCTCGGATACCACCCACACATCATCGCATGCTTCGATATTGCTGATCATGGTCTTAATGGTCTCCTGCTTAAGGAAACCGTCACCCACAGCCCTTGCTATATCCACATCAAACTTAGTGTGATAGGTGAATACGATCGGTGCCCCCGTATCACGCCTCAATATCCTGGCCATAACAGTTGAAGCCGCCGGACAATGGGTATGGATAATATCCGGTCCAAACTCGCTCATCTGGGCTATCTCTCTTATGGACAGCGGATTACCGGTGCGATATCCCTTGACAAAATCCGTGGTATCAAAGCTGGGATAGGCTATTACCCGGTATGGATAGCCCTCATAGCTTACATCCGGGTATCTTGGAGTACCGACAACCACATTTTCATGCAGGTCCCCGGTCAGCACTCTCGCGTAATTCATAACCACATTTGCAACTCCATCGATAACCGGTGGAAAAGAGTCATTTAATAAGCAGATGTTCATGGCAATTACCTCACTCTAACTATTATTATCGAGCAGGTTTTTACCCTGTGCAAGTCAAAAAAAGACCGGAGACGATGACTTCGTCTCCGGCCTGTGCCGAGTCTGTTTAGTTGTCAGTTGATCTCATCAGAAGAGCCGTCTTTCTTGACTACTTCAAGCTTGCATCCAAGGCCGAATGCTGCAACTGCAGCAGCAATCAGCGCCCATGGAATTGTAGCAAATCCAACGATTCCGCCTACGATTCCGATATTAACAGGAACGCTAAAGACAACCTCTTCGCCTTTGCGGATCTGGATCCTGTCTACATTGCCTTCCTTAACCTTCTTTTTGAGCTTCTCAACAGCGGCTTTTGCTTCCTCGCCGATATCGATGGTGTCCTTTGTGATGAGCTTTATTGCTGCATCTGCATCACCGTCTGTCTGGAGAAGTGCCTCTTTGGCAACTTTGTACTCAACTCCTGTCTGCTCCATTACTTTTTCAACGTCTTCTAATCTGATTTCCATAACCTGTTCTCCTTTCAACAAATTACTTCAATTAACATCTATATTTAAGAGGTTGAAATAAGTATAGCTCCGTGTATTACCCGCTTACATAGTACATTATCGGAAAAAGAACTGTCTATTTCCCCAAATCTGCAAATTAACCCTTAACACTGCCTGCGATAACGCCTTCAATGATATATTTCTGCCCTATCAAATAAAAGATAAGAACAGGCAATACGCTAAGAAGGAGTCCCGCCATCATAGGCGCATACTCTGCCGAATGATTGGTCAAAAATGTCTTAATTGAGATGGCCAGTGTCTTTGTGTCCACTTTTGTAAGAAAGAGACTGGACATGAGGAAGTCGTTCCATACACCCATGGCAACAAACACAGTGACCGTGATGATAATTGGCTTTAAAAGCGGCATAATGATGTGAAAGAAAGTCCTGGTAAAGCCACAGCCGTCGATCAGCGCAGCCTCATCCAACTCTGAGGGAATGCCCTCTACAAATCCTGAATACAGGAATACTGCGAAGGGGATATTAAGTCCCACCGCAATATAGGCAACCATCATCAGATTGTTGGAAAAGCCCAGAACACCGGCATAGATTCTTACAAGCGGGATCATATATACCTGGAAGGGCGCCACCATGGATGCCAGAAACGCCATAAATATGATCTTGTTGATCTTCCATTTTCTTCTGGCAAAAAGATATCCCGTCATAGCCGAGACTATCATGTTTACCAATACTGCCGTAACGGTAATGACCGCAGTATTGAACAGTGATTTGCCAAAGTTCATTCTCTCTATGGCAGTGGTAAAGTTATCAATGTTAAAGCTTTGCGGAAGCGCAAAGGGATTCTTCAAAAACTCAGCTGTTGGCTTGAAGGAATTCACCACAAGCATATAGAAAGGCACCATGAACAGTATCAAAACTACCAGTGTTATGGCGAAGGTTATGCTTTTTCTGTTTCTTTCTGCTTTCATGCATCAACCCTCCCTTTCCTTGTAAAGTAAACCTGAAGCAGCGAAATGATCGCCACGATAACAAACAGCACAATAGCCTGAGCCTGACCTTCCCCGAAATTCATGCTGGTAAAGGCTGTCTGATAGATCTTGTATGCGATAAGTTCTGTGGATTTGTAGGGCCCGCCGGCTGTCAGTGACAGGTTTGTGTCAAAGGACATGAAGCACCTTGAGATGGACAGAAATACGCAGATTGCAATTGTCCCTCTTATCATTGGTATCTTGATCTTTGTCACTGTCTGCCAGGTGGTAGCTCCGTCAACTCTTGCTGCCTCCAGAAGGTCCGCAGGCACTGCAGTCAGTCCCGCGATGTAGATGACCATAAGATATCCGCTCATCTGCCATGCACTGACAATAATAAGTGCCATCAGAGCTCTGGTGGGGTTAGTCAGCCATGAAGTCTGCATCCAGGATATCCCCGTGAACTCTCCGAACTTTGTAAGTCCAAAGGAAAAGATAAAGTTCCAGATATAACCAAGAATGATGCCGCCAATGATATTTGGCGTAAAAAAGCCTGTTCTGAACAGATTTTGTCCCTTAATGCCGCTGGTCACCACCAGAGCAAGGACAAAACCTACAAGATTACTTAATATAACCGTAAACAGCGCATATATAACCGTCTTGACGAAGGCGCCCAAAAAGGCCGAATCCGTAAGAATATGTCTGTAATTTTCAAGTCCGATAAAGTTTATGTGAAGTGCTAATCCGTTCCAGTCTGTAAATGTGATCCAAAGTCCGTAGATGAACGGAATGATAACAACAGAAAACCAGATCAGAAAAGATGGCAGCCCGAATAATGAGAATTCAAGCGCATTTGTGATAACTCTTTTCCTGCCGTGCATAATTCCTCTCTCCTTGCAATACTTGTAAAAAGAGGGGGAGAGACGTATCCCTCCCCCGAAAAAGTCTGGCTATTAATACTCTCTCTTTTCCTGGTTTGCCCAGTATGCATCTACATCTGCCGCAAGCTTTTGTCTGTCACAGGCTCCTGATACATATGCACACATGTAAGCGCCGCACTCATACCAGATGTCTGAAGGATAAAGGCTGGGTGTTCCGTAGAAATCAAGTGTATGTCCCTGCGCGATATAGGATGCTGTTGAGTTTCCGAGAGGGCTGTCGATTGTAGCTGAAAAATTCTTGAAAGGCAGCGCCTGTCCTGCTCTCTTTGCCTGAGCCTCCTGAGAGTGGCTGTCGGAAGTGATGTACTCAATGAACTTAAGGCCTGCAAGCTGCTGTTCCTCAGTATTCTGGCTTGCATCAATGCAATATCCCTTCGCATAAGAGGTCTGAAGATACTGATTTGTAACATCACTTGCATCATCGCTGTGAGGGATAGGCATAAGACCGAACTCGGCACCATCCTCAACAAGATCTGCCATATAAGTCCATGCCCAGTCGCCCATCATCCATGTGCCGCATTTGCCCTCTGCAAGGGCCATAGCGTCAAGGTTTACGTCTCCTACAAGGGGATCGTTCTTGTTGTAGTTATACTGGATCAGAAGATCAAGTGTATCCATAAAGCCGTTGAATACATCATTATCTATCTCTTTGGTCTCTCCGCTGATAATTGAGTTTATATAATCTACACGGGTTTTTGTGTCTCCAATGGCTGCGCCATAGGTCTGGCAAAGGAAATGAGAACCCAGAGACCAGTTAACGCCTGTTATACAGGTTGCTGCAACGCCTGTAGCCTCGATCTTATCAAAGAGGTCCTTAAGATCCGACCTTGTCTTGATAGTACTGGGATCGAAGTCTCCACCTACAGCTGCATCACAGACTGCTTTATTGTAGAGAAGTCCGATTCCAGCCGCAGACATAGGAACCGCATATACTGTGCCATTGAATGTCATGGTACCAAGTGATGCCTCATCAACATTTGAAAGCATAGGCTCTCCTGTAAGAGGACGCATCCTCTCCTGGTTCTCCCAGATATTGATGGGATCCATAAGGGACACTGTAGGGCCCTCATTACTTGCATAAAGAGCCATCCACTGCTGAAGCTGATCGTCTCCGGCTGCGATATACTCAACAGTTATTCCGGGGTTCTTGCTCTCAAAGTCGGAAATAAGCTCCTGATACATATCATCCTTACCGGTCTCGGTGGTGTAGAATGAAATGTTCACTTCTGTAGCTGCAGCTTCGGCTGCGGGAGCCTCTTCTGTTGCTGCAGGTGCTTCCTGCGTTGCAGCAGGCGCATTCTCATCTGTGGTAGCTGCGGGAGCACTTGTGGAAGCATTGCCGCATCCTGTAAGAAGTGCTACTCCCATTACTCCTGTCATGATTAAACTGATTACTCTTTTCTTCATAAAAAATACCTCCCTTCAAGTGATTTAAGGATAACCCAGGTCACCTGTGGGAGGCTTTGCTTTAATTATCTGCCAAGTTGTCAATTTTTATATCTCTTGAATTGGTGCCTTTCTGCCCTGCTTTACCCACTCGGAAGGGGTACATCCAAAGGTCTTTTTAAAGGTCTGGATAAAAGACTTAACATTGGGAAATCCATGGTTTAGGGCACATTCCATAAGTCGTACGTTCTCGTCTTCCTTCATCTCCTCGACGCAGTTCATAAGCCTGACGTTCTGAAGATATTGGTAGAAATTTCTGCCGACATGTTCCTTGAACATGCGGGAAAGATACGTAGGGGTATAATTGAAATTAGCGGCAACAGAGGACAGATCCAGCTGATCCATGTAATGCTCATCAATGTAATTGATTATAGACTTGATATTGGCATCCCCCTCATGCTCTGTCTTCTCTCCTGAAACCGTCTCATAAACGCAGTTATCCCTAAGAAGGTTAAGAAAAGAAAAAACAAGTTCCATTTTCCGCAGGTCATCAACTCCATCTTTCTTATATTCACCGAACTTAATCAGGGTCTGTCTTATCCTGTCTGATGCCGCCTGACTTCCGGGGAGGTCAAACCTTACTCCTTCCCCGACCCATCTGTCCAAAAAGCTCTTGGATATCTGCACGCAGATGCCGCCAAAGTGGTCCGTAGGCTCTATCCAATGGTTGGAGTGAAGCTCTCCGCTGTTTACAATGCACCAGTCTCCGGGAAGAAGCTGCATATTTTTGCCGTCTATATTCATCTTTATCCGGCCTTCGGTTGTAAGGTTGAACTCCACATTCCTATGCCAATGCAACGACGTAAAAATATCAGTTCCATCAAAAGAATGATTGAAAATCCGAACGGGCACCTGATTATAGATAAACGCCTCACTCTCGTAGTGCTCTGCCATTTTTACTCTCCCCAAGCACAGCCTTTAACTGCCAATCACGGTCTTGATATCCACGCAATCGGCCATTTTCTTGCCCCCACGGCTGTTAGGATGGAGGCCGTCCCCTATATGACAGGGGCCTTGCATGAATCCCGTCTTTGCCGGGTCTGCAACCTCTCTGTCAAAGTCAAAGAATCCATCGATGGACTCACCTTTCCTTATCCAGTCGTTCACTTCGTTTCTTACTTTTTCAAATTTCGGTAACCACGCCTTCGGATAATCTTCATTTCCGCAAGGAGTTATGGTGCCAAAAAATACTTCCGCTCCATTCTCGTGAGCACAATCCGCTATTTTTCTGTATCCCTCGATAATATCCGCTGCGGGAGTACTGCTGTTTTTACCCTCAAGCTGCACCGGATGCATGATGTCATTGATCCCTATCAGCACCATCACAGTATCCACCTCGTCCAGCTCAAAAACATCGCGTTCAAAGCGTTTAACACCGGCTTCCCCGAAGAAGATGAGTCTTTTCCCTGCTTCAGGCACAAAGGTTGCATCGTCCACCAGCCTGTTGCCGCCAATACCGCAGTTTATAAAGGATACCCTGCCAAAAAAGCCGTCAAAAAGCCGCCTCTGCAGCGCATTGGTGTAAAAAGACATGTGGGTGATGGAGTCTCCGAAAGCTGCCACAGTCCTGATTTCGTCCGAAGCCATCACCTGAACGGCATCAAAACCGGTAAAAATCCTCATCATATGGAAATTGGGGTCATCCTTTATGTAAGGTGCTGTTACGGCTACCGGCGCTCTGTCAGCGTCCAGTCCGTTTGTAACATCCCCTAAAAGCCACTGTACCCTGGCCCCGCCATCTGCCCAGAAACAGCAAATGGAATCAATATCCTGTCTGTCTTTAAAATAAACACTTACCACCAGACGGTCTCCCGCCCATACATCATAATTTATCTCATCGCAAAAGAGCTCTCTGCCGGGAGCAAGGACAACTTCATGCTTTCCGTCAAAGGTGATGTCCGCCACATCAGTAATATAGGGGGATTTCTCTTTTCCAATGGTTACTCTGTCTATCTTAAGATCTTTTTTACCGTATCGATTCGTAAACCGGATACGCACTCTATCACCGTCAATATTGCTCTCAAAGGACACCCGCTGGGTCTGATCCATGGCAAAAGCAATATTTTCACCATATTCAATACTCAGATATTTAAAGACGCTTACCCATTTCATACTACATTTACCTCCATTATCGCTTTACATTATATGAAGAATATATGCGTATGACTTTGCAATTCTTATTGCTGTGGTTGTCATTTTTTGTAACCGGCCACTTTTATTCCTTAAATATCGTAATAAAAACTCCGCCGGGTTTACCCTCCACCGTACCGCTAAGATCAGCTGTTTCAAGCCATTTAAGTGCCTTACTGTCCGTATAGATAACAGGCGTTGTTTTAATTGTTTCTCCCGGAGCCGCAACTTCTCCGTTGTTTTCAATAAAGATCCTGCACCATTCTCCTTCGCAATCTCTTCCTTCCAGGATGTATCTGGCTGAAAGAAGTCTCTTTTCCCCGGCAGGCTCCTTCTGCGTATCTACGCCTCCAGGCAGAATCTTTCCCTTGAAATTGGCACAGCTGCTCTCCCCGTGAAAAAGGATCATGGCAGCCTTGCCGCGGCTGCCGGTCACTTCGATTATCTCGTCCAACACCACATCGATGGTCAATACCGCTTCGCTCATATTCACCCTCCGATAGAATCCGGAATAGCCATGCTGTTTCTGGTTCCTTCAGGAATTCCGGCAAGGAAAGAAAATGCCGGATCCAGCATCTTTTCCCAGGTATCAAAGTCATGATTCCCGGTTGTTTCAAAGAAGTTGTAGGGAACATCTGAGGCATCCAGGATGCCCCTGAATTCCTTTACCTGCGAATCCACAGCGATATCTCTGTCTCCGCATCCTATAAAAAGCTCGGGAATATCAGCCTTATCCGCCTTTGCATAGCTCCTGTTTATGTTCCATTCGCTGTTTTCAAACTCATCCTTGGAGCCGAACATATTCGCAAACTCCCCTGTGCCGAAACCGCCTCTTTCAGGGTATTCCATGAGAGTATATGGGTTTGTTGCCGGTGAAAAGGCAGCAACCTTAGAGAAAACCTCATGATACCTAAGGCCATTCAATAGCGCTCCGTACCCGCCCATTGAGATACCTGCAATATAGGTGTCTTCTCTTTTGTCGGAGAGACGGAACATATCCCTGGTCCTCTCAATAAGCTCCTCGCCCACAAACCTGCTGTAATTGGCATTTCTCTCGGGATGGTCAACATAAAAGGCATTCTGTCCGTTGGGGATAACAATCACAAGGCCTTTAAGCTCCGCCTGCTTTCTGAACCCCAGCATAGTGTAAATGCTGTGATAATCGCCGCTGTAACCCGGAAGCAGGTATACCGTTCTGTAAGGAGGCCTTGCATCAGATCCGAAAGGCCCTCTCTCCGGCATAAAAACCGCGGCTGAAACTCCCTGTTTTAAACTGTCCGATAAAAAATGTATCTCCGAAAAAGACATATCGCCTCTCCTTACATATTCTCAAGGACCCATTCAACGCCCTTTGTGATATACACGTTCCAGAATTTCCAGTCATGTATTCCGGGCCCCTCTTCATACTTGAAGTTGGCCTCATTCTTTTCAAGGAATCTTCTGAGTATCTGGTTATGCTCATAAAGAAAGTCCTCGGTCCCGATAGCCATGTATATAGGCGGAATCCTGGTCCCCGCCTCCTTAAGCCTTGTGTAGAGCACTTCAGGATTAGCATCGGATTCCTCAAGAGTATCCAGATCTCCAAACACTTCTGTGTAATATTCGTAATTAGCCAGAAGTCCCTCGCTGGGATCGTCCGGCTTAAGCCCTGCAATCTCATGAATGACAAGCGCGGATGAGAGAGCCACCACTCCTCCAAAGGTTTCCGGGAAGGCAAGCGCTGTGTGAAGCGCTCCAAATCCGCCCATTGAAAGGCCTCCAATAAGAGTGTCTTCTCTTTTGTCCGACAGTCCAAAGAGCTTTCTTGTGTACTCCACTACCTCTTTTCCCGCAAAGGTGCCGTACTGGCAGCCAGTAGCTTTTCTGTCCAGATAAAAATTATTGCCGGCAGTGATCATGATAACTGCCATATTGTAATTAAAGGCGATATCTTCAGCGATCCCGTTGTACTCCCAGTCACTCTCGTTTCCCGACAGTCCATGGAGAAGATAAAGGGTCTTCATGGGCCTTTTAAAGCTATCGTTGCCGGCTGTCATGATCTCGGGGACATCGTTGGGAATCACATATGCAATGTTCACCTGTCCATTCTGAGTCTGTGAATAAAATCTAAGTCTTCCTGTTGCCATTATTCTCACCTTTCCGTCATTTCTTAAATATCATCTGTGCAAAGTCATTTATGCACATTCTCCATACATTCCAGTCATGAGTTCCCTTATAAACCTTGCGCTGGAAATGTATGCCCTTTTCGCTGCAGAGCCGGTCATCACTGAGAAAATGGTCAAAAAACGGGTCCTCATCCCCCATGGCTCTGAAAAAATTCCTGAAATATCCATTGAAGGCAGCCGCGTTGTCAAAAACCGCAAGATGATCATCACTGCTGGGCTCATGGCAGCTCATGTCGAGCTCGCTTCCGCTGATCCAGTCCCGAAGGAAACCGCTGAAGATTCCAACCTCCGAGAACATCTCCGGATGGCGCATAACTGTCATGGAGGTCTGCATTGACCCCATGGAAAGCCCGGCCATTCCTCTCTTTTCTTTGCTTCCGCCCGCGTGATACCTGCTCTCGATAAAAGGTATCACATCCTCAAGAAGCATGGATTCGAAAAGCAGATGGTCCACAATATGTTCCCCATCCAAGGTCTTCTTCTGCACCATGCCGTTATTCATAACGATCACAAAGGGCGTAGCCTTCCTTTCTGCAATTAAGTTGTCCATAATAAAGTTGACCTTACCGGAATAAGTCCACCCCACTTCATTCTCCCCGTGTCCATGCTGAAGATACAGCACCGGGTAGGTTTTGCCCGGATTCACGTCATATTCCGCCGGGGTATACACAAGGCAGGACTCCCACTCTCCGGTTACCCCGGAAAAGAAGTATTCCCGTCTTACACTTCCGTGGGGAACATCCTTAAGTGCATAGAAGTCGCCATCCTTGGCCGGGAGCTCAACATAGTTGTAGGGCCTGCTGTATCCATAGGATATGGGCAAAAGAGCTGACAATGTGTCCCTTCCGTCAACTCTGATCTGCACGCAGTTAAAAGCAGTGGTAAAGGGAAGCTCCAGTTCCCAGATTCCATCTTCTGTCTCTTTAAAATCGTACAGCTGCTCCGCAAACAGCATCTGTACAGACCCCGCATCTTTTTCCAGGAGCCTTAAGAAATATTTACCATCCCGCATCACTACAGGATTTGGCCTCCCGTCATAGGGGATGACATCATTGAAACATAACGCTGTATTCATCTGACTCCCCCTAATTGGTAGTTCCAAAGGTCGCCCCCGGGAACATAGGTTACCGGAACTTTATTTTCCACAAGCTCTGAAAGCCAGTCCACGGCATATTTTGCCCCCAGTTCCTCCCAGTTAAAGTGGCCGATGTTAAAGCACGCCATGCTCCTTCCCAGAGAAATGCCGTCTCTTATATATGAGAGCAGATTCCATTCAATGATCTCCCCGGGAATAATTGCGTCAATATGCTCATTTTGCATTGCACGAATGATCTCTGTGGAATAATCGGTATAATAGCCGTCTTTATACGTTTCGGGAATGAAAGCACCGGGATACAGGTGTCCCACCAGCGCCAGCCTTTTTATCTTATCTACACGCCTTCCGATATATCTGGTCCCATGAAGCCCCACCTTCTTAATAAGCTCCTCATTGATACCTTCAACCGTTCTGGGCTCTGGGAACTCCACCAGATGCCCGAAGGGCACTGTCTTTCCGGCATCAACCACATATTCCTCCCAGCCCAAATACTTAAGTACACCTGTAAAGATACTGTCAGGTCTGTGAGCATGCATATGGTCATGGTCTCTGTAAACCACAATGCCGTGGTCACTAAGCAGCTGCATTTTCTCGTCGTAAACCTCGCACTTAAAGTCAGCCTTCCATCCCGCCTCATCCGGGGTAAGGTAACTTGTGGGCTCATGCACATACAAGAGGTTGCAGCCAAGCTCTATGGTCTTTTTGATGACATCCACATTCGGAACAAGAGCTGATGCTATCCCCGTGCACTCTTTTTCCTGATCTCCGCACTTTATCCCGTCACAGCCGTTGTAATCAGGGCCAAGGTCCGGATGATATGCGGCAACTTTTTCCAAAACTTCACTGATTTTCATGTTGCGATCCCTCCAATTATTTTTCCAAGGAAACCCTGTTTTCAGCCTTTTACAGCACCTACAACAACGCCCTTGACAAAGTATTTCTGAACAAAAGGATAGATAACCACGATAGGAAGAATTCCTATAACAGCCATGGACATCCTTACAGCGTTACTGGGAAGCTGAATCGCTCCGGTTCCCACAGCCACGCTGGCTGCTCCGCTCTTAAGGTACTGAATATTGTTCATTATCCTGATGAGCAGGTTCTGAATTCCGTAAAACTGAGGCTTTTGTATATAATACAGCGCATTTACCCAATCGTTCCAGTAGGTAAGAGCTGTAAAAAGAGATATCGTAGCAACTGTAGGTACCGCCAGCGGGAAGATTATCTTAAAGAAAATGGTAAGCTCGCTGGCCCCGTCAATCTGCGCAGATTCTATGAGCGCGTCGGGAATACTGTTGGCATAATAGTTCCTTACAAGGAAAATATTGAAGGCTCCGCAAAGATAATTGGGCAGGATCAAAGCCCAGATTGTGTTTTTGATATTAAACACCTGCGTCCACATCATGTAAGAGGGAACTACACCGCCATTGAAAAGCATGGTGAAAAACACAAAGAATGCCAGGATATTTTTGTACTTAAAGTTCTTTCTGCTCATGGGATAAGCGATCATTGTGGTTATAAGCACGCTGATAACTGTTCCGATAAGTGTTACCAGTACAGAAATGCCGTATGCCCTGAAAATTGTAGCTCCCTGCTGGAGCATATATACATACGCGTCTGTTGACCACTTCTCAGGGAAGAAGGAATATCCGTTTCTCAAAAGCGTAGTCTCATCTGTAAAAGACGCTATGACAATCAGGATTATCGGTAGCAGTGCGATCACCGCAAGAACCGCAAGTATAACAGTTGATATTATTTCAAAGCGCTTGGCATCTGATGCCACATGCTCTGCTGATTTTAATTTTGCCATCGTTTACTCCTTTAGAAAAGTGCGTTATCGCTGTCTACTTTACGAACTACAGCATTGGCAGTCACAACAATTATGAAACCGAGGACTGACTGGAACAGGCCGGCTGCCGCTGACATTCCAACATCATTGAGTTCCATCAGACCTCTGTAAACATAGGTATCAATGGTCTGTGTTGTAGCATAAAGAGCTCCCGAGTTCATGGGCACCTGATAGAAAAGTCCGAAATCGGAGAAGAATATCCTTCCCACTGCCATAAGAGTCATGATGATCACTGTGGGTTTAAGCAACGGAAGTGTTATCCTGAATATCTGCTGCATCTTAGTTGCTCCGTCAAGACTTGCTGCCTCATACACGGATTTGTCGATTCCCGCAATTGCTGCCAGATAGATAATGGACATATATCCGGCATTTTTCCATAGATAAACAATGGTAAGAATGAAGGGCCAATAACCTCGTTCCATATACCAGGCCACATCCTCTTTTCCCAGAGCTTCCAAGATCGTATTGTTAATAAATCCGCTGTCGGAATTAAGGAATGCGTATACCATGTAGGCTATGATAACCCAGCTCATCAGGTTTGGCAGCAAAAGAGACGACTGGAAAAACTTGGTTCTGATGCTGTCGCCCAGGGCATTCAATAAAATAGCTATTGTTATCGCAAAAATTGTGCCTATTACTATAAATGCCAGGTTATAGAGAATCGTATTTCGGGTCATTATGACGGCATCTTTTGTCTGGAACAGGAATTTAAAGTTCTGAAAACCGTTCCACGGACTTTTCCAGATACCTTTTTTGTAACTGAAATTTTTGAAAGCCAGGAATATTCCGAACATGGGAATGTAGTTGTTGATCAGAAGATACAGAATTCCCGGAGCTGCAATAAGAAGCAGCGGACCTGACTTGGCGTATTTAGTTTTTACTTTTTTTGGCTTGGACTTGTTTTCAGACATCTATATTCCTTCCCTTTTTCAGTAATGCAGGCCAGTATATGTATCCTACCGGCCTGCACATTTGGGTTTATATGTTTACTGCTCTTTACTGAGCCTGTAACCATGCATCAAGCTGAGTCTGCTTCTCTGCAAGGATGTCATCATATCCTGCATCCTTGAGAGCCTGTCTGAACTCTGCAAGAGCTGATTCTGTATCAACGGAACCGCAGGCAATGCCGGGCAGATACTGCTGGATCACATTACTTACAGCTGTGTACTGGGTCTGAACACCTGATGCGTCAAAGGTGAAGCCCATGGCAGGAGATGCAGGTGCATTGTGGTTCTGCTCATCTTCCCAAGCAAGTGACTCTGCTGAGCCGGATCCCATAAGAGGCCACTGGATAAAGAAGTTACCCAGAACACCACAGGAAAGCTGTGCTGTGTAAGGAACTGTAGCTGCGTCCTGTCCCTCAGGATAGGAAACTGTTCCATCGTCGTTCTTTACATAATCCCTGCCCTCAATACCGTAGAGCATTGTGTTGATAACGTCAGGGTCTGTATATGTAAGGTTCAGGAACTTAAGTGCTGCATCAGGATTCTCAGATGTAGAAGCTATAACCTGTGCAACTGCGTTCATGGATGAAGTATCAAGATATGCATCGCCAAGGGCTATTGCTCCCACATCATAGCCTGAAGGAGCTGAAAGTGATGCGGCTGTATCCTCAAGAGGATAGCTGTAAGAAGCTGAATAAGCGAAATATCCGCCTGATGACATGAGCTCTGCGGCTGCAGATGTGGTTGTAGCTGCATCTTTCATGATGTAGTCGTTCTTGTACCAGTCTCTTACAATTCCGGCATACTTTTCGAAATCAGCAAGATCATAGTAGCTAGTTACTGTCATATCGCTTCCCTGAAGAACACCTGTGGGCGAAGCAAAGGAATCGCCAAGCCAGTCAATGCTGGGGATCCATCTTGTAAGGCCGCTGTCGCCCTGTGATACAGGAGCAAGGGGTGTGATCTCGGGATGCGCTTCCTTAACCTGCGCAAATATAGGTGTAAGATCTTCAGCCGATTTTACTGATGAAAGATCAAGGCCAAGCTCCTCGGCAATATCTTTTCTGTAGATCAGCATGGGCTGAAGCGCGAAGGGCTTAAGTGTGGGAATAGCATAGAGTCTTCCGTCCTGCATTGTGGTCTTAAGCCACTCTTCTTCAAAAAGAGCCTTTGTTTCAGGTGCATCTACATCGATCATATCAGTGATGTCATAGCACATATCGCTGGCAATACTGTTTCCAAGGTCGCCCAGAGTGTGGAAAATATCTATCTCACCGTTCTGTACGGCCAGACTTACCTGCTGAGTGTAATCAGCGATTGAAAGAGGCATCAGATGAACCTCCACGCCGATCTTATCTCTTGTGATCTGGTTAAGTGCCTCTTCAACCTCGGATGTATCATCCGGAACAGTGTTGAAGGTCACAAATGCATATGTGATCTGTGTGTAATCTCCGTCTGCTGCAGCAGTCTGTGTTACTGCAGTATCTCCTGTGCCTGTTGAGGCGCTTTGACCTGCTCCATCAGATGAGCCGCAAGCCACAAGTGAGAGCACCATGGCTCCTGCAAGAAGTGTGCTGACTAATTTCTTAAACATAAATACCTCCCTTTGTACATTGGCGCGCCGTCAAATGGCACGTTTCATTTGAGTTGAACCCATTATACAAAGAGAGGTGTTTTCGATTCTTTTAAAAACAAGACTTATATTTTCAATTTTGAGGTTTATTGATTTTGCTCTGTGGCCATAGCCTGATATTCGTTGGGAGTATAGCCCGTGGTCTTCTTGAACACAGTAGAAAAGTAAGAAAAGTTGTCAAAACCCACTTCACAGGCCACATCGCTTATTCTGGCTCCCGGGCTTGAAAGCAGCTCTTTTGCCACCGAAATTCGATAGTCACTGATATACTGCTTGAGGCTTATGCCGGTCTCTTTCTTAAACATCTTGGCCATGTATTCGGGAGTAAGAAAAACGCTCTCGGCTATCTCGGTCCTGGAAATGTCTTCCTTATAATGATCATGAACGTACTTCTTGGCCCGCTGCACTATGGAATCAGATTGCTCAACCTCCGAAACATAGTCGATAGTGCGGCTTATAAGGTGTACCTGGTAGCGCATCATGTTCACTAAAGACTCCGTGGCCTGATCATCCAGTGACACAAAGGCCTCATTGGCAAACAGCTGATTTGCCTGGATCTCCCTGCTGTGCAGGTACACAAACACAATCTGCAAAAGATCCTGCTTTATCTCCGTCAGTGCCGCTGCCGACAGCTTTTTCTGAGCTCCCAGCGACTCCATGCTGAATTTCAGAAGATTCAGAAGCTCCTTTTTCTTCTTTTCATTAAGCAGGAGCCTTATCTGTTCCTGATCGAGCATATGACCCTTCTCCGAGGCCAGAACAATCTCGTCGTTTTCATGGAATATGCGTCCTTTTGATGCCACATTGTTCTTGTCCAGCTCTTCTATGTGTATCCTCGCCTCGTAAAGTTTCTCGATGCTGCAGGGATTGCTGATATACACGGTTATCACGTTTTTTAGCTTCTCTTTGGCCTCGTCCACAAATTCCTGCCCGGGAAAAGAGATATCTGCCCCCGCTATGACAGCTGTATATATAAGGTTTTTCAGGTGATAATTGACGATACGGCTGCTGACAGCCCCTCCGCCAAGCTTCTCTGCCGCATAATCCGACAGCTCTTTTTCATAAAGACCGGCATAGTCCTTTCCCCGGGTCTGTTCTATCCCCTCAAGATTGCCGCTGGCTATGAGAATAAGTGTATATTCGGCATCCGGGTCAATGGAAAGGCGCCTTCTGTCTATTTCCTTGGCGATAATATCGCGATCTGCCAGGATTCGCTGCTGGAGCACATCATCCCAAAAAGACCCTTCTACGTACTCAAGGCTTCCGGCATACCACTCTTCGTATTGGGCAGCTTTCCTGATCTTGCTGCGGTCACTGCGCTTTTGCAGAGCTGTCGTGAGCTCCGCCTCCATCCTGTCCGCATTAAAGGGCTTCACAACATAGCCTGAAGCCTTGTATTCAATGGCCTGCCTTGCATAGTCAAACTTCTCATGGCTTGTAAGAAACACAAACTCGGTGTCGATATTGTTTTCCCTGGCCCATTTTATCAGATCAAGTCCGCTTCCCATAGGCATCTCAATATCGCATACTGCCACGCTTATGTCATGCTCCAGGAATATCTTTTTGGCTGCAGATATATTGTAGGCCTTATGCACCTTATCAATATGAAATTTGTCCCAGTCGGTATTGGATACTATAACCTCCACCGTGGAAAGATCATCATCGATTACGATTGCGTCCATAAACTGCTCTGCCTCTTTACTCTCCTTGGAAGCCACACGTCAACCCTTGTTCCATGTGGCTCCTTGTTGCAAAACTCCATCAGATCATCTCTTCTGTACATAAGGTTAAGGGTCTTTTTCATGTTCCAAAGTCCCACTCCGTGGCCGTCATCCTTGACCTTGACATCTCCTGCAGCCACTTCCTTGAGGAACTCTTCCGGATAGCCCTCTCCGTCGTCTTCAACTATAAGATGGCACATTTCCTCTCCGTCCTTTTTCTGCATTTTTGCAGAAATAAGAATTGAAGTAAGCCTGTCCACGGAAACGGCATGCTTATAGATGTTTTCCAGTATAGTGTGAACAAGAAGCTGCGGGATCGGATAGTCCTCAATTCCCGGCTCCACTTCTATAAAATCAAATACGCAGCCGGGATACAGGATTTCCTGCATGGCTATGTAATCCCTGGCGTGTTCTATCTCTTCCGAAAGCGATACCGCATGGAGCCCCGACTTAAACAGATAGCGGATATTCCTGGAGAGTCTCTCGATATACTCCCGTATCTCCTCATTTCTGTTCTGGAAGGACATACTGTGAATGGTGGTAAGGGCATTCAGGAAAAAATGTGGCTTTATCTGGAGCTGAACATACTTAAGCGTTGCCTCGTCAAAAGCTATTCTCTCCTCATAGGATCTCATCCTTAAGTTCACGATGGTATCCATCATGCGGTTAAAGCTGGTATTTATCTGCTGAAATTCGACGGTAGCGGCGTCTTCGGACAATCTTACGTTCTGATCACCGTTTTCAATCTTCCTCATGGAAGAAAGAAGCTCCGCCAGCGGCGAATATACTACCTTTCTGGTATAAAGAGCCATCAAAAGAAGCATCAGTATTGCTGCCGCCACAAGTCCGATAAGCACCACCTGCAGAGTCTGGAAACCTCCGTAAACTCTGCTTCTTGGCATACTTACAAAGATCCTCAGGGCTCCTCTGGTTGACTTTGCACCGGTTATATAGAAATTCTTTCCGGCAGACCAACGGGCTGCCCCGATAAATCCTTCATCGATATCCTCCTGCTGCGGAGCGTTAATACCGCCAAACTGCGTAATCACATCCCCTTCTTCATCGGTAAGGGTATAGGTTATGGTGTCGCTTGCAGCGGAAATGTCAAAGAGGTTTGAGACTTCTACAAGCGCCCCAAGCATCCTCTTTTTATTCTTATACATCCTTACGGCATAGTTCTTTTGCCCAATCTTTCGGTAAAACCACTCTGAGGGCATATTCCCGGGGTTTTCGTCCTTCAGCGTCCTGACAGCCTTCTCAATAAGGACTGTCTCCTCGTAGGTGATCCCGTCCCCTGTTTTTGCAATGTAGGTATCTCCCACAAGGTCATAGAACACAAGAGTCTCAACATCGCTGCTGGTAAGTGCCGAGCGCTGCAGTATCTGGATCATGTTCTGAGCCGCGATAGCCCGCTGATTCTCCGTTCCGTACTCAAAAACCTTGATATTGTCGTTATTCTGAAGGACCGAAGCAAGAGCCTGCTCATTGGCCTTAAGAACATCATCCATCTGATAAAGACTGATGTCTCTGGCCTGAATAAGTGTAGCTCCGGCACCGTCTTCCAGGGTGGCAGAAGTATTTCGCCAAACCGCAGAAAGAATAACTATCATAAGTATCAGATAGCTTACTACGCAGATGGTTATGGTCCTCATAAAGGAATCTTTTTTGCTTCGTCTGTCCATGCCTTTTAACTGCCTTTGTTTCTATTTTCTACCTCTTCCTCTGTACGCTTTACGGCGTCGCTTATGGCATCCTCATATCCTGTGAGAGCCGCAAAAGGGGAAAACTGCGCCGCCCTCTTCTCCATAGGCATTCTTGTCCTTCCACTAGGATCATGGCGCGGTATATCGATTATATCCTTGTAATCATTAAGGGTTCTGGTCCACTGCTTCATGCCTTGTGTCCTCCCACCTGATTGTTACGTTCTATGGTCATAGCGCCTTTCTGAAGATTCATCCCCTTAAGAATAGCGTTTTTCCCGAATTTCTTCTTTATATCCAGCACCGCATGCTGAAGCTGTTTTTCCTTCTCTTCTTCGATGCGGTCTTCTTCACGTCTGGCTTCCAGCGCCGAATAATCAGTAAAAAGATCCAGTTGCTCAAACTCCATGCTTCCGCCGGGCCTTCCCGGAGCTTCGCTTTCTTTCATGGTATTCACAGCACCGATGTTTACGCGGCGCACCAGAAGTTTTGGATCCACTATCCGGTCATAGAGTTCCATCATAGCACCGATTATCTTCCTTGTGGAGCTGGTATACTCTCCCAGAGCCGCCGTTCCGTGGGCATGCTCAGGCGCAAGGCGCCCATAATAGTCCACAGAAATATTTCCTTCAAAGTTTGCCAGCTTCTCGGGATCTGCAAGATTCTCATTGTCATAATTTATGGTAAGAACAACAGCGTTGCACACCAGGCCTTTGTCCACAAGATCAAGCACAAGAAGATCGGTCATCTCCTGCACAATAAGCCTTGCTTCATCATACTCGTAGGGTCGCATCAGCACCTGTCCGCTGCTGATACTGGTATTCTCAGGTTCATAAGCCTTAACATCCGCCAAAGTACAGGGTTCATATCCCCATGCATGGTCTATCAGAAGCTCCGCATTCACACCGAAATCCTTGTAGAGCATTGGCTCTCCGATATACTTGTCATCGCTCACCGATGCCCTGGCAATATCTCCCATGGTAAAAATACCGTGTTTGGCCAGTCGCCTTGCTATCCCGCCTCCGACACGCCATATATCGGTGATGGGGGTATGGCACCACAGCAGCCTTCTGTAGGACATCTCGTCAAGCTCGGCTATTCGTACGCCGTCTTTATCCGGATCTGCGTGCTTGGCAACCACGTCCATGGCAACCTTAGCCAGAAAAAGATTTGTTCCGATCCCGGCAGTTGCTGTGATCCCCGTTACTCCAAGTACATCCCTTACCATCTCCATGGTAAGTTCATGGGCAGTTTTTCCGTAAGTGCGAAGATATGCGGTAAGATCAATGAAAACCTCATCAATACTGTAGGCAAAAATATCCTCCGGGGCCACATACTTAAGATACACACTGTAAATCCTGGCGCTGACTTCCATGTATCTTGCCATTCTGGGTGGTGCAACAATGTATTCAAGCTTTATATTCCCTGCGGCATTTATCCTGGCTACCGACTGCTCAACCTCAAAGAGCCTCGGCCTTCCCGGAATGCCGTAGGCCTTAAGGGATGGCGACACCGCAAGGCAGATGGTTTTATTGGTCCTTGTGGGATCCGCAACCACCAGATTTGTGGTAAGCGGATCAAGCCCCCTGTCAACACATTCACAGGAGGCATAGAAGGATTTCAGATCAATTGCCGCATAAACCCTGCTCTCGCCGCTCATATACACCTTTCTTTCGGGCCAGCCAATCAGCAGTTGCCCTCATAAACATGATCCAAATGCTTTCTGGCCACTTCGGCCAGCCTGTAAACCACTCCCACCTCCGTTGCAGGAACATCCATCTTAAACCTTGGAAAATATCTGCTTATATGGAGAGCCACATTCTCTTTTCCCCGTCCCCCGTTAAGGGCAGCGATCCAGGATGAAATCTCCTCCATCTCCCGCTCACTGTCGTTATATCCGGGAACGATCAGAGTTGTCACCTCCACGTGACAGACAGCGGCTGCAACCTCAATAAAACTCATAACAAGGCTTCGGTCGCCCTTTAATACGCCATTATAGTACGCATCCTTAAAGCCCTTCAGGTCAATATTCATCGCATCTATGTGAGGAATGACAAGATCCCTTACTCTCTCCGACACGCACCCGTTCGACACAAGTACTGTCTTCATTCCTCTCTTATGGACCTCTTTGGAGGCATCTATCACGTACTCATAGCCCACCAGTGGCTCATTATAGGTAAACGCCACCCCGATGTTGCCGCGGTTTCTGTACTCATCAGCGATATCAGCCAGCTCTTCCGGGGATATACAGCGATATCCCATGTCATATTTCTGCCCGAATCCGTAGGAAATCTCGTGATTCTGGCAGAACGGGCATCTTAGATTACATCCAAAGCTTCCAACAGAAATGATATTTGAACCCGGAAAAAACCTGTTTAAGGGCTTTTTCTCTATGGGATCAAGAGCAATTGAGGTAACAAGGCCATAATTGGCACATTTAAAAGCGCCGTTCTCATACTTTCTTGCGCGGCACAGGCCAACAGCTCCTTCCTCCAGATTGCATCCGTTGTGGCACACATCGCATCTTGGCATATTGTCACCCCCTGACCTTAGATATGCCGGATAACTTCAAACCTCTCCAGGCTGTATTCTTCGTCATCGTGTATCCCTGCCTTCTGACAGGCTATCTCTATCTGCTGCGGTACAGTGTCTACTCCGTCAAGATTGGGCAAAAGAAGTCCTCTCTTGCGGCCGCAGGTAACAATAACCCCGTATTTTTTTACATCAAGCTGCTCCGGTCCATCAATGGGCTCGGGCTCGTCAAGAACGTCCACACTCATCTCAAGACTGTCAAGCTCGTTTTCGCCTATCATCGGAAATCTTGGGTCATTGGTTCCAGCACTTATGGCATTCTGCATAATTTCATCTGCCACACATCTGCATGTAGGCAGTATGGTTCCGATGCACCCTCTGAGAGCTCCGTCTTTATGGATGGAGACAAAAGCGCCTGCTTTCTGGCTGAAGATTTCTTCAGGGAGGTCCTTCCATCTGTCATCACTTAAGTCTTTCCTTGTGATCCTCTTCCCCATGGTTATATAGCTCTCCAAAGAGAACCTTGCCAGGCGAACATAGGGATCCTCATCAGCCTGTTTTTGCTTAAGAAGCGCTGTTTTAGCGGCTCTCCAGCTTTTTAAAAAACATCTGTTATCGTTTGCGCCGCCCACCTCAAATCGGCATATGCCATATCCGACTCCAAAAGTGGCCTCATGAGAAAGCTTTTCTGCCTTCACGTCAAGCCCATCCAGGGCTCCCGCCATCATGACAAAAGACCTGTGCCCGCACTCCGCAGCTCTCTCGCAGAAAACATCGTCAAAATCCAAAATCTTTTCAAAATCGCCGCTTCCGCAGACTTCCATTATCCTGTCATCATACTCCGGGCCCTCCTTGGCATATCCGTATGGACCCTCTTCTTTCATTTTATGGGACAGATCTCCGCTGGCCACATACACGACGCGTTTATTGGACGAATTTACGGCTTTTTGTATGATCTGGCCCATTTCATAGTGCATTGGCAAAGAAAGGCCTGAAAGGCCTATTCTGACGATTTTAAAGGTATTGTAGAACTTCCTTATATAGTACAGCGGTATCATGGTCCCATGATCAAGAGAGCTGTCCCTTTCTCCGAGAGTTCCCGCCGGAAACTCCTGTATCCGGGCTGCCTCTTTGTCGCACTCCCCGTATCCATCACAGATCCGGCAGATCTCATCCACCAGTTCCGTATCATACTCCTCATCAAAGCTGACCTGGGGCGCATTAAAACGTCCCATATTGCCGGTAGCTCTTTTCCCGGGAGAAATATGGAAATAGTCCGCATACATGATGCTATGAGGGCTTGAAATGATGATGGTATCCGGCTTAAGCTGTGCTATCTCCTGTGCAACCTGCATATAAGCCTCTGTCGTGGCCTTTATCTTTTCTTCTTCCCCATGCCCCACTTCCGGAAGCATGATGGGCGGATGTGGTACCATGAACGCTCCTAATATCGGCATACCTGCCTCCTTTCCGTCACTTTCCCCGACTCATCTGTGCATTGCTGTATCGAATGTCCCCTGTAACGTCCTCATCAAACCAGGAGGCCATATTATAATTCTTTGCGCTTTCCTCATCAGGGAACTCAACCTCCGCCAGCATTCCGATATCTGCCGGGTTTGAAAAAACATCAAGTTCGATCTTTATCTTTCCCTCCCCGATCATTTTCGCTATTTCGGGGTGTTTTCCAAGATATTCATCGGAAAAGGCATCACTGTTAAGAGGTACAAGATATCTCTTTTTCCTGATAACAATACCATCTGCTTTAGCGGCCATATGCTCGTAGGACTTCTCATCAAGCGGCATATTGTACTCCACCTGCCCTATTTCTCCTTCTATCCGGGATTTCTCCCCTTTATAAGTCATAATATACCTGTCATCCTGGCGCCTTACCCTTATAGCGGGATTAACATTTAGATATCCCTGCTCAATCTCATGCACAGGAAATTGCTCAAGACCTTCAGGCGCTGTTTTTACGGTAAATTTTCTCTCAATTTCGATTCCCATGGATAATCCTCCCCTTGTTAAAAAAGAATGTCATCTTCGCCAAGTGCATCCCTGTCCCCGGCCTGCAGCCGTATCCCGGAATCCATGGCTTTCCTTAGCCTTTTGTACATGCCCGACTTGTTCATGCCTATCATTGCGGCGGCTCTTACCGCTCCATATTTTGCGATCAATTGCCGGATCCTGTTTACCGTCGCTCTGTAGGTAATGCCGTCCTCTTCGTAGGAAACGTAGCTGCGCTTTCGCCCGGCAGCCCGCTTGGTCTTGTATTTCACCTGTTCAGGCCTGAAAAACACAACAAGGGAGTCCGATGAAATATCATCGGAAAGCTCCCTGTGTTCTATCTTGAATTCTGCCCCAATGGGTCCAAAGAGACGATTAAGCTTCTCAACCATATCATAGGAGTTATCGTCTACGTTTTTCAGGTTGAAGAAACACTTGTCAAAAGAGCTGTTCTCTGCCCTTTTTCGTCTCTCTGCGGACAAATTCTTCTTTATTTTTTTGTCGATATTGGTCATAGTGGTCTACCTTTTAATTAGTGGACATTATCTATGACCATGATACCCGAAATCCCGGGTTATTTGCAATACCTGTCCAATGTGGCTCTGACTGCGCCTTTCCCTGCGTTTAGCTGAGCAAAATAGCTTATCACAAGGTCAGAAAGACCGGCCTTCTCAAGATCAAGGCCAAATACCGTATCGTCTTTAAGAAGCGGCAAAACCGCTGCTTTCAGAGCATCTTCATCAGTATCTCCAAGTCTGATATCCTTAACATAACTTTGAGCTTTGACAAGAAGCGGATCCGGGCTTGGCTCAAATGCTTCTCCCTCGTCATCGATACCCATAAGGTAGCGAAGCCATCCCGCATATACCAGAGGAATAAATTTTAAATCTGACACAGATAATTCATCAGAGGCAGAATATGCCTTAACTGTCTCACCAAATCGTATGGCCAGCTTCTGTGACGTATCTGTCGCAATACGCTGAGGTGTATCCGGCATGAACACATTGGGGATACGCACGTTAACCACAGTATCTATGAACTCTTGCGGCCTTATGGCACCCGGGTCGGTAACCACGGGAAGTCCCTCTTTATAACCTATGTTCTTTACAAGCCCAAGGAGTGCAGGATCCTTCATCTCATCAGATATCTTCTTATATCCCAGAACACAGCCATACACTGCCAGTGCGGTGTGAAGAGGATTAAGACAGGTGCAGACTTTCATCCTTTCAACCCGGTCCACCGTTTCCTTATCGGTAAATATCACTCCAACCTTCTCCAGCTGCGGCCTTCCGTTGGGGAATTTGTCCTCAATCACCAGATACTCACTCTCTTCAGCATTTACAAAAGGCGCAACCCAGGTTTTCAGAGAGGTTACCACAGGATCCAGGTCTTCCACTCCGTCTTTTTTGAGAAGCTCATTGACTGAATCGTCCGGTCTTGGTGTTATCTTATCGATCATTGACCAGGGGAAACTTACCCTGTTTTCATCCTCTATGTAATCAAGAAATCCTTTCTCTGCCTTTCCGTTACCGGTCCAGGCCACGGCAAAAGCATGTACCGCATCGTACAGCTTATCCCCATTATGGGAGCAGTTATCAGTACTCACCATGGCAATCTTCTTTTCGCCTGACATATACCGCTCATATAAAAGAGCTGACACTTTCCCTATGTAGCTTGCAGGGCACTCGGGCCCTTCCGCAAAGTCCTTTTCCACCGCAGGAAGCAACACTCCAGCAGCATTTTTTATACTGTAACCCTTCTCGGTTATAGTGAAAGTTGCCAGCTGAAGGGAGTCGGATATGAATATCTCTTTTAACCTCTCAAATTCACTTTCATTCGTCGAATCAAGAATACATGACTCAGCAATACTGGCAATTATCGATTTGTCCACACTTCCATCAGCTTTTAAGGTTACCAGCAGGGAAAGATTATCGTGAGGCCTGTACATCTTTTCAATTATCTCATAGTCATAGCCTTCCACAACTGTAATTCCGGTATCGTCCCACCCATTTTCCAACATCCTCTGGGCGAGGTTAGCCTGAAAAGCTCTGAAAATATTACCGGCCCCAAAGTGAACCCACTTTGGCTGGGTAATAGTCTTTTTTATCATGGCCTTTCTGTCGAAGGAAGGCACAAAATATCCTTTCTCTGGCCACTCTGTGTTGCCCATATTTGCTTCATTTAATTTCATAACACCCGTTACCTCACTTCCTTGCTCTTGCGCCCTTTTCTATAGCCTCCCACAGGCCGTTTATATATGTGGCACCCAGAGCTCTGTCATATAATCCGTATCCAGGCATAGCCACTTCGCCCCAGATCATTCTTCCGTGATCGGGACGGATAGGGCCGTCAAATCCGGTTTCATACAGTGCTCTAACAATCTCATACATGTCAAAGGTTCCATCCTCGGAAAGATGTGCCGCCTCTTCGAAGTTTGTGGGAGAGATAAACTTCAGATTGCGGACATGGGCAAAGTGAATCCTCCCTTTAAGCACTCTTATCATATGGGGCAGATCGTTCTCCAGGTTTGTTCCGTAGGATCCGGAACAGAAGGTCACTCCGTTGTGCACGTCATCAACAGCATTCATAAGTTTAAGAATATTCTGCTCATTGTTGATGATCCTGGGAAGTCCGAATACCGGCCAGGCAGGATCATCGGGATGAATGGCCATCTTGATATCATACTTATTGCAAACCGGCATGATAGCTTTTAAGAAATATACTAGATTTTCAAAAAGCTTCTCCTCGTCTATATCTTTATACAGCTCAAACAGCTCTTTTACGTGGCCCATGCGCTCCGGTTCCCACCCCGGCATAACTGTCCCGTTTGTATCCTCCGCAAGAGTCTCAAACATCTTCTCGGGAACAAGGGCATCTACTGCTTCCTGCTTGTAAGCAAGAACCGTGGAGCCGTCTTCTCTTTTCCTGGCAAGCTCTGTTCTGGTCCAGTCAAAAACCGGCATGAAGTTATAGCAGACAAGATGAATATCCTCTTTTCCCAGATTTTCCAGAGTCTTGATATAATTCTCAATATGAAGATCCCTGTCCGGTGTGGCCGCCTTGATAGCATCAGATACATTAACAGATTCTATTCCGGCAATCTTAAGCCCGTCACCGGCAACCTCTTTTCGTAATGCTCTGATCTCATCATGCTCCCAGAGCTCTCCCGGCTGCTTATTGTAAAGGGTAGTAATAACCCCCTTTACGCCCGGGATCTGCCTTATCTGCCAAAGTTGAACGGTGTCATACTTGCTTCCGTACCAGCGAAGTGTCATTTCCATAATCAGTTTCTCCTTTATTCAAGATTTGCGTTATTCTCAGTATTTATCTGTACTATATGCCTATCTGTCAAAGATATGAATGGAATAAGTTGTTCCTAATTTTGCAAATATTGTTTTATAATTTTTTACCCTTAAGAAATTGCAACATCGTCCGATATATAGTGTGATAAAAAAATGGAAGGGATGTTTGAATGGACTTTAACTTTTTAGCCTCAGCCAACAGAATAACCAGTACGTACCTTAATAAGGAGTCAGTGGAGAAATCTGTTACAAGCTCTCCGGCCATCGATGATGAACTTAAGCGTAAGTTTGGGGAAGCTTTTGAAGAAGCCTACGATTCAATGATAGCTACCAAAGCAGTTAACAACAGCATGCGTCAGAGCTATGAAGCAGCTCACCAGGATGATTTCAGGATGCACGCCAGCCGCCTGGGCTACTCTATCGACAACAGAGTTATAGAAATGCTCAACGTTCAGCTTACTGATGATATGGACAGCCGAGTCAGTTTTGCCATGAACTCCGCAATGGAGAGCATATTATAAACGGCGATATTGCTGCACCCTTGGCGGTGCAGTATTTTTTTTGCCCGGTTGCTGCACTTGAATTATTGCTATATGAGATATAGAATTAATTGATAAACCACATATCAACGAAAGGATTGCGCATGAAATTCAAGATCTTGCGAATCGTCGCCATTCTCATATGCCTTGTTGTTATAGTATACGAAGCCATCAGCCTCTATAACGACAACAAGGAATATGCTATTGCCGACACCGAATATGAAAGACTCATAAATAACAATACAGGTGTATCTACAACTCAGACTGCAGCTCCTTCAGAAGACGGGGAGACTTTTCCCAACCTTGGGATCAGCTATAGCACGCTTGAAGCAATCAACCCTGATTTTGTCAGCTGGCTTTATTTCCCTTATTTTGATATAAGTTATCCCGTAGTTCAGGAAAATGAGATAGACGAATATATCAAAAAAACATTTGACGGCACCAGGAATAATGCCGGATGTCTGTTTATCGACGTCTTAAGTAACCCTGATTTTTGCGGTATGCACGACATTATTTTTGGCCATAACATGAGAAACGGCTCAATGTTCGGGAAACTCAAGCAACTCAGCCAGACCGAGGACCGTGATGCCATCAAGTCCAATCCTTTTATTTATGTATACACACAGAAAGCCGTATATAAGTATGAAATCTTTGCTTATTACGTTACCACCGTCGGAAGCAGTGCATATTCTGTTGTTACGACCGATGATGAATATGACGATTTTCTGGGATATATTCAGAGAAATACCATTTTTCAGATCCCCAAGGATATGGACTTTACCGAAAGACCCTCAATCCTAACCCTGTCAACCTGTAGTGGTCAGTCCGGAAGCGGAAGGCGCTTTGTCATCCACGCCGCCAAAGTTCAGACCTGGGAAACTCCGTGATCACTGACATTTCTATTTAAGCCTAAAGAAAAGAGGAAGCTGTAAAGCTTCCTCTTTTTATATGTGGCATATATAATATTTATGTTATATAACACAGCATCTTCTTATTCCATGCAATTATAGCCGTGATTTGACAGAATGTTCTCTACCTGTGCAACGTCATCGGTATGCATAACCATAATAGGGAGTCCGGAATCTCTGTTAAAAGACAGATAAATATAATTAACGTTGATATTTCCCGCATATAAAGTCTTCAGAATCTTATCCAATGCACCGACTTCATCCGGGCATTCAACTGCCAATACAGGCGTTGCCTTGCAAAGATAGCCGGCGGAGCTTAACACCTCAAGGCATTTATCGGGATCCGAAACCACCATACGGATAATTCCGTACTCTGCTGAATCGTTGGTTACCGATCCAAGAATATTGATTCCGTTACTGTTAAGAAGTCCGGTAATGTCCTGAAAACAGCCCTTCTTATTCTCTGCATATATGGAAATCTGCTTAAGCATATTATTATTCTCTCTTTCACCTTTTAGTCTTGATCGTTAAAAAGCTTTTTTACAGCCAGAAGAATATCATAAGATGTGAAGGGCTTAATAACAAAGTCCTTGGCTCCTTTCTTAAGTGCCATCATTATCATTGATTCATACTTCTGATCTGAGCACATGATAACTTTTGCCTGGGGATCGATCTTCATGATCTCACTGAGCGCATCGATTCCGTTCATCTTAGGCATGTTGATATCCAGGATCATCACGTCGGGTTTTGTCGCCTTATACATTTCAATGGCGTCAACACCGGACTTAGCTTCACCCACGATGGTATACTCCTCAACAGGGAGCGCACCTCTGATCAGTTCTCTCATTAAAGCAGTGTCATCAGCGATAAGTACTTTTCTTTGCATAATTATCTCCTGTATTAAACATTTTTCTGCTTCTACTATCTTATCACGCCATACAAATAATACGCTAGTATTTTCACGGAATTGAGGTGATTATCACCTCGAAATCACCGCTGCAGGTGTACACGCCATCGTCCGCGGGGACAAAGAGTGCATCTCCTTTCTTCACAGGAAAAGAGCTGTCAACGGAATCGACTCTTCCTTCACCTTCAGTGACCAAAAGGCATGCAAAGCTTCTTTTGTCTGTAAATCCGGTATAGGGTGAATCACCTGTAACCCTGATACTCTTAACGTCAAAATACTCGCATGTCACAACAGAATCACCTTTTGACGGTACAGACGCATCAGGCTTATCCAGTTTAGTAACATCAAGGGCCTGCCTTATATGAAGATCTCTGGGTTTGCCATCGGCACCAAGCCTTCCGTAGTCATATATCCGGTACGTAACATTCGAACTCTGCTGTACCTCAAGCAAAAGAATACCTGCTCCAATAGAATGAAGCGTACCCGGTTCTATAAACACAACATCTCCGGGTTTAACAAACACCTTATTCAGAACTTCCTCTAAGGTATTATCCTTTATCCTCTGCTCAAATTCAGACTTATCTATACTATGGCTGAAGCCCTGATAAAGGAAAGCTCCATCATCAGCCTGAAGCACATACCACATTTCCGTTTTGCCAAGCTGTCCTTCATGGATCCTTGCATACTCATCATCAGGATGCACCTGGATTGAAAGACTCTTCTTGGCATCAATCAATTTTATAATAAGAGGGAACTCCTTAAGCTGTATGCATCGCTCTCCCAGTATCTCTTTTCCCTGAGTGCTGATAAAATCAGGAAGAGTCATATCTCCTTTATCAGTGCATATAACAGATGCTCCATCCTTGTGCCCCGAAAGAACCCACGCTTCTGCGCAAATATCTCCGGAGTAATCCACTCCATATTCTTCTATTAGTTTATGTCCACCCCACAGATAATCTTTGCAGGTGGGTTTTAACCTGTATATACTCATAAAATCTCCATTTATTTCCTCAAAAGCGCTTTATCCATTTTGCCTTTAAACAGAAATAAAATCAATACCTATTCTATTTTATTATATTTTTTACACAAAAGACAAATCGCACCCCCACTCCTCATAAAGTGGTGATGCGATCACAAAGCTACGACTGATGCGTATTTTTTTAACGGAACCGTCCGGACTGCTCTCTTGAGCGAAGTATAAAATAACATAATGAATTCCTTAATGCAACAAAAATTTCATCAAAATATGGGAAAAAGTTTACGATTTAATATTTAATTTCATTCGTCACTTCAGAATTTGAAACGTAAATTTATATGTAGTATACTTTTCCCCGTATTATTACATTATTTCTAACAATAATTGTTTTAAGGAATTATTTTATGACAAAAGAAAACAAGATGGGCGTCATGACCATAAAGAAACTAATCGTTACAATGTCACTGCCTATGATGATATCAATGATGGTGCAGGCTCTTTATAATGTAGTCGACAGTATTTTTGTTTCTCAGATAAATGAGGAAGCTCTTACCGCCGTCACTCTGGCCTTCCCCATGCAGAATCTGATGATCGCACTCGCAGCAGGAACCGGAGTTGGTGTTAATGCCCTGTTGTCCAGATCTTTAGGAGAAAAGAAATTTGACAAATCCGATAGTGCTGCCAACGCTTCTTTACTTCTGACAGTGTTCAATTACATATTATTCCTTATAATAGGAATATTCTTTACCGGAAGCTTCATAGCCTCACAGACCCAGAATCCGGTTATACACCAATATGGCGCAACTTACCTGAGTATCATATGCTGCTGCTCGATATTTTTATTTTTTCAGGTTACTTTTGAAAGACTTCTTCAATCTACCGGACGAACTGTTTTCAGCATGATTTCACAGGCATCAGGCGCCATTACAAATATAATATTTGACCCTGTTTTTATCTTTGGACTTGGTCCGTTTCCGGCTATGGGGGTTGCTGGCGCTGCCTATGCAACGATTCTGGGACAGCTCGTAGGCTCCCTTATCGGTTTTTACAGTAATATTCACTATAATAAGGATATAAGACTATCTGTTAAATCCATCCTGCGCCCCGATTTTCAGACAATCAAAGAGATTTATTATGTAGGAATCCCTTCTATACTTATGATGTCTATAGGATCTGCTATGACATATATGATGAACAGGATACTGGAAAGTTTCTCTTCTACCGCAACTGCCGTCTTTGGTGTTTACTTCAAGCTCCAGAGTTTCTTCTTCATGCCGGTATTTGGCCTAAATAACGGACTTATCCCGGTTCTCGCATATAACTACGGAGCCAGAAACAAAGCACGTATTATAGAAGCTTTAAAATTTGCTATCATTTTGGCTGTCTCCATAATGGTTGTGGGAATGGCTACTTTCCTGGCTATTCCTCAAGTACTTCTTGGTTTCTTTACCGCTTCGGATAATATGCTTTTAATGGGTATTCCGGCACTTAGAATAATAAGTCTTTCTTTCCCGTTAGCAGGCTTGTGCATTGCTATGGGTTCTATATTTCAGGCTTTTTCCAAGAGCATATATTCCCTGGCTATATCTGTTGGACGACAGCTTCTGGTTTTGATTCCTGTTGCATGGCTGTTATCTAAAACAGGGTCTCTTGACCTTGTATGGTGCGCATTTCCTATTGCCGAGCTTTCCTCGTTGCTGTTATCATCCTATTTTTTCAGAAAGCTATACAGGCAAACCGTGTCTATTCTTTAAATCTCAGCACTATATTTCGAAAAAAGTCAATGTTTTCGCGCTTTTTCAGAATTATGCACTAAAAAACACTTTTATTTTATGCAGTTTTTCGTCTTTAAAATCTTGTGATGGTGCATAAATAGGTGTAAAATCTTGTTTAGTAGTTAAATAACTCTATTTGAGGGAGGTATAATCCATGAATAAGACAGAACTTGTTGATGCTATTGCAAAGGCTACTGAGCTCTCTAAGAAGGACGCAGAGAAGGCTGTTAAGGCTTTCACAGATGTTGTTGCTAAAGAGCTTAAGAAAAAAGGCAAAGTTCAGCTTGTAGGCTTCGGAACATTCGAGACTGCTAAGAGAGCAGCTAGAACAGGTAAGAATCCTCAGACTGGCGCAGCTATTAAGATTCCTGCAGCTACAGTTCCTAAGTTTAAAGCTGGTAAGGCTCTCAAGGACGCTGTTAACGGCAAGAAGAAATAATTCTATTTGAACATCGTTAAAGCCCCCGGATCTTTGATCCGAGGGCTTTTTAATGCTCTTTTTTAATGCTCTTTTTTACTGCTGACCTGCCGATCTGTTCATCAGCATCTGTTCCAGCTTTTTGTGTGCATCATAAATATCCTTGTTTTTCTCCATATCTTTTTCTATAAGGCCTCTGATATATTTTGTTGCGGACATATTTGCTGCCTTAGACATATGTTCTACATAGTCCCTATATCCTCTAATATCCAGCAAAAGAAATTTATCTTTTTCATATCTGCTTGCAGACTTATCGGCTTCTTTTTTAGGCCTTTCACTCTTTTTATTAATTTCTGTTTTAACTTCATTGATGATATCTGACGGGGTTTCAATAACAGGTTCTTCTTTTTCAACTTTAGGCTCTACTGGCGCACTTTCGTGGGCAGGTTCCATAATCGTTTCAAGAATATCATCATTATTTGCAGGATCTTCAATTACCGGCTCTACTCTATTAACCTTTTGGGTCACTTTTTCTTCTTTTACAGAATCATCCGTTACCTTATTATCGATAGAAGGCGCTTCCTCTCTGCCTTTCAGCGACTGCATGTCTGCAAATAATCCTCTTCCTGTTTTCTTTGCGCCAATTTGCAATTTGTCTGCTTTACCCATCACTCATCCTCCTCAAGGAATTCATCTATAAAATCGTCATAATCTCTTGCTGCAGCAGATCCTGAAGAATATTCAAAGATATCCATTTTCATTGTCTGAGCTTCTTCCACCGATACATTGAGCCTTATCTTTGACTTATATACTTTGGTTCCGAGAAGTTCAGCTTTTTCCTCGATATCATTGATCCATATCTTTGAATTAGCTGTATTCCTTACCTTTGTAACCAGGATACCATCTACCTTCAATTTATCATTGGTATATTCGTGAATCTGATCTATAAACTTATACAGTCGACTTAATCCCTGTAAAGAATATGCTCCTGGTTCAAGCGGGATAACAACCTCATCTGCAACCGTGAGAATGTTCATCAATACTACGCCAAGCGCAGGACTACAATCAAAGATGCAGTAATCATACCTCTTTTTAAGTTTCTTAAATGCTGTTTTAATAAGCCTCTCTCTTCCAAGATCATTAAAGGTCATGTCTGCTGACGCCAGATCAATTCCCCCAACAATAAGATCAAGATTCTCTGCTATCGGAATAATAGCTCTGTTAATATCCTTCTCCCCCTTCATAACCTCAAAAAGCTTCGCGGGTACATTTTCTTCAAAATATTTCTGTTCTTCCGGTGATAAAGCATCTATATCTTCAGGATCAGGGTCAATGTCATTAAGATCTATTCCTGCCGTCATCGATAAATTTTCCTGTGGATCCGCATCAATTACAAGGACTTTATTCCCTCTTTTTGCAAGGCCAACAGCCATTGCATAACTCGATGTAGTCTTGGCGACTCCACCCTTCTGATTACTGAAAGCTACTATTCGCATAACTCCTCCTATGGAACATATATGTGTTATATATCTTATCTCCCTCAAATATTATATACGATTTTATATTTGATTTCAATAATAAATATGATTTCAATAAAATATATCGTTTATGAATGTTATATAACTAATATATGTAATTTAACGCAGATAAACCGGCTAGCATTTGGCCGAGTATTTTTCAAGATTTATATTTACGATATATGTTATATATACTATAGATGATATAGAGTTAAACATATTTGTATTTCCCTCTCTAAGTTCATTTGATGATTTCAGCAGCAAAAATATTAGATATGTTATATAATTTATATTTGTGCTATCGCATATATTTGTAATGTATTACATTTAAATTATTTATCCACTTATTTTCTCGTTTTCCTGTCACCATAAATTTTTTTCTGATTTTCAGGAATAACTGTGTCATAATAAAGCTCTTCAGATTCGATGACTGTTTTATCCAAATGTTATATAACACATATAAAAAAGGGGGGGATTAAATTCTCAAGCCTTTAAGCATACCCTGTGTCAGTCACTCCAGGTCGCAGAGCCTTACGCATCCTATTCCTGGCCTTTGTGCCAGCGAAAGATCTACTTTATATACCTTATATAACATTCTATCTATTTTCTTCCGATCCACTCACAAGATAAGAGAAGGAATATAATATACTGTTCAAATATATTCTTTATGTTATCTTATTTATTTATGTTATGTTTCTTATATTTGTTATTTATCTTTTATACTATATATTTATTGTGTATATTTTATACGCCTTATTACTGT
>JAILFT010000078.1 GCA_024697425.1 Butyrivibrio sp. | reverse complement strand
GGCTGGGAGAGAATAGCAAGACACCACAACGCCGGAATCAAGACCTTTGCTCTTGTGAGCCTTGGATCCGCGGTAGCAACTGCCCTGAACATATATCTTGCCATACTGCCGGGGCTTAATGCTGATGTAAGCCGTATCCCTGCAGGTGTTGTAAGCGGTATCGGTTTCCTGGGAGCCGGAACAATTCTTGTTACCGGCAGGAAACAGATCAAGGGATTGTCCACTGCGGCTACCTTGTGGGTTACATCCTGCATGGGAATGGCCATCGGTGCGGGATACCTGGTTGTAGGCATCGTATGTTTCCTTCTGGTGGCTTTTTCGAACCTTGTTCTGATGCAGTTCAGCAACCATGTTGAACAGAACAGCAGATACATGAGCATCTACATAGAAGTCAGCAAGAGCCACGGCGTGACCAAGCTTACAAAGTGGATGGACGAGCAGGGATTTGTTGTGGTCAGCATGACCAAGAGCAAGGAAAAGACCCTTCAAGCCTCCGATACAGGTCTGATGATTGATCTGGATTTTGGTAAAAGCCTCAATCACAACGGCCTGATCAACATGATAAGTGAGCAGGAATATGTTAATTACGTAGAAGAAGTATAAGACAAATAAATATAGCAACGATAAAGGGGACGATTCCGTGAGTGAATCGTCCCCTTTGAAGTGGTCGTATTAAATTATTTATCCTCGTGAGGCCAGATTTTCTACTTCATCTCTGACTTTCTCCATGGTGTCCGCAAGAGTTTCTGTGGAGGACGATATGTCTTTTGCCGAAGTAGCAAGCATCTGGATCTTCTCGTTAACCTGGCTTACAATCTCAAGAAGATCGGCAGTCTCAGTGGTGATGGATTCAAGAGCGTTCTTGATATTGTCGTTGGCGGTTCCGCTGTTCTGGGCTGTGGTCTTGGAATCTGCAGCCAGATCGTTTATCTCTCCGGCAACAACTGCAAAGCCTTTACCGGCATCTCCGGCTCTTGCAGCCTCAATTGCTGCGTTCAGAGCAAGGAGGTTGGTCTGGTTGGCAATCTCCACAACCTTCTTGTTGTTGACTTCCAGCTCTCCAAGGTATGAGGTGATTCTGCTCATGGAGTCATTAACCTTGTTGCAGAATTCATTTACATTGGACATGTCTTCGGAAATATCGGAGCTCTCGGCAGCGTTGGTGGTATTACCGGTGCTGATTTCATGCATTGTGGCATTTACCGAGATGAAGTGCTCGTTTATTGTGGCAATGGCGTCATGGATGCTCTGCCTCTGCTTATCAAGCTCGGCGCGCTCATGCTCAACCATATCCTGAGCTTCCTTCTTCTCAATCTCTACCAGATCCTTGAGATAATGAACACAGTTGAACTTGTGATTGAAACCGTTGAAAATGGCTGTTGCCATGTCCTTACAGGTTGAATATCCGCAGCAGGAGCAGTTGATTTTGCGGGACTCAGGGGTTGTTTTGTTCATGTCGTTGAATATTGTGTTAAGCTGAGTCTCGGAAGGAATCTTGTGAGCACACTCACGGGATCTGTCAGTATATTTCCTCAGATAATCCTCAAGACGCAGATGGCTGAACTGCTTGTTCAGGGCAGCCATACGTTTTTCCGGTGTAAGAGGCCGTGACCAGGGGCTCTTCTTGGTGTCTTTTTTCACCCTCTCCTGGATCTCGTGGATGTTGTAGAGAGGATCATCATTGCCGGTGATCTTGGGGTCGGTGCCGGTTCCGGAGATACAGCCGCATCTGCAGTTAAGGGCATCGATGAACAGGAAAGGAGTCTTGTTTCCTTTGATTCTGTCGGCATTTTTCTCCAGGAAGTGATACATGTGCTTCTCGCCCTCGATCTGTCTGATGAAGGCATCGCTTCCAAGAAGCCAGTAAACGTTGTCCTTAAGTCCGCCGGGCATGGGATAGATGGAACCAAGACCGTACTCGATCTCATCGGAAACGGGACTTCCGCTGATTCCGTGCTCTTTGACGTACTTCATCAGATGATGGAAGGTAACGTTATAGTCTACATATCCCTTGTTGTTGGGATCGTCTATTTCCATTTTCTTGGCGATACACGGGCTTATAAATGCCAGCTTATCGGTTATTCCCATCTCTTTTCTCGCATAGATGGCAGAACACATAAGTGGACTCTGCACGGGGAAAAGCTTGGGAAGGAGCTGTGGAAGGTATCTTTCGATATAGCCCACAACAGCAGGGCAGGGCTGTGAAATGCCGCCCTTGAAATTGTGCTTCTGAATGTAGTTGATGTAGGCCCATGTGGTGATGTCCGCGCCGAAGGATACGCTGATGAGGCGGTTCACACCCATTTTCTTAAGGCCGCCCAGCACCGATTCGTATTCCCTTGGATAATCGGCCAAAAAAGCCGGTGCGATGAGCAGGGATATCTTCTGGCCTTTCTTAAGATCTGCGAAGAAACGTTCTGTATCATCATTGTACTCTCTGGCATCGTGCTCACAGGCATCAAAACAGGCTCCGCAGGCGATACATTTTGTACCGTCCACGTGGATGGTTGACACTCCGTTTTCATCGGGCTCTGCGGAAACGCAGGCACCCATGCAGCTACAGGCACTGATACACTTGTTACAGCCAACGCAATTGTCATTGGTATAAACTAACGCTTCAAACTCATTTGCCATATCCATCTCCTATCACGGTCAAAAAACCGTATACACATATATTGTAATATAGTCAACAAAAAAAGGCATGGAATGGGGAATAAGTTAATTAAAATTTAAGGAATTCGTATAGTGCTGGCAACTCGAGAAAAAATTGTGAAATCTCCTCAAAGAATTGTTATAATAGTATATGAGTTCATTTGAGAACTTATTACTATGGCGAAGAGGTGACGGATTATGGCAGACAGAGGAGATTTGATCAATCAGCTTGCGGCTACGATGGGAGCCGGTGATTTTGCACAGACCAAGTATACTGAGTCGAGATACGATGCACAGACAGGAACGCTTTACTGCGACGGCATTATGATCACTAAGCCTGTTATTGAGAAGGCTGAACAGTATTTCAAGACTCTTAAGTCCAAATGCAGCTACACAGATCCGGCATCCAGGGAGATGGCCATGATCTATCAGGTAGCTATCGAGGGTATCAAGATGATCCGCGACAGCGGTCAGGAAACCATGAAAGAGGATCGCGGGAATAACTGATAGCAGGAAGCAGATATGGCAGGAGTTGATTTTTAGCCGATTTGGCAGGAGTTGACGCAAATAGATCAGATTGAGATTTACGGCGTGCACCGATGAGGTGTACGCCGTTTTAATATGTATCGTTTTACTGTTTGATTAGTCAGGCGGAATTCTTCCATATTGTTTTTGAAATCCGCCCAAATAACGCTATAATCATAATGACACAACAGCAGTATGAAAGAGAGTGGGGACAATACTTTGAGAAAAGAAATTTCGGCAGCACTTTTATCAATAATGATGGCAGCAGTTTCAGTAGCAGGATGCGGGAAGGCGGCAACGCAGAATCCGGGGATAGATGGCACCGTCTCTTCAGGCTCTGGGCAGGAGAACAGTGAAAATGCTCAAAATGGATCGACGGCGCAGGAGAACGCCGCGCCTGCCCTCAATATCCTTGATGACAAATATCGCACTACCTACGAGGTGTTCGTATATTCTTTTTACGACAGCGACAAGGATGGGATTGGCGACCTGAAGGGACTTACACAGAAGCTTGATTACATCAACGATGGGGACAACAGCACCGACACTGACCTTGGCTGCAATGAGATCTGGCTTATGCCCATTTCACCATCCCCCACCTATCATAAGTATGACGTTATAGACTACAAGGACATTGATCCCGAGTATGGCACTTTGGAGGATTTCGATAACCTGATAACCGCCTGCCACGAAAGAGGCGTCAATGTCATCATCGACACTGTTTTCAACCATACTTCCGTAGAGCATCCATGGTTTACCGAGGCTTCGGAATTCCTTAAAAATCATTCCGAGCTGACTCTTGATGAGGCTGCGGAGCAGTGCCCTTTTATCAATTACTATACCTTTTCAGATGAGAAGAAGGACGGTTTTGAGCCCCTTCCCGGAACGGAATATTTTTATGAAGCCCGCTTCTGGTCTGGAATGCCGGATCTTAACCTTGACAGCGACACCGTAAGAGCACAGCTCAAGGACGTGCTTAAGTTCTGGATCGATCGGGGAGTTGACGGTTTCAGGCTTGATGCGGTGACATCTTATTACACCGGCGAAGACCTGAAGAATACCGAATTCCTCACCTGGATCAATGACACGGCCAAAGAGCTGGATCCTTCCACCTACATTGTCGGGGAAGCCTGGACAAG
>JAILFT010000052.1 GCA_024697425.1 Butyrivibrio sp. | reverse complement strand
CGGCACCGTTGTCCTCCGAAGGAAGTTCATCAGGGTTTATCTCACAGACTGAAACATCTCCGGTCTCAATAAGCCTCTCCAGCACCGGTTCTATTGTCAGGCTATAAGCCTTTCTTGCTTCCTCTGTGAAAAGAAATGGGGATATCAGCTCTTTTACCGGCTTTTCCTGATCTTTCCTGTGCAGGAAAAGTACAAGGCGGGCAAGAATCTGCGTAAGAAGTTCTCCGGATTCCTGAACTTCCCTGATATCCAGAATAGTCCTGTATACTTCCCTGACTGTTTCAGGATTGCCTTCCTCCTCCAGAGGGGCAACAAATTTAAGAGTTGCGTTGATACAGGATACTATATGACTCTGAGAAGCATGTATCATATCAAACAGAGTTTTTTCATATATTTTCTGTCTTCCTGTTGCAGAAAACAGATTCAGCATGGTTTTCCAGATGATGGTCTGATCCTCTTCAGGAACAACCTGCCTTGTTCTTTCTATAAGCTCCTCTGCCACATCAGCAGCTTTCTCTACATCTCCTGCCTTGAAATATACAACAAGGGAGCGGTAGATGGCTGTTTTAAGTCTGGGTCCCCCCTGCTCAACCGCTCTTCGAAGATAATAGGAGGCTTTGTCAGGATCCATTTCTGCCTTGGAAATGATTATTCCCTTGTACAGATCCGTTCCGTCATTGGCAATGCGCTCATCTTCCGCCCGCTCTGCTGCCTCGGTGAGGAACTGTATAAGAGCTTCGCAGCCCTCTTTTTTATCCTGCATATCGGGAAGTGCGTCGGAAAGAACCTTGATCGCATCGCGATATCTGAGGTCGTCAACTGCGCTGAGGCACAGTTTATAGACCTCCTCTGAAGGCGCAAAAACTCCTGAAAGCTGCTTCTCAAATAAGGATTGGGGAGGCGTGTTTCCTGAAGCCGCGGTCGCCGCCGCTGTCTGCTGCACCGGCTCTGGCTCTGTTTTCACCGCGGGTTCAGGCTCCGGTTCTGCTTTTGGCACGGGTTCAGGCTCTGCTTTTGCCATTGGCTCAGGCTCGGTTTTTGCTTCGGGCTCTGCCTTGACCACCGGCTCTGCTTTTACCGCCGGCTCCGACTCTGTTTTTACCGCGGACTCCTTCGATGGCTCTTTTCCCAAAGCAGGCTCTGCCGGCTCCTCTTCCTCTATGATCTCGTAGTATGAAATTGAAGAAATAAGAAGGGTGGATGTGCGATTATCCTTCCTGTGGATACTGACCGTTTCCTTATCAAGGGCAACGATCTCGCCGGTTATCTCCTTTGGCCCGGCGATAACCTCCACTTGTATTCCTATTCTGGCATCTTCGAGAAATCTGTCTGCGATAGCCATTTGTGACCCCCTTTAAATATGATAAGTACAATTACCGTGACACTTTCAGCGATTTCAAATACTTTTTCTGCTCGTCTGTGATCCTGTAACTCTCCACACTTTTCTGAATAGTTTTGTTATGAGTCCAGTCATCAAGCCTTTTATTCTCTATAAAGGGCAGAACGCTTTCATACTGCTTGGCGAGGGCTGTGGCAAAATACCACGCGATCATCATATTTACGTAGTATTCTTCACTTCTGAGCTTCGCCACCATTTCGGGATATACGGGCTCATAGTCCTCCTCCAGGAAATGTTCCATCAGCATCCCCACACCGAATCTTATGGTATAGGGCTCATCAGACCTGATCCACTCTTTTATATGGGTCAGAAGTTCTTCTCTGTGTTTTTTGAAAACCTTCGGAGACATCTGGTCGCATGTGGCCCAGTTATCTACATAGGGAAGGAACTTCTCCAGTTCCTCAATGCATTCCTTCATGTCTTTTATTCCTGAGATGATAAAAGCCTGCAGCTGGTTTTCTTCAAAATACTTATGAGGTAATTCCTTCAGAAAGTCCTTATAGTCTCCCGCTTTCAACATTTCTTTCGCCATAGCCCTAAGCTGAGGAGTTCTCACACCAATGATCGACCCGGAATCTATGTTGGGAATTATCTTTATCTGCATATCACGATACTTAATGTCCTGAAGGTCATACAATTTACTGTGCAAAATATCTTTTTCCATTCCGCCTCCTCTTACCATTGTACTGATTTCTTCAATGCCTCAGCTGCATCTGTTCCGGTATTATTATTAATCCGAGACTCTTTCGGGCTCCTCCTTCGGTTGGAAGCCGCTTCCGTATGAAAGGCCGTACCCGTATTCCAGGAAATTTTTATCGGTGCCAATCTGGTCTATACTGCCGTACCACGGGGATGGAAGCTTTCCTTTAAAATCCGCGCATCCACACAACACATCAGAAATTCCTTTTCCTTCCGAGCCCGGCAGATAACACATAACAACACTGTCCCATTCATCAAAGTCTTCAGGATCAATGATAACGTTTCTGCCTGCAACAATACAGACAACTGTAGGTTTACCAAGTTTCCTTGCTTCGTCGATGGCATTTCTGTTTTCAGAAAGGCCAAGAGCACCGCAAAGCTCCAGGTCAGCAGTGTCTCCTTCCCACTCCGCATAGGTCTTCTCGCCCACACAAAGCAGTACCACATCGGCATCCCCTGCTTTATTTTTATCGGTAATGATCTCAATGCCGTAATCATCAGCATAACTTTCGAAAGCATCCTGTATGGTTGTTACGCCACCAATTTTTTTCTCCGAATAGCCGCTCCATGCGATAGTCCAGCCGCCGCACTGTGCTGATGCATCATCTGCTGCAGGTCCCGTTATATAAACCTTCGTGCCGCTCTTTAGAGGAAGGGTCTCTGAATCATTCTTAAGAAGAACAAGGCTTTCTTCCACCAGTTTTTCCGCAACTTGTCTGTATTCCAAAGAACCGGTATCCTTCTGCTTTGTTGTAGTCTTTTCAAAGAAAGGATCATCAAACAATCCTGCCTCTTTCTTGACTTTGATGATTCTTCTTACAGCATCATTTACGCGTTCTTCGCTGATCTCACCGCTCTTTATGGCATCTGTGATGATCTTTATTACCTCATCGTATCTTTGGATCTCCATAAGCATGTCGATCCCTGCATTAATGCTTGTGATGACTTGATCTTTGTAGGATGAACCGGAAATATGCTGTATGGATTCCCAGTCACTTGCAATGAAGCCTTCAAATCCCATCTCATTTTTCAGCTTCATAATGTACTCTTTGTTTTCGTGCATCTT
>JAILFT010000026.1 GCA_024697425.1 Butyrivibrio sp. | reverse complement strand
TTACCAACTCCGCCCTTTCCGGCCAAAGCAATGACTACAGTATTCTTTGACATATCACTCCTCATAAAGAAAATCTAACTTAAATCCCCTATAATCTACTATATTAAATTTGCTACACTTTCACAAGTGAAATATAAAAATTTTATAAACAATTCGGGCTTTCTATGCTATCATATATCTGTATTCTTATGAGCAATTTTATTTGTGCAAAGAAATACTGAAATATCACACAAATTTAGGGGGATAACTATGAAAGATCTCGTGCACATCTTTGAGCTCGAAGACCTTTTGCAGGAAGCAAACAACCCGCTGGTTCGTCAGGCGAAAGCCGACGGTAAGCGCGCTCTTGGCTATACATGCAACTTCATGCCTGAAGTGCTGCTTGACCTCCCGGGCTGTTTTTCTGTGCGTCTTCGTGCACCTCGTAGCGGATCGCCTGACATGGCTACCTACTACATGACCAACCGTACCTGCATGTACGGACGTTGCCTTTTTGAGAGGGCTCTCGAGGGAGGTTTCAACTTCCTTGATGCTCAGATGGCAACAGAAACCTGTACTGTTACCTGCAGATTCCAGGAGCATTTACAGCTTATGGATGTCATCAAGAATCCTGATTTCTTCTGCGAATTCACCGATGTACCATTCAAAAAGAACGAAAACTCTCTTGATCATTACGAGGAGCAGCTTCGTTTCCACGTTCTCGACAAACTCAAGGAGCACTTCGGAATTGACACCAGTGACGAAGCTCTTTTGAAGGCTATTGAAGAGCACAACGAAGTATGCCGTCTCATTCAGGAGATTGGAAGTTATCGTAAGCTTGACGAGCCCACCATCACAGGATGGGAGTTCTCTGTTATTCAGCTGTGTACTCTGGTTTGTCCCAAGTACCTTATCATCGATAAGCTCAAGGACATCGCCGAGCAGCTCAAGACCAGAAAGCCCGATGCAACCAAGACCTACAAGGTTAAGGTCGTTCTTACCGGCTCCGAGGAAGACGATCCCGACTTTATCAAACTGATCGAGGAGTGCGGCGCCCTTGTTGTTGCTGACCGTTACTGCTACGGTTCCCTTCCCGGAAGAGAAGAGATCGTGGTAAAAGAGGGTGAGACCCCCCTCCGTGCCATCGCACGCCACTACCTTGAAAACAGCCAGTGCCCTCGTTTCATGGAGCAGCACATCATGCGTGAGCGCAAACAGTACCTTGCAGACGTAGCCAAGGAGTACAAGGCTGACGGAATCATCATTTCACAGATGAAGTTCTGCGAGTACTGGAGCTATGAGCGTACAATCGATACCCTGATTCTCCCCAGAGACTTCGGATATCCCGTATGCTCTATCGAGAAAGAATATGTCAACAACGCTGTAGGACAGCTCAGAACAAGATTCCAGGCGTTCGTTGAGAGCATTGAGCTCAAAAATATACAGAAGGAGGGCCAGGCATAATGAAGATCAACTTAGGTGATATTAAAGCCAAATACCGCGAACTCTTCGTCGTAGAAAAGAGCCCTGAAGAAGCAAACAAACCCAAAGACCTCAAGAAGATGGCCAGTGATTTCTGGAACGGCAAGCCCCACGAAGAGAGGCGTCTTGGTGATCTCTACGTTGGCAACACAGGACTTTACAAGCACCGTGAGTGGCGTGGAGTCAAGGACACCATGTACTACTTCAACATGATCTGGCTTTACAACTACGCTCACATGGTTTCCGATATCATGAAGTACGGACATGGCCCCAAGGGCGTTGTTACCTTCGCCAAAGGAACCATGAGATATCGCTGGATGGGTCAGACTTATCTCACAGCTATACATTGGTTTGACAGAGGTCTTGAAGGTGTAAGAGGCGAGGCCATGAAGGCTTCTGCCTGGCACTACCGCGGAATGGTAAGTGAGACCATCAGACAGTTCATGAGAATGTTCGAAGCCGACACAAAGCTCAACGGTGGCAAAGAGAACGAGACCTGGAAAAAGACAATTGCCCACAACGAGACACTCAGCGGCAATATCTTTTACGGATGGAGAGATCAGCTTGATGACGTAGCTCTTGAGATGATCCCCTACTTCGTTTCCGTACACGTAAACAACCACACAGTTCTTAACTATATCGATGCTGCTCAGTCAATCGGCCTTCCTGCAGATCCCTGCCCTATGTGCCAGGCTGAGTACGGACTGTTCGTTCAGGACGATTACCCTGATTACAGCCCTGTAATGCTTACAACCAATGAGGCCTGCGACGGATCTGTTGCTACTTCCGTTCTTCAGGACTGGTTCCTTAACCGTCCTCTTTATGCAATGCCTCAGCCCATGAGATACGATGATCCTCTCGTTCAGAAGCACTGCCAGAAGGAGATCGAGGGTGCATGGAAGTTCGTGGAAGAAAACTTCGGCATCAAGATGGATTGGGATCAGTATGTTAAACATGCTCAGAGCTTCAATAAGCTCACCGAGTTTGAGTGGGAAAAATGGGATGTTGCAGCCAACACTCCTTACTACCCTATCACCGGTGTTGCTCAGGCTCTTTACAGAATCTATTACTCACAGGATGGCGACAGACCCATCTGGCATGAGATGGATGAGCATGTAAGACGCATCATGAACAAGACAGTCAAGAACAAGATTGAGACCTTCCCCAAGACCAGACACCGTGCTATCGCATGGAGCTGCGCACCACTTTACTATTCACACTGGTGCACATGGGCTTACAACTGCTGGGGTATCAACTGCGTCATCAACATGGATTCACTTATGTTTGACCAGTATCTTAGAACAGATACTTACGAGCATGCTCTTGAGGATCTTTCCTGGTTCAACGAGAAGGCACCCATGCGTGCAATGGCAGTAGGCGGTCACGAGCATATTCTTTCCCTGTTCGATTACATGGAAAGATTCAACTGCGACATGGTCATCATGTACGATCAGCTTCAGTGTAAGGGAATGCAGGGTATCCACGGCGTATTTGAGGATGAATTCCGTAAGCGTAACATCCACGCCATCTGGGTTCCTCATGCTCTTCCCGATAAGAGAACCGTATCCAGAGCGGAGATCCGCGATATCATAAATGATTACATGTTCACCGTAATGCGTGAGGAGCCACTTGATCCTTCACTTCTTGATTTCGATGACTCTATGAGCTGGTAATACGGAGGTATATTATGAAAACTATCGGCAAAATACTTTTTAAAATCTTAGGAATCGCAGCACTGATCTACGGTATCCTCTTCGCAGTATTCTACTGGGATCTGGACGGAAAGTTCCTGTACTACATCTGGGAACCCATGATGATCAAGCGTTTCGACAACATGGAGAGAAGAGATGCAACCGCAATGCCTTACTCCATGAAGGAAAACGTAGAAGCAGATTTCGAAGCTTAAGAAAAAACAAGGGCCGTCACACTTCGGTGTGGCGGTCCTTGTTGGTGGGCGGGGGCGTCAG
>JAILFT010000012.1 GCA_024697425.1 Butyrivibrio sp. | reverse complement strand
AGCGCAGCGGTATATCCGCCAAAGTCCGCGGTTCCCGTCTCTGTCTTGGAATCGTAGGTCAGGGTGATGGAAAGCCCCTCTGCCTTCACGGGAAGAAGTGACTCGCAGGTAAGGGTATATTCTGTATCCGCATCGCTTTTTACCACAAATTCCCAGCGGCTTGAGTCCGCATAGACGTCAAGTGCAGGGCCCATCAGCGTGTATCCCGCTTCCAGAGTAACTCCGTCTCCAAGGAAATTGTCGCTGTAGCTGTCCTGGGTGAGATCGTGGAGCTTTATTTCAGTAAGATTCATTCCTGTCTTATTGATGAAATATACCTGGCTGAATCTGTGCTTGTCATTTTCTGTTTTGGTGTCGGTCTCGGCAGTAAGGATCTCGTTTAGCTTAGCCCCAAGGTCCTGATAACCTCTGGTCACTTCCTCAATCCTTGGCATGACCTCTTCATCGATCTTCTTATCGTTCAGTTTTTCAAGCTCTATGGCTTTGATCTCATTCTCTTTTTCCGAAAGTTCATCCAGCTGGGCCTTCATGGAAGGATCGGTTATATCAAGGAAGGTCTCCCGTGCAGATTCTCCGGCGCCGGTCATAAGGCTCAAAGCCTGTGTGACTTCCGCCATCTTCTCGTCAGAAGGGCCGCAGGCCACCAGCACAGCGGTCATCAAAACCAAAATTGAAAGCACTAAGCTCTTTTTCATAATAATTCTCCAGTCTGTTATATGTTAGTAAATCCCCGGGCATGTAAGAAAGGCTCAACCCTGCGAATCGTAGTATTCCAGAAGAAGTCCCACCACATGGGTGTAGCTGACTTTCCCGGAAGCTACGCCGTTTACCTTAAGATTGGTGTCGATAAATGTGTCGGCGGCCTTTTTCACTGTCTCGGTCTTAAACAGCGCGTTGTCCTCTACCTTCTGCCAGGCTTCCTCCGTCAGGAACTTGTTGTCATACTTAACTTTGTCGGAGATCGCCACGTGGCTTTCGTAGGTGTCCCGGTCCACCGCCTTGTAAAAATCGTTGTTGACGTAGTTTAGTACCCCAAGATATCCGCTGTACTTAAAGGCGATGTCCTCAGAGCCGATGCAGGCAAGAAATGCCAGGAAATTAGCCTCGTCCTCGTAGATGTAGCCCTTGGTGTGGGCAATCTCGTGGCACATGGTAAAGGGCTTGTTCATGATGGACATATAGTCATTATAATTGGCTTCCATGGAAAAAGGGAAGTAATAACCCTGCATGTACTGCTGGCTCATAAAGCCCGAGAAAAGAAGCGCCTTTGGCGTTACCGTAAATCCGGAAAGCTGAGGGTAGTCAGCTGATAGCGCAGCCACTGCCTCTTTTGCCGCAAGGTTCATGTCGCCGTCATAGATGACGTTCCCCTTCTCATCGTGAGGAATCTGCTGTGCCAGGTCATTGCACTGAGTCACGATGTAGTCACGAAGCTCAGTAAGTTCCTCGAGGCTGTAGTCCCGGGAAGGCTCATTGGAAACCTTGATGGGAGAGCAGTGGTATAGCACGAAGCAGTTGACGCTCATGAGCATCGACACAAAGGCAACGAAAAGCGGAAAGCCCTTCCAGAAATGCTTACACAGTGCAGAGATCAGCGCTCCCAGCAGTATGGGCAAAAGAGCTATCAGCATAAGTTCACCCACTGAAAAGGGCACAAGGCTTGTGAGCATGGCATATGGTGTCGTCAGGACCGGAAAAATACTGGCCCTGAAGAAATCCGAAAATGCCACGCTGTTCCAAGCCGCTGCGTTGAAAGCCGCGCACAGCACCAGCAAAATTATGGTTATAATGCTTCTTACGCCTAATTTCTTTTTCATGATTTCGAGTATGACACAGGGAATCTGAGTTTTCAAGGCTGGGGTAAATTGTGAGTCTCACGGCAGTTTTGACATTTACACGATGGCGTGTTACTGTTAAAACAAAGGAAGGTATATTGTTATGAAAGATTACTACACCGTATCTGAATATTCGAAGCTCACCGGAAAAGATCCCGGTAATATCAGACGCATGCTTATTTATGGAAAGCTGCTCGGAGAAAAGCTGGGAAATCAGTGGATTATTCCCAAAGATGCTCTGTATCCCGAGGACAAACGTGTTAAATCCGGTAATTATAAGAATTGGCGGCAAAAGCAAGCGATTTTTCATGACAGTCCGGATTTGATGAATGCACTGACCAGGATGTGCGAAGATCTTCATAAAGTCTATGGTCATTACATGGATCGTGTCGTCCTGTATGGTTCTTATGCCAGAGGAGAACAAACTCCTGACTCTGATGTTGATATAGCTGTTTTGTTGAAAAAAGGAACTACAGAAGATAGTAACGACAAAATGGTTGATATCGTAGTTGAATATGAACTCGATCTGGCTGTCACTCTGTCTGTAATACCAATTGAGTTAAACCAATACCTTGAATGGAAGAAAGATTTACCATTTTATAAAAATATTGATAAAGAGGGCATTATCCTATGGAAGAGCGCCTGAAAGACCTGTCAAAATACCGATTTGAAACCAGCCTCGAGGATTTGACTGACGCCAGGATCATGTATTCAAACGGTAGATATAAGAATGCCCTAAACAGAGCGTATTACTCCATTTTTCATGCTATCAAAGCTGTGTGTGCCCTTGATGGTTTTGACAGTAATAAGCATAGCGGTGTTATCTCATATTTTAATCAAAACTATGTTAAATGCGGAATATTTCCTAAAGAGCTTTCTAAGATAATAAGATTCGCCTCAGAAAACCGTGAAAAAGCCGATTATCTCGATTTCTATGTAGCGTCTAAAGAAGAAGCAGAAAAGCAAATTCAGCGCGCTGTAACCTTTTCGGAAAGAATAAAGAAATTCCTCGAAGATAAAGAAATACTTTAAAGACTGTTTTTTACAGATACTGCCATAATAAGTAATTGTGATAAAATTATATTAACTGTTGATTCCAACAAAGATTAAGGCGGATATACTATGAAACTTCTTGTAGCAGATGATGAAAAAGAACTGTCCAATGCCCTGGTGGCAATATTGAAGCACAGTAACTACACGGTGGATGCGGTGTACAACGGCACCGATGCCCTGGACTATGCACTGGCAGGGGACTATGACGGAATTATACTGGATATAATGATGCCGGGGATGGACGGAACAGAGGTCCTTAGGAAGCTCAGGGAAAAAGGCATTTCTACACCTGTTCTTTTTCTGACAGCCAAGTCGGAAGTAGAGGACAGGATAAAAGGCCTTGACCTTGGCGCGGATGACTACATCCCCAAGCCCTTCGATATGGGAGAGCTGCTGGCAAGGGTAAGAGCCATGCTGCGCAGGAAAGAGGACTTTGCTCCTTCGAACCTTACCTGCGGGAATCTTACTTTGGACAGAGCGGGGTATGAACTTTCAACACCGGACCATGAGAAGATTCACCTGGCGGGAAGAGAATTCCAGATGATGGAGATGCTCATGACCAATCCCGGAAGGATCATCTCGGTGGATTCCTTCATGGACAGAATCTGGGCCGACGGCGAAGCAGACGTTAACGTTGTCTGGGTATATATCTCAAACCTCAGGAAGAAGCTATCTTCCCTTGATGCCACCTGCGAGATCAAGGCATCACGAGGTGTAGGTTACTCCATAAATGAGAAATGATAATTGATTTCTGCCGCTTACAGGATGGCAAGGAGCATAAATGGTCAAAAAACTGCGTAGAAAATTTGTGATAACAGCAATGCTGTCGCTGCTGCTGATCCTGGTGATCATGATAGGTGTCATCAACGCCGTAAACGTCTATCAATCCATCAGGGACACAGACCAGCTTTTGTCAGTGCTTGCGGAAAATGACGGATTTTTTCCCGGAATGATGGGCGGTCAGAAGGCAGGGGAGCAGGCTCCACGGGGGCCCTTTAAGCCCGATGATTCCTTTGACATAAACCGCCTCAACGACAGGCGCTCTATGGAAATGCCCTTCCAGTCCAGATATTTCTGGGTCAAGTATGACGAGGCGGGAAGCGTTACCATGACGGATGTGTCACATATAGCCTCGGTGGCTGAGGAGGATGCGACGGAATACGCAGCCTCTGTCTACGGTGGCAAACGACTTAAGGGCTTTTTACACTCCTTCAGATACCTTATTAGCAGCCGCGATGACAGCACCACCCTGGTGATATTCGTTGACATGAGTTCCAAGCTTATAGATATTTACAAGCTCCTGTTCCAGTCCCTGATGGTTGGCGCCTGCGCCCTTATAGCCATGTTCATCCTGGTCTACATCTTCTCAGGGCAGGCTGTGGCCCCCGTGGTCGAATCCCTGGACAAGCAAAAGAGATTTATCACCGATGCGGGGCATGAGCTTAAGACCCCTCTTGCGGTCATCTCCGCAAATGTTGATGTCCTGGAGCTTGAATCCGGCAAGAGCGAGTGGAGCAGCAGCATCAAAAATCAGGTTCTTCGTATGAATGACCTTGTTAAGAACATGCTGACCCTCTCCCGCATGGACGAAGAGCGGATCAATGTGGTCTTCTCGGAATTTGACCTAAGTGCCACGGCAAAAGAAACTGCTGCCTCCTTTGAGGCTATGGCTCTTTCCAAAAATAAATCCTACAAGACCGATATCGCGGAGGGCATCTTTATAAACGGCGACAGAGCCTCCATAGTTCAGCTTCTGTCCCTCCTTCTTGATAACGCAATAAAATATTCCTCGGACAAAGGAAGTATTCACGTCCTTCTATCCGAGGAAAAGAATATACATCTTGAAGTTTCAAATACCTGTGATGCCATACCTGAGGGAAACCTTGACAGGCTCTTTGACAGGTTCTACCGGGCTGACTCCTCAAGAGCCAGACAGACCGGCGGCTACGGCATCGGACTTTCCGTTGCCAGAGCCATTGCCAACTCCCATGGCGGAGAGATCAAAGCCCTTCGTGACGGAGACAAGACCATCCGCTTTGTGGTGACCCTGCCTAAGCACTTTAAAGCTCCTCGCTCTTAACAGGTACAGGTCTTGAACAGCTGATCTCAAGATTGCCGTTTCTCTGTCTCATCTCATCGATCATGCCCTTGGTTGACGCTTTGGATCTCATTGAAATCCTGTAAGTGAGCTTATAAAGGCTTCCCATACCGGAAGTTCTCACGTCCTGAAGCTCTGCCTTTGTTGTATATCTTGTAAATATGTCATCGAAGATGCCCTCGAAATCCAGGCCCTCGGGTACTGTGATCTTGAGGGTCTTTTCTTCTCCTGCGCCCTCACCGAATCTTGAGTTATTGAGGATCATGTTTGCCAAAGTAATGATAACCGAGAACATTGCTGCAATACCGATATATCCCATTCCTGTTGCAAGTCCCACTGCCATAGCCAGGAAGATGCTTGTGATCTCTTTTCCCGAACCGGGAGCAGAACGAAATCTTACTAAAGAGAAGGCTCCCGCCACAGCTACACCTGCTCCGATGTTACCGTTCACCAGCATGATCACCACCTGTACAATGGCAGGTAAAAGAGCCAGTGTAATAAGGTAACTTTTTGAATAATTGTTCTTGATAGTGTACATGAATGCGATAAAGATTCCGATGGCCAGAGAACAGAGTGTGGCGATCAGGAATGAAGTTCCCGTGATGGTCCCGTTTGTCATTATGCTTCCAAAAATAAGATCTGTTGTGTTCATTTTCATTCTCCTTCTTAATTAAATCCTTGCGATAGTTTTAAACAGCTCTGGGAAAGGAGATGATGTTCTCGCTTTCCTGTGAGCCATACATGTAATCTATATAACCTTTTCCGTACTTGGAAAAAGAGGTCTTTCTGATATTCAGCTCATCCAGTATCCTTGCCAGTTCCACCGACATGGCGCCTGCGATCTTAAGCTCCATAAGGTGCTGACCGGGGAGTAATATTTCTTTTCCCACATTCCCTTCTTTGAGGCTAAGCTTACTCGTGCGCCATCTGATGTTGGTGTCGAAGGTGATGCGAAGATCCGGGTCTTCGATCCCTGCCATGGCAATTCGGTCGTAGGAGATAGCCATTGCAGGCCTGAGTCCCTTGTAGTACCGGATGAAGTAATCGATCTCATCTGAGATCTGAGAGCGCTTTGCCAGCTTTTTGCCCTTTACAAGGTAGTCCATGGCTTCGCTGTAGGGCATCGAGATTCTTCTTTTGTAGACAACGCCTTTGTACTTTTTCTTGATCTCAATGAAAGCGTTGGTGTCGTCTGTTGCTGTGCCGTAGGTGCGAAGCCTGAGCTTTTCCTTGTAGACCGGCTTTTCTAACGATCTCTCGATCAGGGTGTATTCCGGTGTATCAAAATATATATTTAAGATGGATGTTTTTCCGTAGCTGTCGACAGCTGCCATGCCTTCCAGCCGTTTCCTGAGCTCGGTATACTGAGTATCATCCAACAGATATTTCACTTCTATTCTCTGAAAAACGTCCTTAAATCCTGCCATTTTGATGTCCTTTCCTGAAACGCATTTTTATCTTATGAGGTCATTCTAAAATGGCAACCTAAAAATAACTTAAATCATCTCTAAAGAATAAATATTCGAAATTGTGATATGATAGTTATAGAAGGTAAATCATTTTTTGGAGGGTAAGCATGTATAAAAAAGGGGATAAAGTCATTATCCTGGACTACAACGGGAAGCCTCTGGAGCCCGCTGTCGTTGCAGAGATAGAAGAAGTGTACGGCAAAGACAGAGTCAGGCTGCACCTGCCGGACAATGCCTGCTGTCTGGAATTTACGGACATGTTCAAGAAGATTGATGACAAAACCTATGAGGAATTGCTTCATCATGTAATTGCCAGAGAGAAACCTGCGGCTGTGGATCTTCAGATTGATATCAGAAAGTTCGCCAACAGGCATCCACGCAGGAGAAAAGATGAGATCTTCAACGTCTTCAACCAGGACAAGCACTACGTTTCAGTGCTCAATGCCTACGCAGGACGTGCTCAGATGTATGGGGAAGAAAATATAAGCGAGCGCTTCCGTTATGAATACAAGGACGCACTCGCCGGTATAGTAAGGACCAGAACCTTCTTTCATGAGTTGGACAATGACATTCCCATTCCCAACATCATGAAGAAATAAGGTGTGGACATGATCTGGGAGAAGGACACCAGACCATTGCAGAAATATGCGATAACAGGGAGCGCAAACAGCAGAATGCTGCGCTCTCTTTTATTTTGCCAAAAATGCCAAAGTGCCGTGCCAAAGAGGAAAAGATAGGAACAGACTCCCAAAAGCCCCCGCTCCACCAGAATGGTAATAAGCTCGCAGTGGGCGTTGGTAAGCTGCCCTCCCTCAAAAACATTAAAAAGGGACTCTGCCATAACCGGATCGCTGTAGGCAAAGTCATAAAAGCAGTCCTGGCCTACTCCCACCAGCTTCTGCCAGGGGGACATGGATCCAAAGATATCCAGGGACATGCTCCAGATAAGCCCCCTGTTGTTTCCGAAGGAATAATCAAAGCCTCTTATAAAGTAAATCGTACAGGCTATAACGGCCACGGCAAGAAGAGCCATCGCTGCTTTCTCATAGAGCTTCTCCTTCCAGGGCATGCTTATCTCCTCAAAAAGCCTGGAAAGCCTGTAGAAGAGAAGCGAAGCTGCCAGGATTATAAGGCCCACATGCCTGTGACAGATCACGGTCATAAGGCTGTCATTGAAAGCGTACCACTCATCCAGAAGCTTTGTAAGAAGCCCCGTCACCTCCATCACCGCGCCAAGGATCGCCATCTGCATAAGGAAGCTCCTGAAGCCTTCCCTGTCCTTTAAACTGAATATCAGCAGTGCTCCGTAGGTTCCCGCCAGTATCAATGCCGCGCTGTCACTTCCCTGGGTCAAAAGAGCTATGAGCCCCAATACAGTATAGGCCGCCCCAAACCAGAACCTCTTTGAAAATCTCTTTTCCCCGGCTGTAAAACCTACGCCTATAGGGACGAAGATTGAAAGGTAGCCGGCGTACCAGTTGATGTTGCCGATGGTGGCGAGAAAGGATGTGTCCTGCCCGAATATCTCTATAGGATGAACTTCGAATCTGTTCAGTATCCCAAGGATAAATTCCAAAAGCGGAGTAACTAGCATGGCTGCCAGAAGAAAACCTTCGGCCTTTACATATTTTGAAAAAAAGCAGAGGAAAAAGATCATGAGAAGTATGGTCAAGAATCCCATACGCCACCCGGAAAGCCCTAAAAATCCGGTTTTCTTATCTATGGAAAATATAAAGGACAGAAGATTGGTAAAAAGAAATGCCATCACCGCGTAGCGCCTGATATCGCCTTTACCTTTTGTGAATTCCTTTTTCAGATCTCCCTTAACCGCCATGGCGATCAGCAGGATAACCGCAGCGGCGCCGCTGATCCACAGATAGGCCAGGGATTTGTGTTCCCCCAGCTCAAAATAGCCGTAGCGCATGTACAGCGGAAGAAATGCATATATTAAGATGATGTAAGCCCAGGTAAGATACTGCACTGTCACCCTCCCGATATATATTTATGCCTGTGCCGGCAAAAACTGTCTTATGGCCGGATTATCCGGAATGATCTCAAAGGTCTGTGTCTTTCCGGTTCCGGGATGTTTAAAGGAAAAGCTGTAGGATACCAGGCATACCCTGTCTATATTGTGCTTTGCAGAACATGCGGCACTTTCAGGGGTCTCATATTCTTTATCCCCAAGGATCGGATATCCGGCACTTGATAGCTGGCACCTTATCTGATGGAATCTGCCTGTGAGAAGATGAACCCGAAGAAGGGTAGCATCCTCCGGTCTTGAGATCACCTCGTATTCCAGGGTGGCTCTCCTGGGCTCTCCGCCAACGGTCCTTAAAGTCGTCCCATCCTTAAGAGTTATTGCCTCATCTTTAAAGCTTTCTGCTTCCTCTTTGGAAATAACTCCCGCAAGTCCTGTGTCCTGCCTTCTTATCAGGATGTCCTCCAGCTTCCCGCTGTCCGGCTCAACCCGTCCGCAGCAGAGGGCATAGTAGTATTTGTCCGTCTTATGCTCCTTGATCTGGGAGGCGAGAGATCCTGCAGCTTTTTTATTTTTTGCAAGGACGATGATGCCCTCAACAGGCTTATCCAGTCTGTTTACAGTAGCAACATAGGGCGGCAAATTTCTTTGCCGCCCTGTATCTTTTCCTCTATTCTTGCGGGCAAGGTAGTTCCTTGCTGCGCTGATCAGATCCATCCGTCCGGCACCTGCGCCTTCTGTTGCCATACCTGCAGGCTTGTGGCAGACAAGGATATCCTGATCCTCATAAATGTATTTAATATTTCCGGTCATTCATCAAACCTTAAATCTGTATCCAACACCCCAGATTGTCTCAATGTACTGAGGATTGGAGGTATCATACTCGATCTTCTCACGGATCTTCTTGATATGAACGGTTACAGTAGCGATGTCACCGATGGAATCCATGTTCCAGATCTTTCTGAAGAGTTCCTCTTTGGTAAATACGTGATTGGGATTCTCTGCAAGGAAAGTAAGAAGATCGAACTCCTTGGTTGTGAAGCTCTTCTCCTGATCATCCACATAAACTCTTCTTGCTGTCTTATCAATCTTGAGGCCTCTGATCTCTACGAAATCATTGTTCTCATGACCTGATCCAACAAGTCTTGAGTATCTTGCCATATGTGCCTTTACTCTGGCAACAAGCTCTGAAGGGCTGAAAGGCTTTGTAATATAGTCATCAGCTCCAAGGCCAAGACCTCTGATCTTATCAATGTCATCCTTCTTGGCGGAAACCATCAGGATCGGCACATCTTTCTTTTCCCTGATGTGCTTGCAGACCTCGAAGCCATCCATTCCCGGCAACATAAGGTCGAGAATGATAAGGTCAAAATCCTCTGCAAGCGCTGTCTGAAGCCCGGCATCACCGGTATTCTCGATGGCCACCTCGAAATCACTCAGCTCAAGATAATCCTTCTCAAGGTCAGCAATCGCCTCTTCGTCCTCAACAATAAGTATTCTGCTCATACTCCCTCTCTACCTTTCTTTTATTATTTGTCGACTGTTACTGTCTCCGCGCCATCCGCGAACTCTATGTACTTTCTTAATACGAAGTGCATGCAGGTACCTTCGGATTCATGGCTTGTGGCCCATATGTATCCACCGTGGTCTTCAATGATCTTCTTAACGATGGAAAGACCTATGCCGCTTCCGCCCTGCTTGGAATTTCTGGAGGAGTCGGTTCTGTAAAATCTGTCAAAAATATTTGGAATATCTTTTTGGGCAATGCCCTTACCATTATCCTCAAGTTCGACTCTCACGGAGTCTACTTCATCCAGGATCCTGATATCTATCTGTCCGGTTCCGTCATCTCTGCCTAGGTACTTGACACTGTTGCTGACAATGTTGTTGACCACTCTCTTAATCTGCTCAGGATCCGCTACGATCATGGTATCCGGCGTACACAAATTGGAGTAATTGAGCTTGATGGACTTGCTCTCAAGATCTGCACCGATCTCTTCAATACAGTCACCAAAGTACTCAGCCACATTCAGCTTGGCAAAGTTATATGGTATCCTGTTGTTATCTATGCTGGAATACAGGGTAAGCTCATTAATAAGGTTGTTCATATCGTTGGCCTTGCTATTAATGATCTTGATGTATTTCATCTGTTTCTCAGGGTTGTCGGCAACGCCTTCCAATAGTCCCTGGGAATAACCCTTTATAGCTGTAATAGGAGTCTTAAGGTCGTGGGAGATATTACTTATAAGCTCCTTGTTCTGCTTCTCCCTTTCGATCTTCTCCTCAGCGGATTCCTTGAGTCGCAACCTCATGTCCTCATAATTGCGGAAAAGAGCTCCGATCTCACTTTTCTCCTTGATATCCGTAGGAAGGATGTAATCAAAGTTACCGTCCTTGACCTGCTGCATCGCCGCGTTCAATTCCCCGATGGGTCTGAAGAAGCTCCTTCCTATCCACATTGTCAGCATAAGACTGGTGATCAGCAGAATAAATATGACTGCGACACACATGTAGATGAGAATGGAAGCGGAAAATGCAGTTCTGATACCGGAGATAAAATACAGGCTTCCCCGGCTTCCGTCGGAGAATCTGAAATCCACCTGTCTGACCAGGTTCTTGGAGGTTGTGTAATAGATTCCTTCTATGTCATTGCCATATTCCGGAAGCTCATTAATTACCTCTTTTGCCCGATCTCTGTTAGCAACGTAATATACGTCATGTCCCTTTATAACAACTATATACGAATATCTGGAAGCAATCTGAGAGTCAAGGTACTCCAAAAAAGATTTGTCTTCAAGAATAAAGGGATTCGTGAGCATATTAAGGGCGATCTCATTGACCAGCTCCTCGGTCATGGACGCAAAAGTTCCACCCGGATCAGTAACCATGCCGTAATCAACTACATTGGTATACTTCTGGGTCTGCTGTTTGAGTATAAGATAACGGCCCAGAGCCAGGTATGTTCCAAGGAGAAGTATCAGCGGAATTATCACGATCGCCAATGACGTGATTAAGAGTTTTGTACGAAATCGCATTGTTTCCCCCTAAGCCTTATCTAAGTATACCATATTTATTGCAAACTTAAGACATTTTTTATTGTTCTTTTGCTTGATTAGCGGTTTTTTCTCTGCTACACTTTAATGCGGATTGGAAAACGATTTCACTAATTATCAGCGGAGGTTTGAATATGATCAATTGGAACAATCTTGATACGCTTAAATCCTATGATGCACTTAAAAAGGTTGCTAAAGTCAATGTTGCCGAGGTTATGTCCGGCGAGAGCGGAGCAGAAAGAGTTAAAAAGTATTCTGTTCCCATGGCTGCAGGTCTTTCCTTTAACTATGCAGCAAAGGCTGTTGACGGAAACGTCCTTGAAGCTCTTAAGGCTCTTGCCGAGGAAGCTCAGCTTTCCGAGAAATTCGAGGCTCTCTACAACGGAGAAGTTATCAATACAGGTGAGAAGCGCCTTGTTCTTCATCAGCTCACAAGAGGACAGCTTGGTAAGGACGTTACAGCTGACGGCGTAAACAAAAGAGAGTTCTATTTAAATGAACAGAAGAGAATTGCCGATTTTGCAAACAAGGTTCACTCAGGTGAGATTGCAAACGCAAAGGGAGAGAAGTTCACAACCGTTGTACAGATCGGTATCGGCGGCAGCGACCTTGGTCCCAGAGCTATGTATCTTGCTCTTGAGAACTGGGCTAAGAAGACCGGCAACTTTAAGATGGAAGCTAAGTTCATCTCAAATGTGGATCCCGATGATGCCTCCGCAGTTCTTAATTCCATAGATGTTGAGCACTCTATCTTTATCTTGGTTTCAAAGTCAGGAACAACACTTGAGACTCTTACAAACGAGTCCTTTGTAACAGATGCCCTTAAGAAGGCAGGCCTTGATCAGGGCAAGCACATGATCGCAGTTACTTCACAGACATCACCTCTTGCAAAGAGTGACAACTACCTTGAAGCTTTCTTCATGGATGACTATATCGGCGGACGTTATTCATCAACTTCAGGTGTAGGCGGAGCAGTTCTTTCACTGGCCTTTGGTCCCGACGTATTTGCTCAGTTCCTTGACGGAGCAGCAGAGGAAGACAAGCTTGCAGCCAACAAGGACGTATTTGCAAATCCCGCTATGCTGGATGCTCTTATCGGTGTATACGAGCGCAACATACTTGGACTTGGCAGCACCGCAGTCCTTCCTTATTCTCAGGGACTTAGCCGCTTCCCCGCACACCTTCAGCAGCTGGATATGGAGTCCAACGGAAAATGCGTAAACCGCTTCGGAGAGCCTATAGACTATGTAACAGGACCCATCATCTTCGGTGAGCCCGGTACCAACGGACAGCATTCCTTCTATCAGCTCCTTCACCAGGGAACAGACATCATTCCGCTTCAGTTCATCGGCTTCAGGAACAGCCAGCTTTCAAATGATGTTGTTATCCAGGACAGCACCAGCCAGCAGAAGCTCTGTGCCAACGTTGCAGCTCAGATCGTTGCCTTTGCCTGCGGCAAGAAGGATGAGAACCTCAACAAGAACTTCAAGGGCGGACGTCCTTCAAGCATCATCGTAGGTGAGGACCTCAATCCCAAGTCACTTGGCGCACTGCTTTCACACTTCGAAAACAAGGTTATGTTCCAGGGCTTTGTATGGAACATCAACAGCTTCGATCAGGAAGGCGTTCAGCTTGGTAAGGTTCTTGCCAAGAAGGTTCTTGCTCACGAGACAGACGGAGCTCTTGCAGAGTACAGCAAGCTGCTGAACATCTGATAGACATAACCACTAATCTCCGTAAGGGGATATGAATATAAAAAATGCACATTGCTTTGCTCATGTCTCGCAAAGTAATGTGCATTTTTGTATTCTAGATTATTTACGGGGATTTTTGATTATCCCTTACAATGTCTTAAGCAATTCCAGTACAAGAGCGGCGCAATCGTGGGCGGCCTTTTTCTCAAATTCCGGATAATCCATAATATCTGAACCGTCGGCTTTGTCGGAGATGGCGCGGATGATTACAAAAGGAATGTTGTTAAGGAAACATGCCTGCGCGATTCCTGCCCCTTCCATCTCGGTACACATTCCGCCAAAATCCGCTTTGATGGCGTTCTTTACTTCCTGAGAGGAGATGAACTGATCTCCGCTGCAGACTCTTCCCTCGAAGATTCCAAGATCGGGTGCAGCTTTCTTAATAGCCTCTTTTGCCTTCTCTATAAGCTCTTTATCTGCGGCAAAAACCTGGGTTCCAAGCTGAGGAATCTCACCCTTCCTGTATCCGAAAATTGTTGCGTCCACGTCATGATAGCAGGCATCGGTAGAAAGAACAATGTCTCCGATGTTGATACGAGCATCCAAAGAACCTGCTGCTCCCGTGTTAAGTACATGGGTAACGCCAAAGGTGTCCGCAAGTATCTGAACGCAGATGCCGGCATTAACCTTGCAGATGCCGCTTCTTACAACCACAACCTGCGTAGAACCAATGGTTCCTTCAAAGAATTCCATCGATGCCTTTTTTACCGTATTCTTAATGTCCATGGCGGCCTTTAAGGAC